>CAZVGY010000068.1:0-21852 GCA_964627015.1 uncultured Desulfobacteraceae bacterium
ATGACGAGAACTTAGACTAAAATTTAAGTCCTGTTCTAGTCAAGACCCTTAAAATTTAATCAACTCATGAATCAATTTGCTTACACATTTTACAATAGGTATCTGGGATGAATGGGGGTTCTCATGACACAAGCAGATCAAATTCTAGGTTTTGTTGGTGCAGGGAACATGGCCACAGCCCTCATCAAGGGGCTGCTTCAAAGTGGAGTTTACAGTACGGATGATTTATTAGTTCATGATAGGGATGAGGCCGCTCTAAAGCGTCTACAAGACAGTTTCGGCACAGGGTCGTGTTCTTCAAACATTGAATTGGTCAGGAAAAGCTCAATTATATTGCTTTGTATTAAACCCCAGAATATGGGGGAAGTTCTTAATGAAATAAAAGAGGAGGTTCGAGAAAGTCACTTTGTGATCTCCATAGCAGCTGGTATTCCGCTGAAGATGATTGGCTCCAGGATAGATAAGGATATACCGATTATCAGAGTGATGCCCAATACGCCCGCCCTCGTCCAGAAAGGGGTGAGCGCTCTGGCAGGAGGCCAATGGGTTACGGCTCAGCATATGGCGATGGCAAGGATTATTTTTGACGCAGTGGGAACTACTGTGGAGGTGAAAGAGGAATTCATGGACGCGGTGACCGCCCTTTCAGGGAGTGGCCCGGGATACATTTTCAGAATTATGGAGAGCATGGTTGAAGCTGGGAAGTCAGCAGGTCTTGAGGCGGATACGGCCCTGTGCCTCGTTTTGGATACATTTCTGGGTGCTGCGAGTCTGGCGAAAGAGTCTGGCCGTCCACTCGCGGAACTCAGAGAAATGGTGACTTCTCCGGGAGGAACAACAGCGGCGGGCCTGGCTGTGCTGGACGGGATGCATGTTGACAAGCTGATTCGCAAGGCCGTGGAGGCAGCCTGTCAGAGGTCTGCTGAGCTGGGAAAAAATTACTAGTTCCAATCGGTTTTTGCAAATGCGGATATGGTTTCAAAATATTTCCTGCCGCCTATCAGATATGTGTCGTTATGGCCGCCGCCTTTTACAGGAAAAAAGCGTTTGGGTTTAGGAGCGGCCTGGTAAAGACGCTCTCCCATATGAAATGGAACTATCTCATCACGTTTTCCATGGATTACCAGCTTTGGCACTCTGATGGCAGCGATTTTTTTCAGGTTGTCATAATGGACAGGCATAAGGAAGGAGAAAGGCCTGAAAAGGAAGAGGGTTTTTGCCATATCCTTGGTTGAGGTGAAAGCACTTTCAATTATAAGGGATCTCACTTTTCGTTTCAATGCGATTTCGATAGCTACCGAAGATCCGAGTGAGCGACCAAAGGGTATGATATCGGATGGTCGAATATGCTTGTGCCCTACTAGGAAGCTATATGCGGCTAGACCATCGGCGTAGAGCCCGGACTCGGTCGGTTTCCCTTCACTTTTTCCATAGCCCCTGTAATCAAAAATCAGGACACTGAGTCCCTGGTCAACAAGAAGTTTAACGTTTTCCAGACGATGGGATATGTTACCGGCATTTCCGTGGCAGAAAAGAATCACGGGGGTGTCCGGTTTAAGCGGAAAATACCATCCGTGTATTTGAATTTCTCCGTCAGATAGAAAAAATACATCCTCATATGAAAGCCCCCAGTCTGTCGGGAGCGTTTCAAATTCTGATTCGGGATAGAATATGAAAAAATTTTCAATTTGAGAGTAAAACAGGACGCTTAACCCAAAAATCGTAATTGCCAGCAGGGCTATGTATGTCCAGCTAATGGGCATCGACAATTTTTTCCATATTTTTCCAGCCGTTTCGGACAACAAGAGTCTCCCCAACGCAGCCGATTTTCACAATTTTTTTAAGAGCTGGTTGGCCGCAGTAAGCATGGGATCCCATGTCGGGCTGAAGGGAGGGGCGTACGCCAGATCACATTGGCTAAATGCCTCAACGGTCATCCCGGCATGAAGAGCTACAGCCGGCGCTTTCACTCTATGAACTGCGCCTTCCCTTCCTACTAGCTGAGCACCCAGGAGCCGTCCCGATTTTCTGTCACCGACCATCTGAACGGCGATTGTTGTTGAACCAGGATGTGCATGAGCTCTTGATTGCGCAAGTATTACAGCCTCAACCGGATCGAAACCGAATTTTTTTGCCTCTGCCACGCTCAGACCTGTACGTGCTACCTCCAGGTCAAATACCTTGAAAACCGCTGATCCGGCTATTCCCTCCAGTTCGATCTTTTTGCCTGTTACATTATCCGCGACAGCCCAACCTGCCCTGTTTGCCCTGAGTGCCAACGGCACCCATGTTTTTTCTCCTGTTACGACATGGTAAGAGTCCGCACAATCTCCGGCGGCGTAGATGTCTTCATCAGATGTCTTAAGGGTTTTGTCCACTGCGATGGCGTCCTGTGGCCCTAACTTGATTCCAGCTCTCTCTGCCAGAGAGCTTTCCGGTCTGACACCTATGGCAACCAGGACCATCTGTCCCTCAAGAACGAGATCGGTGCATACTACCTTCAGCTTTCCGCTGTCCGACTCTATACGTTCAATCTCGTGCCCGGCATTTATGCCTATGCCGTGGATTGCCAGTTCTTCCTGGATTAGAGATACGAGATCGGGTGGCATCCAGGGCAGGAGGGTGGGTCTGGGTTTCACCATATTAACCTCTAGGCCCCTGGCATGTAAGGCCTCGCACATTTCGAGGGCGATATATCCCATACCGATGATTACCGCTCTTTTTACGTTCCCTGACCCGATGAAGGTTTTTATTGCTCTTCCATGTTCCAGATTTTTCAGGGTAAAAACGCCTGGCAGGTCAAAACCGGGGAGCTCAGGCTTTATAGGGTAAGCCCCGGTCGCAATAAGGAGCTTGTCATATGGAACCTTGAATTTTTTCCCATTATTATCCTCTCCCGCGACTGTTTTTTCACCTGCGTTAATTTCATCTGCCCTATATCCGGTTCTTAGATCGATCCCTTGCTTCTCCCTGAATACTTCTGCGTGACGTACAACAAGATCATCTATTTCGCGGTCTGGGTCCGCAATGTTATAAGGCATTCCACAGGCGCTGTAAGATACGTCCGAACTTCTTTCAAGGACTGTTACCTCAAGGTCAGGAATATTTCTCTTGGCCCGGCTTGCAGCACTCATTCCAGCGGCATCCGCTCCGATAATAACAAATTTCATTTAAGCTCCTTTCTTTCTAGGGTTGTCAGTAAGATCCTATGAAAAAGGATAATTTTGGATAATGCAATCAGAGTGTCAAAATAAAACGCATACTATGCGCGGTTATACCATCCAAAGGCTGGGGCGATAAGCTTCTAATCAAGCCTGGTTATAATTTTGAATTTTTTCATAAAGAAAAGCAATCTTTTGCTTTATAGAAATGTTTTTTTTATTTTAGTCATTAGGCCGAAACCAATAAAGGACTTTTTTATGCTGTTACGAACCTCAGGGGGGCTGCCTAAGCCTTATACAAATTGCTTGAAATTCTGTGTTACCTGTTCTAAAATTAGAAAAAATCGTTGTAAAAAATAAACTTTTGTTTTTATGTTACCTGTAGCCTTGCCCTGTTAACCTGAACATGTAGAGGTAGACGCGAAGTATCTCTTAAAAAGCAGAAAATCAAGCGCTTCTTCATAATACAGACTGAGCCAGTCTGATTTTTTCCGCACGGCCATACAGTAATCATCGAGAATTTCATTCCGGTAAAAAAGGCACACACTGGAAGTCCACCCCTCGCTTGTTATACAGCATTTTACGTAATGCGAGTATTTTTCAAAAAGAGGCAGTTACCTCACAAGGGGGGCGTTGACCTTGATGAACCGGTTATTTGAGGATTCCTTTACCAGACTCCAAAAGGATACTTTTTGGCTGCTTGTTGGCGATTTTCTGTGCCTTTGACCTAAAAAATATCATGACCTGATTTTTTAACCTTTCACTGAAGCTCGGCCGCTGTTTAAGTTTTCTTTTTGGGCAAAGAGAGAAACACTGCGGATGTAATAGATATGGCAGGTCGGCGGGTTTTCCGCTGGTCTGAAGTGATCCGTTATATTGGAAGTCCATTTTTCACTTAACCCTTTTCCTTGAAAGGAGGAGCATCATGTCCGGGACTACTTATAAAATAGTCGAACTGGTCGGAACTAGTGACACATCCTGGGAGGATGCCGCGAAAACTGCTGTGGAGACAGCTGGAACAAGCCTTAGGGATTTGAGGATCGCTGAGGTAACCCGGCTGGACCTGGTAGTTACTGACGGAAAGGTTACTGCTTACAGGGCCAGGATCAACGTTTCATTCAAGTATCAGAAATAGATTTTTTATACCCGGGGTTGAAATATTTGCCCTAGTCCTCTGGGGTTGCTGTGGATCTTTGCAGCCTCAGAGGTCTGTCCTTATTCGACATGTTGGTTCTGTTGACCAGGATCACGGAGTATTCGATAATAACCATGTGGTACTCTGTGTTCTGTGTTCTTTTCTGCGGCGTTCGCCAGTCGTAGTAAAATATCTTCTCTCCAGGGTTTTGCTATTGCCTGAAAACCTATTGGCAGGCCTTGTTTGTCATACCCGGCTGGAAATGTGATCGCAGGCAGGCCGGTGAAATTAGCTGCTACGGCAAATCGCATGAGTTCGGTGGTGGTGCTCAGGTCAGACTCGCCATCAGGGAGGGCGTCTGTTGGGATTGGAGGGGCTGTCCGGCCGGTAGACGGTGTCACAATTAAGTCCACTTTTTCCAGGACGCGCCCGAAATCGGCCAGAGTTCTCGTTCGAATACGCTGAGCTTGAATATAGTCAAATGCCTTGAAAGATCGTGCCAGTGCCAGGTTGGTCCTGACATCCAGCCCGAAATGCCGGCGATGGGATCGGTGGTAACGTTCCATACATGCAGCCATTTCAGATGATATGGTTACCAGATGAGCAATCCGCAAAGTATCCAGCTCAGGGATTTCTATCTCCCTCACCTTCGCACCCAAGCTTTTGAGCGTTTCGAGCATGCCTTTGCAGGCTTCCAGCACCGTAGAGGCTGAATGGTCAAACCAGGGTGGATACACCCCCAGGGTTAGGCCCTCAAGATCAGGGCTCTGAAATCTTTCTAAACTTACTGGAGGCTGATGGAAAGATAGGGGATCCTTAGGGTCGGGGCCCGCAATTGTAGAATAAGCTATTGCGAGGTCTACAGCTCCAGCTGCAAGAGGACCTAAGTGCCCTACACTCCAGTCCAAGGGAGCCGCACCGTATACGCTTATTCTCCCATAAGTTGCCTTGAGCCCAATTATACCGCAAAGGGCTGCCGGAATGCGTATGGAGCCGCCTCCATCAGCTCCTAAAGCTATCGGGCAGAAACCAGCGGCGACAGCAGCGGCCGATCCACTCGAGCTGCCTCCTGTATAGTGGTCAAGGTTATATGGGTTACGAGTGGTTCCATGGTGGGGATTGAGGCCGGTAACGCCGATGCCGATTTCGTGCATGCCGGTCTTACCAATAAGTAATGCTCCGGCTGCGCGCATTCGGGCTACCACTGTGGCGTCATGAGAAGGCGGTTTCTTCCCAAGAAAACTGGTGCCTAATGTGGTTCCATAGGGTGTCTGGTCTATTTCATCCTTGATTGCTACTGGAACGCCTTCAAGTACACTGAGAGGCTTCCCTTCGCGGATACGATTTGCTGACGCCATGGCCTGATCCAGGACATCCTCACGCTTGCATGAGATGAAGGCCCTTAAAGGGGTAGGGCCTGTGTCACTGTCAGCAATGGATTCCAATAACCTGACAGCCACTTCTTCAGGACTGATTTGCCCCGAGCTATATGCTTTCTGGTAGTCCATGACAGTTGTAAAGGGAATATTTCTCTGTTTTTCAGTAGTTGAATCCAGGAGTTCGGCAATGAGAGCGTGATTCTTTTTGGAAGGCAAGGACTCGAAGGAGTACAGGGGTGAGGGTGAATTTGGACGGGGCGTGGGAGCCTCCTCTATTATAAGCTTTCTTAATTTTGTAATACCGGCTTCGTTAAGCAGTCTATTGATAACAGGAGACCTGATGAGGGGTGTTTCGATCAGATTTGTGAATAGTCGGAGTACTGTGCCCGAAAGTCGCGGCAGCTTGACGTCTTTTAGATCGTATTTACCCCTGCTCTGCATGATTTACCTCCTGGCGAATTCATTCGAAAACCATACTCCTATGAATTTTAATGACATATGGTTTTTTTAAAGGGATTCACAGGCCTTAACTGGTTTTTCTGTCATTGTATTTCATGCTGTCATGCCTGGAAGACCCTGTCCAGCATCCATTAATTCTACCTCATGGGTAATAAGTGAACTTAATATTCCCAGGGTAATTTACGCTCATATTTATTGAGGGGTCAGGGCTCCCAGTTCCCAGGATTCATTATTCCGTTCGGATCCAGAGTTTTTTTGACCTTTTGTATGAGTTCGACGGTGTTGGGATCCATTTTCCGCATCATGAGCCTTTGTGCCCCGACTTCGCCTTTCCACACCATTCCCCCTAGCTCCAGTGTAACCCTGTTAGATTCTTCTATGGCTTTTCTTGTATTTTCTATATCTACAGGGTCGGCCCGGTTAAAGGAATAATTAAAACCGAACATGATGCTATGGCATGTAAGGACCTGGTGAACATAAGAACATACCATTCCGTACTTATGAGAAATCTCAATTCCTTTTTTCCATGCCGCAGGCACTTTATCTATTGGGAGTATGGCGCCTGTATATTCAAAACCCCCTCCTTTTCTGAAATCAGCGGCAAGTGCGGCCAGAGGGGGAACGTCCATAAACCGCTTTCTGAGGGCCGGGGACAGATCATCAATGTACTCCACTTTACCCCCCCCTTTGAATTTTTTAAACATCGCTTTAAAAGATCTTTTTTTTAGGTGGAGTTCTTCTTCAAAATTGCCTGATACGACTATGATGAATATGACATGATTCATCCAGTCCGGTTTTTCCTGCATTATTAGAAAAAAGTCCTCCAACATATCAAGCTGGGTGATTTCAAAAATTGCATCAGGTATCGACTCTACATCATCTGTTGAAAAAGCTATTACATCCCTGTAGATCGGCTTAGGGTAAAGCTTAAGAGATAGCTTGGTGACGACTCCGGTAGTCCCGAACCATCCGATAAAAAGTCCGGGAAGATCGGGAAGGGGACCCCTTGTAAACCAGTAGGGACTGACGGAGCCTGAACCTATCCTGCAGATCTCGCCGGTTGGAAGCACAACCTCCATTCCATTAATCATATCCGAGTTTACGCCGTATCTTGGTGAGATATGACCGTGCCCCTGTATAAGTGCGTTTCCTACGACGGTCACCATCGGAGGGGCCTCAGGAGTTGAGTGCTGTAATCGAGGATGGTTTTTTTTCAAATAGGCTCTCAAAGCCGCCTGGGAGACCCCGGCTTCAACAAGGGCATACCTGTTGATCTCGTTAATCTCGACTATGTTGTCCATTCTTTTCATATCCATGACTATTCCTCCCCTGTTGGGGATGACCAGGGCAGAGAGAGTAAATCCTCCTCCCATTGGAGTGACCGGTATATCTTTTTCGTTTGCGAGTACAAGAATGTCTCTAACCTGTTCAACCGTCTTCGGCAGGACGACATAATCAACGTTTCCAGGGAGCTGGGCCCCTGAGTCCCGGGAATAGAAAAAGATTTCCTCTTCAGTGTTAGAGACATTATCAGGGCCGACAATGTTCCCAAGCAAACCAAATATATCCATAAAGTCGCCTCCTTTTTTTTAAAGTCACCACAGAGAGAAGACTATTGCCCCATTATGTTTTCAGGACCTTAGTTCCGCTGGCTGTAATTTTATTATGGTTTTGTATACCATGTAGCCTTAAGGAATACAAATATCGATGTGCTTAATGAATCTTGATTGGGAATCGAGTCCGGATCAGATAATGAATGAATCCTATCTCATCGACTGCCCCCGGGTTTCAACAGGAAATGTTTATTTTAGAAATCCTGCTTTTGTGCAGGCGTATTTGCTGTTGATATTCAAGCAAAAATGACATATATGGAAAACCTTTTGAGTTCAGGAGTTATATCGGGGTGAGTCCAAGCAGAGAGTAATTTATTAGTTAGGCATATCACACGTGATAGCTGACACGGAGGCGGGATGAATTTTTTTTTGGTATTGATTTTAGGAATTTTAGTGGGTGCCTATTTTCTTGACCTTGTAGTCGATACTTTGAATATCAGGCATGCGAATACAGGCCTGCCTGGAGAGTTTGAAGGGTACTACGATGAATCCGAGTACAAACGGTCACAGGAGTACTTGAAGGAAAACACTCGCCTGGGAATAATTAGAGATAGCATAATTACACCTTTAACCATTATATTCATTCTCCTGGGAGGCTTCAATATCGTAGATCAATTTGCTCGTAGCTTCGGCCTGGGTTCAATCGCCACGGGCCTGGTTTTTATAGGCACGCTAATTTTTGCCTCTCACCTGCTCATGATACCATTTTCGATATATGATACTTTCATCATAGAAGAGAAGTATGGCTTCAATAAGACGACTCCAGGTACATTTGTGCTTGACATACTGAAGACCTGGCTCTTGGCGTTGCTCATAGGGGGACTAACTTTATATGCCGTCTTATGGTTTTTTGAAAAAGCCGGGTCACTGGCCTGGTTCTATTGCTGGATAGCCGTAACTTTCTTCCAATTGCTGATTATGTTTGTCGCGCCGGTGCTGATAATGCCGATGTTCAATAAGTTTGTCCCTCTGGAAGATGGTGAATTACGTAAAGCAATTGAGGATTATGCGAAGAAACAGGGTTTCAAGATAAAAGGCGTGTTTACCATGGATGGCTCAAAGCGCTCTACGAAGTCCAATGCCTTTTTCACCGGCATAGGCAGATTTCGAAGAATAGTCCTTTTCGATACTCTGGTTGAGAGGCATACTGTGGATGAACTGGTATCTATTCTAGCTCATGAGATGGGGCATTACAAGGAAGGGCACGTACTCAAGAGCTTTTTTATCTCAGTGCTTACAAGCGGCCTGATGTTTTTCATTCTTTCCCTTTTTATTAACAACAAAGATCTTTTCGCTGCCTTCAAGATGGAACAGACCTCTATCTATGCGAGCTTGTTGTTTTTTGGATTTCTATATGCTCCCATTGAGATGTCTCTGTCGGTTTTGGGCAATATACTGTCCCGCAAACATGAATATGACGCGGACGCTTATTCAGTATTGACTTATCGTAGACCAGCTTCTATGATTTCGGCGCTCAAGAAACTCAGCGTCGAAAACCTTTCGAATCTCACTCCTCATCCGCTAAAGGTATTCCTTAGCTTTAGCCATCCTCCGGTACTTGAACGCATAAGAGCGATTAAGAAGGTATCCTTCTCAGAATCTCATGAAGAGGCCGTTGCCACTTGCCATGGTACACCCGTTTAGTAGGACATCTTTTCGGGTATTACCCCTCTGACCCCTCCCTTTGGATAAGGCGTGTCCCCATCTCTCCTGGGGATAATATGAATATGCGCGTGCATCAATGACTGACCCGCAGAAAGGCCGCAATTAGTTCCAATATTAAAGCCGGTAACAGAAGTATCCTGTTCTATTATCCTTCTTCTCAGGATTGTGAGCAGTTCCTCAGCATCTTTTTTTTCCTGGGCAGTCATAGTGAAAAAATCCCGTGTGTGTCGCAATGGAATAACAAGCGTATGGTATTTGGATACAGGATATTTATCACTTATGGCTGCCACAGTGCCATATGTGGCTATTACCCGAGAATTTTTTCTGTCACCGCAAAATGGACAGTCTTCATGCCCCATTTTTGCTTTTCCGTTCTTATACTTTAACTTGGGGTGTCTCCGTTTTCCTTGAAATATCCGTCAAGCTCGAGCTCTTTTATTTTTTCGAGTTTCGGGATGCCTGTTTCTATATCCCAACCTCTTTCTTCATAATATTCATCTTTCATAGCCTGAAGGTCATCCAGACTGAGGGGATTGCCGAAGTAATCTCTCATACGGATTTCACCTCCCCGTGTTTTAATGGGGTTCACAACTGTCTGACGCCAGAGTTCCGGAACAATATCGTCCTCTCGATCAAAGCCTTCTCGAACATTAAGCATTTTATAAAGATTCCAGGCCCTTTCCGCAGCCCTTTTCATTTCTTCGGGGATGATATCAGCCCCGGTCAAGGCATTATAGTATTCGGTGAGATTATATATGTTATTGATACCGAATATGCTTAGTGTACAGCAGACTCCGAGTGAAAATTCTATGGCCTCCCAGTCTTCAAGGTGGGGGTGCAGTTTGGCCACATCGAAATTTGTTTCACCGAAAGCGCTCTCCATGGTTTTCGGTGGAGTCCCATGCCGTTTATAGTCCTTTACAGTTTGTTCGATGTTCTGCATCGGAAGATAAGTATTGGGATGCAGATGATGACCGCCCCTGGGGTTCACCACGTTTTCAAACCTCGTCCCGTCGAGCGGAGTCATTCTGCCGTCAAACAGGCAGGATGTACCCTTGGTAATTCCATCCCCGTCAGGATCTTCCCAGGCGTTTACTCCAACCTCCCTGGAAAGGGCGAACCAACCTTCCGCCATGGCGTCACCGATGCCTTCTCTATCTGCCATCATCTCGACCAGTCTGATATAGGAATGGACATCGCCCATTTTCAGTTTCATACCACCGGTTTTTGACTCGTCGATTTCGCCACGCTCATAAAGCCGTGTGAGAAATTTTACCATCGCGGCCGCTGTAGTAAAGCATATCCCCAGACGGTTGCAGACGTCCATTAGTTTGAGTGATTCCCGGTAATCAGTTAATTCCAGGCGTCTTCCATATATCGGGGCCAGCATAAACTGGGAGGTTTGCATGATTGTACCGGCAAACTCGCCATCCTTGACTTCGTGAACGGTCCTGCAGCCTATGGGGCAGGAGGAACATCCGTACTTCCCCACGAGGGTGTTGAAATAGCATTCAGGAGGATAATGCTCACGCCATGCCTTGGATAAGCCCCAACTCGTGTTTGCCTGCATTTCAAGCATGTCGGGCAGCTTGGTGATTTTTGCCATGTCCTTCTTCACCATTTCAAGCACTTTGTTTCTGTCTGCCATTTTTATTTTCCCTGAGCCCTTGGTTACCACCGCCTTCAGGTTTTTGTAACCCATATTGGTTGCCCCTCCATAGCGGGCAAGGGTATTTCTTTTATCTGTGATAATCAGTGAGGGGTTGACCAGGTTTTCTCCGGCTTTTCCAATGGCTATTACTCCGCACCCCTTGTGTCTATTACTCAGTTCATCTGAGGTTTCATAAATATCTTTTTTACCCCAGAGGTCATCGGCGGGGCAGATTTCCACGTCATCATCAATGATTTTCAGATAAACCGGCGACTCAGCTTTTCCTGTAATGACCACATGATCATATCCCGCATGCTTGAGCATCTTGGCGAATCTCTTGCTGCCGGAGGAGCCTGCGGCCACGGTGTATTTATTCATATCCTGGGTAGCCGGGTTAGACATCTTTGTTACCAGTTGAAACTTGCCGCTCAAGGGAATAGGGGTGCCATTGAAGACGCCCGTATTGATCACTATCGGGTTGCCGGGCGACAAGGGATGAGTTCCTGGCTTCAGATTGCTGGCCATAAGATGCCAGCCGATTCCCCATCCACCGATAAATTTTTTTATGAGAGCCGGATCGAGTGGTTCTTTTCGTATTTCGCCACTGGTCAGGTCGACATACAGCACCTTTCCGGCGAAGCCGTAATATTCCATTTTAATCTCCTTTTCTTATTGCCCCGATCTATTCGCTTTAGGGTCCGGCCTAGTCCGAGGTAAGATAATCAGACTTTTTCAGGCCATAGCGTTCCCAATATCTTTCAGGGATCTGTTTGGGGTCCTTGTAATAGTACATGACACATGGGTCTTCCGCCTTTTTAGGCGGGTCCATCGGGCTCACCGGATATCCCACCCACTCTATGGGCAGTAGTTCATTCATCAAGGAACAATGCACGCAGTAATAGGGCAGGCCTTTAATATTAAAGGACCAGGGATAGGCCTTACTGGTCACTCCATAATTTTTGGGGGGTCCGAAAAACCCGTTTCTCCACATTCTTCCTGCACTCCCGCAGGGGTCCATGGTGAAGGTGAATTTTTCATCATCCTCCTGCACAGTAAACTTTCCTGGCGTTGTCCCGACGCCGCTGCAGCTGTGAGCCTTCCATATGTTGATTGTGTTAAGAACGATTTTTCTGGGATCCACTTTAGCCATCATTTCTACATTCCGGCGCCAGCTTTTTTCCATTACAAAGCGGTTCATATCATAGAGGGCCTCTTCTCCGAGTTTATCCACTATGAAGGCAGCGGTTGCTGCTGATGCCTCTGCAAACATGTCATGCAGGGGAAGCCATTCGTATTTCATGGCCTGGCACAACTTTTTGGCTCCTTCCACATTGCCTTTGTCCAACTCTTCCAGAATCTGGTCAAGCGTAGGCCTGTGAAGGTTTTCCAGTGTCTCTTTTTTAAATAACAGCTCGCTCATTTTTAGATCTCCCAATTCTATATTGCCAATATTGACGAAGCTCTTCTGTTTTTATTTCAATGCCTTGCCCAGTTCCAGGAAGGGCCCCAGGAACTGCGGGGTGTAAAACTGATAAACCGGCACAGGATATCTTTGCCCATGTTTGTGAAAAACCTCCATTCCCTCTACGATCATCCCGAGTTTATCCGCTGGACAGGCAAACATCATTTCACTATCCTGGGTCATTGCAAAAACTCTTTCACCATTACCGGAGAGGACCATGAAAGGCTCTTGTTTATCCAGCGTGTCAACTACAGTCTGAACACAAGCGCCTGAGGCAAGGGAAGAAGATGTAACCGGCTTTCCTGTGTGATAAATGTAACCCTGAACAAGACGCATAATCTGGGCCGGATTTCCATAGACAAAAATGAGATCAGGTTCAATCTCTGTTCTTGCCAGAGGAAAGATACAGAATCCTGTCTGGGGGTTGTCAAGGTTGAGACGATGGCTGGTTTCTTTTGCCTCATTAAGCAGCCTGAGCCTCTCATTTAGTGCTTTTTCGTCGGCAACATATCCCATGTCATAGAAGAATTTTGCCTGGGCATCACGGTCAACTTCCTTCCAACCAAAGCCCATGTGAACAGGCCAGCAAATAATATCTTCAGGCATTACACCCATTGTCCAGCCATGTATACGAGCCAGCGTGTTGGCCTGGCAAAAGGCTATCTTTATGCCCAGGCCGGCTGGGAATTGGGTTTTTGGTGGAAAATCCTTCTTATCTTTTATAACTTTTAAGCCCAGAGGGTATGTGTTTGGACGCACAAATTTTTCGATCTGCCTGCCATACTCCTTCCATTTTTCCATATAACGAATCCTCCTGATCTAATGATCTTTTTGATTATTTCGCATGAATTTTCCAAAGGCCTGGAAGCCGGTCTACGATTCGCTCCAGCACGGGCTTACAGCATTTATATTTCACTAATTAGCTGATTCCGTTTTTTTGATACCAAAAAAAGGCGCTGGTATTTTTCATATTCATCTTGAATCATATGAATTCACCGGTCGTTTAGATGTAATGAATGGCTCAATCCACCATTAACACACCACCGTTTACACTAAGTACCTGACCGGTTATGTATCTGGAGGCATCAGAAGAGAAGAACAACACCGCATCGGCGATTTCTTCAGGTTCGGCCCAGCGTTTAAAGGGCGCTTCATCCATACGCCTCTGCATTTCTTTTGCTATTCTCTCATTCATTTCAATCGCTTGTGTTACAAGAGGGGTTGCCACCATGCCTGGAGATACCGCATTTACATTTATATTATAGGGGGCGAATATTTTTGCCATGGATTTGTTCAGAGTAATGACACCTCCTTTGGCTATAGCGTACACCGCCTCATGTGGAGAACCCATCCTTCCCGCATCAGATGCGATATTGACTATTTTACCTTCTCCTCTTTTTATCATATGCTCACCTACCGCACGGCAGCAATAGAGGCATCCCTTTAAATTGACATCTATAAGGTCATCCCATACTTCTATAGGATTCTCAAAAAAGGGCTTCTGTATAGCCCATCCCGCGTTATTGACCAGAATGTCTATTTTGCCGAAGGTTTCTACAGTTCTCTCGGCCATTTGCTTAACCTGGTCGTATTTTGTTACGTCGGTTCCAAGCGCCAGAGTCTTCACTCCAGCTTTTTCCACCGAAGCTGAAGCCTCTTTTGCCCTTTTTTCATTGCGGTCGGCTATAACCAATTTTGCTCCCTCTTCCGCAAATTTTAAGGCAATTGCGAGCCCGATACCGCGTCCTGCACCTGTAACTATGACTACCTTGTCCTTAAATTCCAAGATTTGAATACCTCCTCGTACCTCTCGAAGCTTGTTGTAAGATCACAAGATTATTCCGCTCAGCCCGACACTCAGCCTACCATTGTAGCACCGCCGCTTACGCTTAGTACCTGACCGGTAATATATTTGGATTCTTTAGAGGCAAAGAAAAGTACTGCATCTGCGATTTCATCAGGTTGGGCATACCTTTTCAGTGGTATTTCCTGTTTTCTTTTTTCCATTTCTGTGGCTATGAGTTCATTCAACTCTATGCCCTTCCTGACCATAGGAGTATCGGTTGGTCCAGGGCATACGCAGTTCACATTTATATTCCAGGGGGCTAGAGCGCCTGCAAGAGACTTTGTAAAGGCTATTACCCCACCCTTTGCGGCTGCATAAATAGCTTCAAGGGGAGACCCGACTCTTCCCGCATCCGATGCCACATTTATGATTTTTCCGTGCTTGTTTTTGATCATCGTCTCGCTTACCGCTCGACAGCTGTAAAGACATCCCTTTAGGTTGATATCAATAATAGGGTCCCATAGGTCCATGGGAACGTCCATGAAAGGGCGGAGAACTGACCACCCGGCATTATTGACCAGGATGTCGATTGTTCCCAATTTTTCGGAAGTCTTTGTAACCATTTCCTGTACCTGGGAAAAATCGGTTACATCTGTTCCAAGAGCCAAGGCTTTGCCTCCTTGCTTTTCAATCATTTGAACTGTCTCCCGGGCCCGGTCCTCTTTCCTGTCTACTACAGCTACCTTTGCTTTTTGTTCTCCGAATTTTAAAGCAATCGATTGGCCGATACCACGACCGGATCCAGTTACAATGACCACCATATCCTTAAATTCCATGATACGCAGGACCTCCTAAGGTTTAATTTTAGTTAAGAAAATTAGGCACATCAATTGGACCTACAGGGGAGGCTGAAGAAAGTTTTAAATCCCCAATCCGAAGCACTTTAGCACCGCTTATGTCTCAGGTCAACCTCCACACCATATTGCGCAATAAACGACGTCTCGATGTATTTTTTAGCGAGCCTGTTTTTTAACAAAAAGCCCTTTAATACACAACCTAATAAGCCGGGGTATCAGGGCCTCTTATCTTTCTGACTCAGTCCCCGGGTGGTATTAAGGACCCTTCACCAGCTTCAGGAGAGTGCCCTTTGGAACCGATTCAGTCAAGTCCATTCCATTCAGTACGGCGATTTGCTTAAGATCTTTTTCGGGAACTTTAAGGGTCTTCAGTACAATTTCTAGAGGCCCGGACATGGGCGCGGAGTATATGCGTATCCTGTCAGGCTTTTCCCTTAGCTTTTCCGGAACTCCGGGTCTCTGAAAACGGGTCATTATATCTCTGAACAGTGCCTGATATGCCTGGTATTGGGCAAGGGCTGTGTACCCATGAAAGACGTAGACCTTATTTTCTTTTAGGATGAAATATGACATTATGCCAAGCCTTCCCTGGTCTGAAATGATTTGAGACACCAGATATTGTGCTTCAAAACCATTCACATTATCCCTGCCTGATGCAATTGTGGTCGCCCTGGATTTTTCGGCAAAGGTCCTGAGCGCTTCTGCAGGAGTTTTTTGTTGAGCTATCGAGAACACAATGGCGGCGTCTTTCTTTTTACTTGTCATGCGAACTTCACTGCGGGTGTTCTGTAAATCCCAACCCGTGGGCACCGGAAACTGAAAAAGGAGTTTGGGGTGATAGAATACATCGTTTTCGAAATAGCCCTCCCTTGGGTCTTCTCCAAAGACCAGTCCATCGATTTTTTTCAGGTAGGTTTCCCGGTTTGTTTTAGCATTGAAAAGTCCCAATTTTTCCTGCCAGTCAGCTGTCTTCTGCTTGACTGCAACCACGCGGTCTTCCGGGTTGGGATGGGTGGAGAACCAGGCCGGTAGCCCGCTCCTGTCTGAACTCGGGTTCAATTTTTCAAGGGTTTCAAAGAAATGCGCCATCTCCTGAGAGTTATAACCGGCCTTAGAGGAGTATTCTACCCCCAGGTTATCTGCCTGTCTCTCATTGTCCCTGCTGAACCGGAGAAATAACATATTTAAACCTAAGTGGGCGAAGCTACTGTAGTTGCGAAATGTTTCCGAGAGGAGCATGCCGATTCCCAATCCTATCTGGGCGAACTGGGCCTTGGTGTATTGCTCAGCTGAATGTCTCGCGGTAATATGACCCAGTTCATGCCCCAGTATGCCTGCCAATTGGGCCTCACTATTCAGGTAAGCCAGTATACCACGGGTAAAATAAATATATCCGCCTGGAACGGCAAAGGCGTTTACAACGGGTGAATCAAGAACTTTAATTTTATAGTCTAAACCGGGCCGGTGAGAAAGTTTGCCCAGTTCTCGGCAGATGTCGTTTAAGTAGGTGTTGAGCCGGGGATCTTCATATTTTCCATATTCACTGATTACCTGGGCATCTGTCTGGCGGCCGAGTTCTTTTTCCTGGTCCTCACTCAACAGCATAAGCTGGCGATCCCCGCTCACTGGATTGACGGCGCAGGAGACGTTCCATAAAAAAAGCCCTGGAAAAAGTAAGAACAACAGAATAATTCTAAGCTTGTCATGTATCATGACCATTCCTTTATACTCTCAAGATTCTAAACTTAATAAGGTTTATGGCCTCTATCCCCGAAGAGGTTTATAGGCCTCACTCTTGGCTCTAAGTTTTGCCTCAATTAAGTGCCGGTGTTCCAGGTGGAGAAGGTTGGCCAGCTTGTGCATAAAATAATCCTCATGTTTATCAAGCCTTCCATCTGTATAGGCTATTCGCCATACAGTTTCAATAATCTCTAGTTTTTCTTCGCGGGAGTAATTTTTGTTTATAAGATTAGTGAATTTCCATAAATCTACGCTTCCTTCCAGCTCTTTTGCAGAGGTTTCCATCAGTGCCCCGGCAAATTCTTCGGTAAGTCCGAAATTTTTTTTAAGGATGGCTAGTATATGTTCTCTCTCCTGCTCGCTGAATTCACCGTCTATTTGGGATACCTCCAGCAGGAGTGCACATGTTGCTACAGTAATGTCGTGATTTCCTTCTTCACCGTGGATGCGGAGATTTTTATCAGTATCTTTGCTGAAGAATTTTTTAACTATATTTATCACTTTAAAATCCTTTGTATCTATTGATTTACTTTCTTTAAGCTGAAACTGGCAACAGACTATTTTCGGCTGTTCATCAAGGAGAGAAACGGATATTGAGCGTATAAGTGGGATATTTGACAGGTGCCTGGCTCAGATCAACTTTTATGTAATAAGTTTTTCCCCGCTCAACCGAAACCCTTATATCGGAAACGGTTTCTCCTTTATTTGCCCTGACGGAGCGAAGGTTGGAATCGAAAACGTTAAGCAAAAACTTATGACTGGCTTGTCCATCTGAGCCTATGATATTCAGGTCCATAAAATCGCTCTCTACCTTAACCTTGAAATAATCTGCTAAATCCCCCTCTGATCCGCGTGATCCTGTAATTTTGCCTTGGTTGACCAGCTGTGCGGAGTAAAATGTGCCGTTGGCTTTTGAGGTCTCTTCAATCGGTTCATGGAGAATGTCTGTATAGGGCGTAGCAGATGAAGTGCTCTTTGCAGGATCAACATCTAAATTTTCTTTAGTTAGGGCAGTCACTTTCGGAGCGGGTCGGGGTTTGCCTTTGATCGTATGGGGGGCTCCAGGCTTCTCTGTAGCAACTTCCCGGGAAAGAGCGGAAGTTTGCTTTTCCTCGGACTGTCCAGAAAGAGTCTCAATGGTCTTTTGTAGCTCATCGGGGGACGCTGGATCAGGGTTTGGTGCCTTTACCGTCTGGATTTTTCGGGACACGCTTAGTTTTTGTTGAAGCGATGCTAAAGGGGCCGGTTCTGGTTGCTTAGAGCTGTTTGAAAACAGATATACAGTAATTAGGCCAGCCGTGCCGGCGGTTAAGAGAGCCAGAAGTATCAATGTCACCATCCTTTGCTCGTTCATAAACAAAAAATTCTTTCCCTCAGCCATATCATTTTTTATATGTCTGGGATAAAGCCTTGGGAGGGCTCAAAAAAAAGCGGGTTGTTAAGGACCTGATTGCTAATTTAAAAGGGCTCATCCTTTTGCCAAAATAAAGGGGGGTTTCAGACTGAGTTTTTCAAATTTGAAAATCCAATTATAGCGTTTAAGTCTTCTAAGAATAAGTGGTTGCGGTATTCTCGAATTTCCCGAAGGGAAAAAATACGTTGAATCTTTATTCTGTTGAGCCACGTTTCAGAAAAGCCCATTTTTTTTGTAAATTAATGATATTTTTTAATCTAACCCACTTTTCCCCCAATGGCAAGACACTGAAAATTTCATTCAATTTTTCCCTGGCTGCCGTTTCTCCTGCTGCCACCAGATCTCTTGCCTGAGAAAATTCCGACCAGTGCAATGTCCCGACACGAGGAAGTATAACTACATCAGCATCCATAAGTTCGTAGCTCTTGAGTCGGTTCGACATGATATCGCTGACGCGGTAATAGATTTTCATGGCAGAACTAAAGTCGTGCTCTTCACACATTTGTCTGTCTACGGCGACTGCCAATACTATACCCGCCCCCTCCTCTTTCAACACCGAAGTAGGGATAGAGCATATTATACCTCCGTCTGATAGGATCATTTCACCTTCCTTCAGGGGCGCTACAGCTCCAGGGACGGCACAGCTCGCTGTAACGGCCTGACGCAGAGATCCACTCGTAAAGATTATCTCCTTTCCTGTAACCAGGTCTGTAGCAACAGGCCTAAAGGGGATTCTAGTTTCCTCGACATCAATGTCAGGTATAAAATGTTCTATCATCGATTGCAGGTCTTCGCCTGGAAGGATACCTGGTTTAAATATTGCCTGGAAGAGGTAGAGACGGTTCCGAATAAAAACTTGTATTTTTTGTACCAGCCTGAAGTCTCCCTTTTTCTGTGCATCTTCAAAGGCCTTAATAGCCGATGATTGAAAATCCGGGCTGCTCAAAAAGTCTTCGGTCTTTTTTTCAATTTCATCAGGGGTGGAACCGCTCGCATAGGCTCCGCCTACGAGAGCCCCTATGCTTGTTCCTGCAATAATATTAACAGGGATTGCTTTTTCTTCAAACACTTTGAGGACGCCTATATGAGCGAGCCCCCTCGCCCCACCTCCTCCGAGAGCCAGGCCTATTGGACTTCTTCTAAATTTCATTGCTGGCATTGCTTCGTCGGTTAAAGATTCTCACAGCAAAAAAAAATACTACCATTGAAATTGGCTTAAACCAGTTTGCATGAACAGAAAGTTAGCTGCTCGAAGAAATAAGATTTTTACAGATTATGACTTCCCACTGTGTTTTAACAAAAAGTGAGGTTTTTTGTCAGTCCTTATAGATAGATAAACACACAATACGGGGTTGAATCAAGTGTATTAAATGAAGTTTTTAAAGAGTCTGTGTTTTTGACGAGTTAAAAAACCAATATGATTAATTGCCAGGAAAATAAAGAACTTCATGTATGTTTCTTTTTTTAAACAGTACTATTTTAATTGACCCTTTTATAACACTTTTAGTATAAGCGCGAATATTTGATTCCGTTCACGCACAGGAATTTCGAATTCGATTAGAATTAAGGTGAAAATATGTCAGGAGAAAAAAGAGCGGATTTAGCCGGACCTGGTATCGGAGACTATGGTGAGGTGGATAAAATTCTGCCTAACAATTATAATTCTTTACTTACACCAAAGGAAACACAGGAGGCCGTATTTGCGGTCAAAGATTATATAGAGGACAACCTGTGTAAAGAGCTGAACCTGATAAGGGTTACGGTGCCCCTTATTGTGGATGAGCAAAGCGGTGTTAACGATTACCTCGACCGTGACGGATCGCGTACTCCCGTCCGATTACATATTTCAAATGACTATGACAAGAATCCAATCGAAGCACAGGTAGTACAAGCAGCTACTAAGTGGAAACGCATTGCATTAAAACAATTCGGCATGAAAGCCGGAGAGGGAATCCTTACTGATATGCGTGCGGTAAGAAAGGATTATTTTCTGGACCATGATCACAGCGCTTATGTGGACCAGTGGGACTGGGAGTTGGCTATAACAGAACAAGAACGTAATCTTATGTATCTTAAAACCGTAGTTAAAAATATATGGAAGGTCCTTAAAGGCGCTGAGAAATACGTCCAAAGGCTTTACCCAAAGCTTCAAACCGAAAGGTATTCGGATTTGCCGGAGGATATAGTCTTTATACATGCCGAAGACCTGCTCGACAGATATCCACATCTGCCTCGAAAACAGCGTGAGACCGAGATTGTTAAGGTGCATCCGGCCGTATTCATTTACGGAATAGGGTGGACCCTGAAGGATGGGTATCCCCATGAAATGAGGGCTGCGGATTATGACGATTGGGTCACAGAGACCGTATCCGAGGATGGAAGGCCAATGCATGGACTTAACGGTGATATCTTAGTCTGGAATTCTGTAACAGAACGTCGCCATGAACTGACATCCATGGGGATACGGGTCAATGCGGAAACTCTTAAGAAGCAGTTGGAGATCACCGGGCAATTAGACATGCTCGAGATGCCTTACCACCGAGCCCTGATTAACAGTGAGATTCCACTCAGTATCGGCGGAGGCATAGGTCAATCTCGTACATTCATGCTCCTGCTCAAGAAGGCCCATCTTGGTGAGGTGAGTGTCAGCGTGTGGCCAAAGGTCTTTAAGGAAATGTGCAGGAAGAAAAATATTCACGTTATAGAATAAGATACCTGCTCTAAACTTTTTATTTTATAAGTGTCTGAGTGCTTCATCCGAAATTTTTTCGATAATCCCGTAAGAGGGATCTGTTTTTGGTATCCCTTCTTTCAGGTGCTCTGCATAACCAGCGATATTTTCGAGAGCCTCTTTCTGTAGAATTATAATTTTTTCAAATTCTTTCTGTGAGCCGAATACCTGATCTATTCTGGCACCCAATGCCTTCAGCATTTCATGGAGTTTTTCTTCCGGCAGGTCATCCCTGTTTTCAAGCATACTTAACAGCTCTGCGTGAAGAAGTCTGTAAGTCTGCAGAGCGTTCTCCGAGTTTATAAAACGCTTATATTCCAGTATCCTGTTTATCTTCTCATTTAGGTCCTCTAGCGAAAACGGCTTTGTTATATAGTCAAAGGCCCCCATTTTTATGGCCTCTGTGGCGGTCTCAATGCTCGCGTAGCCCGTCATAATGATAACTTCGGTTAAAGGAGCGTACTTCTTTACATGCTGCAGGAGTATCATCCCCCCTTCCTGGCTGCCGCCGGTGCCTGGCATGTTTTTATCAGTTATTATAATGTCATAGCAGGTTTGTTTAAGCCGAGCCAGTGCGGATCTCATGCTGTCAACCGTATCAGCGTTATAGCCGATTTTAGTAAGGAAATTGCCGAGCAGATCGCGAATGCTTTTTTCATCGTCAACGACAAGTATTTTGGCTTCCATTATTTTTACTCCTGAGAAATCCTTGTCCCGACCTTGTATTGAGATTTATTGATATCGTGGCGGTGTAAAATTGTTTGTGTAAATTCTAACTGGGTATAAAAAAGGGCGCTTT
>CAZVGY010000069.1:0-21372 GCA_964627015.1 uncultured Desulfobacteraceae bacterium
TTACTAAAAATGTTCAGGGAAAACCCCCTGTTCTAGTCAAGACCCTTTTTTAATATATTGTCTTTTTTGTTTATGTCAAGCCCTTTATTTTCCTTGCTTACTGGATTCAAACCCCTGAGTGCTGTCATGGCGAAATGCATATCATCTGGAATGGGGGCTTCGAATTCCAGGTAACTACCTTTAACAGGATGGATAAAACCTAATCTTTGTGAATGGAGCATCTGTCGCCTGACCGTTACGGGCGCACCGTTTGCGGTACCGGCCAGCTTCTTCCACCATCTGCTGCCGTACCCGTAAACAGGATCCCCGACTACGGGATGACCTAAATGAGAAAAATGAACTCTGATCTGGTGAGTTCGCCCGGTCTTTATGAAAACTTCTAAGAGTGAAAATCCGCTTTCAAGCTCATCTATTTTCCGCCACAAGGTCAAAGCCCGTCTGCCGCCTGTGACTGCGATAGACATTTCTTTTCGCTTTTTAGGATGCCGCCCTATAGGTAGATCAATTTCTCCCTTTCGGCCTTCGATTCTGCCGTGGACCAGCGCAATATAAGTCTTTTTCACCTCTCCGCGTTTGAACTGACCGGAGAGGGATAAATGGGCCTTATCATTCTTAGCCACAACCATCAGACCCGATGTATCCTTATCGAGTCTGTGGACTATCCCCGGCCTTGATACACCGCCTATACCCGAAAGATCTTCGCAGTGATGGAGCAGGCCGTGTACCAGAGTGCCTCTGTTATGTCCTGGAGCTGGATGGACTACCAGGCCGGGGGGTTTATTCAAGACGATTATTGAAGGATCCTCGTAAAGGACCTGAAATTCTATCTCCTCAGGTTCGAGTGCCTGGGGAATAATACCCGGAATAACAATGCGCACCTCATCTCCGGGCTTTACTTTATGGCTAGGCTTTGAAGGTAGGGTATTAACCTTTACGTTCCCGTCTCTGATAAGAGTCTGTATCCTCGATCTAGACAGGCCGGTCGACCGGGAACACAAAAGAAGGTCGAGTCGTTCCTCCTTGCCGCCTTCTGGAACCACAAACAGGAACGTTCTATCTGATTGATCATCCACGTTAAGGCAAAAATTATTTCAGGCAAACATTTTATCCAGGTCTTTTTCTACTTGTTCCTCACCGATCTGCCGGGACAGGGAAATCTCCTTTACTAAAAGGTTCCTGGCCGTGTCAAGCATCTTCCTTTCACCGAAAGACAGGTCTTTATCCAGTTTCAGTATTAATAAATCCCTGTACACCTCAGCGACCTCAAAAACGGACCCGGTCTTGATTTTATCCATATACTCACGATAGCGACGATTCCAGGTCTGATTGTCAATGGATACATTTCGTTTTTTCAAAATGGAATAAAGCCTGGGCACCTCCGTCTGACAGATAATTTCCCTCAGACCGACATTGTTCACATTACTGGTGGGGATCATTATAATCATGTCATTATCAAGAATCCTCATGACATAAAAATCCTGTCGACAGCCTGAAATCTCCTGGCTCTCTATCTTCTCTATCACGCCTACGCCGTGAGCGGGATAAACAGCCAAATCACCTATATTAAACATCTATCCCCCCAACACATAAACATGACAAGCCTAATAATTGCGGGAACCTCAGCCTATTGGTCATGTCCATCTGTTTTTGTGCAGTTCCCCCCATGTAAATTTATTAAGGGGAAAAGCAATTTACCCGCATCAAACACTCTGCTCACGGGCAACTAATTTGAAGTCCGGCGAAAGGGGAGGGAGAACTAGCCCCCCTTTCCCTTTGCCTCGCCGTCTTTTAATCTGTCTTTTTCTGTATTACCCTATTTACATCCATGCCACAAAAAATCCCAAGGTGGGCAGGATCGGGGCTATGACAAGGGAAACCACTGACATAAGCTTTATCAGGATGTTCATAGCTGGACCTGAGGTGTCTTTAAACGGATCGCCCACAGTGTCCCCCACGACAGCAGCTTTGTGGTTATCAGAGCCTTTGCCGCCCAGGTTACCTGCCTCAATGTATTTCTTGGCGTTATCCCATGCTCCGCCGCCATTAGCCATATAAAGGGCAAGAAAAGCGCCCATTACAGTAGCGCCCAGAAGCATGCCGCCCAGAGTTTCCTTGCCCAGAAGAAACCCTACAGCCACAGGTGTAAAGACCGCGACCAGGCCAGGTGCCACCATCTCCTTTAGAGCGGAGGCGGTTGCTATACTTACACAGGTCTTCGGATCCGGCTTGGCGCCCTCTTTCCCTTCCAGAAGCCCTGGAATCTCTCTGAACTGACGCCGAATCTCCTCCACAATACTGAAGGCAGCTTTACCCACAGACGTCATTGTGAGGGCCGCGCATACCATAGGCACCATAGCCCCGATAAACGCGCCAATTACCACCAGAGGATTCCTGATATCTATGACTTCAACTCCAGCGGCCTGAGTGAAGGCTACAAAGAGAGCCAGCGCGGTCAATGCCGCGGAACCAATAGCGAAACCTTTGCCTATTGCGGCTGTGGTGTTGCCCAGGGCGTCGAGACCATCGGTGATCTTTCTTGTCTCAGGACCCAGCCCTGCCATCTCTGAGATACCGCCGGCGTTATCAGCAATAGGGCCGTAAGCGTCCACAGTCATGGTTGCGCCAACAGTCGCCAGCATACCCACAGCGGAGAGCCCGATTCCATAAATACCTGCGGTGGCATACCCGATGAAGGTAGCAACACATATACCCAGAATCGGAAGGTAAGTGGATTGCATTCCTACAGCCAGACCAGCTATGATAACCGTTGCAGGACCTGTCTTAGTCTGTTCAGCTATTCGGCGAATCGGAGGCCCGGAGGTATAATATTCGGCTAGGAGACCAATAACTATGCCGCAAATGAGCCCTGAAAACACTGCCCAAAAAGCGCCCATGGGCATCCCAAGAGATTTAGTGACAATAACAGTCAGGATTACAAAAATTGCTGCAGCTACAAAAGTGGTATACCTCAATGCGCCGGCAGGATTTCCTTTCTGGAAAATCTTTATAGAAAATACGCCTACGAAAGAGCTGAGCAGTCCTGCCATCACTACCAGGATCGGCATAGCCATGTACATAAGCTTTATGCTCTTTGCGTCAAGACCTTTAAGCGCTGGAAACGCTGCCAGGAATTCCGGGGTAATTGTAAGAGTGGCTCCTATTGCGATAGTGGCGATAACCGAGCCTACAAAGGACTCAAAGATATCCGCGCCCATACCTGCAATGTCACCTACATTGTCACCTACATTATCGGCAATGACACCAGGATTTCTGGGGTCGTCTTCCGGAATACCGGCTTCAACCTTACCCACCAGGTCTGCGCCAACGTCCGCGGCCTTGGTATATATGCCTCCGCCGACACGCGCGAACAGTGCTATGGAGCTGGCGCCCATGGCAAAGCCGTTGATATACTTTGCTGTCTCGGGATCACCGCCATAATACCAGAACCAGAAACCCAATCCAAGGAGGCCGAGTCCAGCGACCGCCAGACCCATAACCGAGCCTGAAAAATAGGATACGTTCAGTGCCTTGGCTTGACCTGACTTGTTTGCAGCCTCGGCAGTCCTGGAATTACCTCTGGTCGCGGCAGTCATACCCGAGAAACCGGCCAGCATCGAACAGAAAGTACCGGTTACAAAGGCAATGGATGTCCTCCACTCACCGAGGACCAATCCGAGCAATATAAATACAGCGACTATAAAGATAACGAGAATTGAATACTCCTTCCTTAAAAATGCCATAGCACCTTCGTGGATAGCATCTTCAAGTTCTTGCATTAACGGCGAGCCGTTTGGCTGTTTTTTTACGTACCCGTAAATCAGCCAGGCGATAACCAGGCTCAGAAGCCCCAGAAAGGGAGCATAAACAGTTAATTCCTGCATCAGTTTTTTACCTCCTTGTTCGCTAAATTTAGGCAATTGATCTTATTCATTGCCGACTCAAACCCCTCTGAAACAAACAACGCACATGCACAGGCTGCTTTTTGGGCAACCACTTGCATTATATCCATTTGATCCGTGTAGAACGGAGCGAGGACGTAATCCTCTATACTTTCTCCATAAAAAGGGCGGCCTATACCGATCTTGACCCTTGAAGCCTGGTCTGTGCCTAGATGAAATATTACAGATTCCACACCTTTATGCCCGCCAGCGCCACCACCGCTTACAACCTTTATTCGGCCTACTGCCAGGTCCAAATCGTCGTGGACTACCAGGATATTCCGGGTCTCTACCTTATGGTGAACAGCACAAGCACTCACTGACAACCCGCTCCTGTTCATAAAAGTCATGGGGCAGAGAAGGATAATATCGCGACCGTCAAACTTCGTTTGAATATTTTTTGATTCAAAGGTACGATTGGCTAACCTTACTCCCAGTTGTCTGCAGCATAGATCAATTACCTGAAAACCTATGTTGTGCCTTGTGCCTTCGTATTCGTATCCCGGATTGCCGAGGCCAACTATCAAAAAGCACACTTTATAGACCGATAAAACCCTTCCTACCAGCTCGATATTTTACTCTTCCTCTCCCTTTTCTTCAGCCACTGCCTCTTCTCCAAACTCCAATCCTTCCTCTTCTTGTTTTATGACAGTAGGTGCGACAACCGTTGCTACAGTCAGGTGGCTTTCGTCCAGCGGTGAGATACCATCAGGTAAATCAATATCCTTGATGTGCAAGGACTCCCCGATATCCAGCCCTGAAACATCCAGTTCAAGTGAATCGATCAACCTGTCCGGCAGGCATGAGATGGTTAATTCTCGTCTCACATGCTGCAGTACACCACCATTTGTGACGCCAATGGGAGTGCTCACCAGACGTATGGGAATAGCCATCGTTATTTTCTTGTCCATTGCTATTTCGCAAAAATCCACATGGATGTAAGTCTCCTTAACAAAATCCATCTGGACATCTTTGAGCATTGCCTTTCGGGAGTCGGTTCCTTCATCAGATTCTATTTTAAGATTAATAAGCATACTCTCACTGGCAGACTGGGTTACGACCCGTTCAAGTTCAGGATAATCCACAACTAAAAGGACAGGATCGGCCTTTGGGCCATAAAAAACGGCCGGGATTTGATTATTCTTTCTAATTTTTCGGGCTGCCCCTTTTCCTTTGGTCTTCCTTAGTCGGGCAGCAATTACCGGCTGATCCATATTATAACTACCTCCAGCATTAATAAAATTTTTCACAAAGTAAAAAAAACCAGTACTTAAGAGAACTTTCGTCCCTAAACAAACAATGTACTGACTGAATGAGATTCGTAAATACGCTTAATGGTTTCTCCCAGGAGTTCCGCCACCGACAGAAAAGTTATTTTTTCGCATTCCTTGGCCTTATCAGAGGGGGGGATGGTATTGGCCACTACCAGGCTGTCAATCGGTGACGCCTCAATTCTCTCAATAGCTGGACCTGAAAGAACTGCATGAGTGCAGCAGGCATGAACTCCGGCCGCGCCCCGGTTCTTTAGAGCGGCTGCAGCTTGAGTCAGAGTGCCGGCGGTATCCACCATATCATCAAGTATAATAGCGGTTTTCCCCTTCACTTCACCGATAATGTTCATGGCCTCAGCAACATTGGGCGCCTCGCGCCGCTTGTCAATTATCGCCATAGAAGCATCCAGGCGTTTCCCGAATGCGCGGGCTCTCTCCACACCTCCAGCATCTGGAGACACAACAACAAGGTCATTGGTAAAATTTGCCTGAATATATTTCAACAAAATAGGGGCAGCAAAGATATTGTCGACGGGTATATTAAAATATCCCTGTATCTGACCCGCATGGAGGTCCATGGAGACGACCCTGTTCGCCCCGCCAATAGTAATCAAGTCTGCAACCAGCTTTGCGGTGATAGGAACCCTCGGTTTTACCTTACGATCCTGCCGGCTGTACCCGTAATAAGGAATAACAGCGGTTATTCGCTTGGCGGAAGCACGCCTCAAGGCATCCATTATGATAAGGAGTTGCATCAGATTATCGTTGACAGGAGTACATGTAGACTGAAGGATAAATACATCCCGGCCTCTTATGTTTTCTCCTATTTCCACCTGGGTCTCGCCGTCGCTGAATGTCCGGGCGGTAATCTTCCCCGGTGATATACCCAGGTAATCACATACCTCGACTGTCAAAGTCGGATTGGAGGTTCCCCCGAAAAGTTTCATTTCCTGTCTCAATACCATCCTGATATATTTCGAGGCCACGCCTAAACCTGGCCCCTTTTTGAAAAGTGGCTGGGGTGGGAGGATTCGAACCTCCGAATGCGGGCTCCAAAGGCCCGTGTCTTACCGCTTGACGACACCCCAGTAGTCTCGGGGGACCCCTTCGACTGCGAAAACATCTCCCAAACCCAGGGAGGCGAGGTGTCTTTCTGCCGACAGGGCCTGATTTCCGGACTTAAAAAGACCAAATACGCTGGGCCCGCTCCCCGACATCAAAGCCCCCTCCGCACCTTCGTCGATCAGGGACTTTTTGATTATATTAATAATGGGGAATCGTGCCGCAGTGACCGTTTCCAGGTCATTCTCAAGAATACTTGCCGGCTCGGTTATACCTAGCTCCAAGGCTTGGATTATAAAGTCATTCTCATTTGTTGTCAACTTTAATTTCAGGTCCTTATAAACCCAAGCTGTAGAAACTTTAAGGTGGGGTGTCACTATTACATACCAGAGTGAAGGCCATTCATGGATTGGATCGAGTATGTCGCCTATCCCCCTGGCCAGACAGGGCCCGCGCTCCAGGAAAAAGGGTACGTCTGCCCCCAATCCTGCGGCCAGAGACGCTAGATCCGAATGTGTGAGCGGATTCAGCCAGATCTCGTTAAGCGCCATAAGAAGAGCAGCTGCATCACTGCTTCCTCCGCCAAGCCCGGCTGCTACAGGTATGTTTTTGAAGAGCCTGATGCACAGCCCGGGCCTCAGTCCTGCATGAGAGAAAAAAGCTTTCGCAGCACGGCAAACGAGGTTTTCTTCATCTTCAGGCACAGAAAAACCCTCGCAGGAAAGCGTAACCCTCTGTGAATTATCTTTTGTGAACTCCAGGTAGTCGTAAATTCCAACCGGAACCATTATGGAAACCAGTTCATGATATCCATCCGGTCGCCGGCCTGTTACTTTTAGACAAATATTGAGTTTGGCAGGAGCCTTGATTTTATAGGTAACTGGAAGGTTTCCCATTATAAGTTAACAGGGGTCTTTTTCACCCTGCCTTAACCGTGAAGTAAAGAGTACCCTCTCCTCGCTTGACAAGCAGGAGAATGGTATCACCCTCCTTGTACCGTCGAATCTTATCATAAAAAGCTTCAGCATTTTTGGCCGGTGCCTGATCCACCTCCAGGATTATGTCTCCAGGCCTCAGGCCGGCCTCCCCTGCAGGTGAGTCAGGCAGAACTTCCACTATTACCAGGCCGCTATCCGTGGACAGGCTAAAATTCCTTGCAAGTTCCGGAGTGATATTCTCCACTTTCATCCCCAGTTCCGGGCTTGCTTCACCTGCATCCTTCGAGGTTTCCTCCTCTTTCATCTCACCTACCTTTACCTGCAGGCTCTGTTTTCGACCATTTCGAATAATTTCCACTGTTACAATCTTGCCTACAGGGGCGCCTGCCACCAGATATGGCAGGTCCTTCATTTCTTTGATCTCCTTGCCGTCAAAGGAGATAATTACGTCGCCCCTCTTAACGCCTCCCTTGTCTGCAGGCCCTTCAGGTGAAACATCTGCAACCAGGGCACCGTTTTCATCTTTCAGGCCGAGCTTCTCTTTCAATTCGGGGGTTACCTTCTGGATCATAATGCCCAGCCATCCCCTGATAACCCGGCCTTTCTTAAGTTGCGGAAGCAGATCTTTCGCCATGTTTACAGGAATGGCGAATCCTATCCCTATATTCCCTCCGCTCTGGGAGAATATAGCTGTATTTATTCCTATGACTTCCCCGGAGGTGTTCAAAAGCGGGCCTCCACTGTTTCCCGGATTGATGGAGGCATCAGTCTGAATGAAGTTGTCATACGCCCCTGATCCAAGATGTCGGTACTTTGCGCTTACTATTCCGGCTGTGACCGTGTTACCCAGACCAAAGGGGTTTCCTATGGCCACAACCCAGTCCCCTACCTCAAGCTTATCTGAATCGCCCATGGGTAGAGCTTTAAGAGGCCTGTCTGGCTCAATACGAATCAGGGCCAGGTCTGTCTTGGGATCCCGACCCACTATCTTGGCAATAAATTCGCTTTCATCAGCAAGTTTTACAGTTATTTCATCCGTCTTTTCTACTACATGGTTGTTGGTCAGTATATACCCTTCTTCATCTATAACAAATCCGGTTCCCAGATTCCTTTGCTTAAAATCTCTTGGCATCTGCTCTCTAAAAAACCTTTCAAAAAAATCCCTCAGGGGATCATCAGGACCCGAAGGCCCGCCAAAGGGCATAAAAGGCGCGGTCTGCCGGCCTTTGATGATCTTCACCGTGCTGATATTTACCACAGAGGGCCTGGCTTCCTTCACCAGACTGGAAAAAGAACTCGGGGCACCCGGCATAAGAGAGGTTGTCTGTGCATACGGAGCCGGGACGGGCGAACCGGCCCAGATAAATACGGCCAGCGCCCAGAATAGCAGCCATACCGGCCTAAAAAGTGTTTCCCTGCTGAAGCAATCACTGCTCATAAAAAACTCCTGTACGATACGGCAAAATGGTCCGTTATTTTACTGCCTTTACATAACGCCATTTCAGGTCCATCAGAACGCTCTCGATAAATTTCTGCTCCTCCTCACTCAGATTACCCACTGTTTTTTCCTTGAGCATTGAAATGGTGTCAATGGCGTGTTTGGCAAGGGCAAGGTCCTTTCTCTTTTCTCCTGTCTGGGGATCAGCTATCTCTCCAATATGCATAAGGGCCGAGGAGCTAAGGCTGAATATCAAGGAAGTAAAGTTCACCTCAGGTAAAGGAGGTGACTCTGCCTGTTTCCGGGCCTGTTCCTTCCTGGCCTCCTCCTTTGGTTCTTTCTTGACTTCCTCCTTGATATCCTGGCTTCCGGTTTCCTGTTTGGGATCCCCTTTCTCGTCAAATGACCGCCTGTCCTTGATTACAAATCCCTTTTCCTCTTGGTCCATCGCTTCACTCCTGCGCGACAAGCCTCAGGCCCCTGAGCCTAAGAATACTTGTTATGAAATGGTCCGCTCTATAAAAACCCGCTCACTATATAATAACTATAATTCAATTCTCCTTACAGAGAATACATGCTCCAGATTTCTTAGCTCTTCGAGCACGCTGTCTTCAACCACCGTGCTTGTTGATAAAAGGATTACGTTCTGTTTTTTGTCCTTTTCCTGGCCCACCTGCATACGGTTTATATTTATCTTTTCCCTGCCCAGGGTTGTTGCGATGTGCCCTATGACTCCGGGGCTGTCCTGGTTCTGGATCAGCAGGTTATGCCCCTCGGGGATCGCCTCCAGATAGAAATCGTTAATTCTTACAATTCTGAGCAGACTCTTTCCGTATATGGTTCCGGAAACAACGTTTTCGCCCTCCAGGGTCTTTACCCTCAGCTTTACCAGGCTTGCATAGTCCTCCGACTTACTGCTCTTGGACTCAACCACCTTGATACCCCTGTCCTCTGCTATGAAAGGGGCGTTTACAAAATTTACATCATCTCTAAGTATGGGAGTGAGGAGGCCCTTTAACATGGCCGTGGTCAGGGGGGCTACATCATATTCCGTAACGCTGCCGGAATAATCGATTCTGGCTTCGAGTATAGCGCTGTCTCCCAGCTGGGACTGCAAGGCCCCCAACCTCTCTACAAGGGTGACATACGGCCTGAGGGTATTCATCAGCTCCGAACTCACACTGGGCACATTCACCGCGTTTTTTACGGTCCCGTGAAGCAGGTAGGCAACTATCTGCTCGGCAACCTCTATGGCCACGTTGTCCTGGGCCTCCTCTGTTGAGGCGCCCAGATGGGGCGTGCATATAAAATTATCAAGCTCCATGAGCTTTATCAGGCCGGGAGGCTCGGCGCTGAATACGTCAAGGGCGGCACCGCCCAGGCGGCCTGTTTTCAGGGCCTCATAAAGGTCCTCCTCGTTCACTATTCCACCCCTCGCGCAATTGATTATCATTGCCCCCTGTTTCATCCGTGATATCGCTTCACGGTTTATCATGTTGGCGGTCTCTTCGGTCTTGGGTGTATGTATGGTTATATAGTCGGACCTTTGAAGCAGCTCTTCAAATGAGACAGGCTCGAGGTCCAGCTTCTCGACAGCCTCGGGCTTTATATAAGGATCATATACAATGACCTTCATCTTCAGCCCCTTGGCCCTGTCCGCTACAATACGGCCTATGTGGCCTGCCCCGATAAGGCCCAGTGTCTTGTTGAAGACCTCACGGCCCTTTAGCTTTTTCTTTTCCCACTTCCCGTCCTTAAGCGACGAAGTCGCCTGTGGAATTTTCCTGGAAAGGGCCAGAAGCATGGCCACGGAATGTTCGGCTGTTGTTATGGTGTTTCCCTCTGGAGTATTCATAACAACAATACCGCGCTGGCTTGCCGCCGGAATGTCCACGTTATCCAGACCGATGCCCGCGCGGCCGATCACCTTAAGATTAGAAGCGGCGGCAATGATATCGGCGGTGACCCTGGTGGCGCTGCGAATGGCCAGGCCGTCGTACTGCGCTATTATCTCTTTCAGTTCCTCCGGCTTCAGGCCGGTATTCACATCTACATCTATTCCGGGAGTCTCCAGAAAAACCCTGACTCCCTTTTCCGAAAGCTGGTCACTTACAAGGACCTTCATAATTTATCTCTCTTTCCTGTGTCAGTTTTTATGTTAGCGATTTCCAGGCCCCGAAGGGAATTTCAAACAAGGTGATCATTCGGACACCTTTCTGTAATAATTGAAAAATCTATTCACGCGGGAGGTATTTGTCAAGTCAGATATTGGCAAAAGAAAAAATCATTAAAAAACCTTGACATTCCATCCTAAAACTGCTAAATGACACAAAATTTTCGGCCTCTGTAGTGAAAGATTTTTTTTCGAGGCGATTTTCCCTGTGGAAAGGAGGTGAAAAGGGTTTAATCTGTTTTTTTCTGGCGATTTGTTAAAAACAATTTTTAGGAGGAAAGAGTAATGAAAAAATGTTTTGTATTTGCAGTTGCAGCCTTCATGCTGGTGGCGTTCAGCGGCGTTGCTGCAGCAGGTGTCAAGGTCGGCGGCACGATCTCTTTTGATACCTACTATCAGAAGTTCAACGCCGAATACATGGGCAGGACCGCCTTGGCTCCTCTCATTGACGACTTCAGTGAGATTGCCATGGAGAACAACTCCAGCACCAACATCAACGTACGGTGGACCTCGGACGACAACAAGTTTGGTGCGTACCTGGAAATCGCGGTAGGCGCCAGCAACGACTTTCCGAGCGGCATACAGTACCAAAATGCAGCGTCTCTTCTTCCCACCGGCGTGGGGCAGAATAACATCCTGGGTAGCTTTAATGCCGCTGACACCGTATATGCCAGGTACACATACGGCTGGTGGCAGGTCACTGACGGCTTCAAGCTGACAGTGGGCCAGGACACCACCCCGTTTGCGCCCATGAATGCCATGGGCCAGATGCAGGGTACCGCGGCCGGACAGTTCAAGGTAGTGGGCCTGGGCTTTGGTAACACCCACTCGGGACGTGTGTATCAGGTCCGCGGCGACTTCAAGCTGGGCAAATTAGGGAATCTAGGCATCTCTTTAGTTGATCCTCATGGTTCCTCACTGCTCAACGGCACCCACTGGGGCAAAAATGGAACACTTAACGCCTTTGGTAACCAGGTATGCCCGGTCGGTACCGAAGAAAGCACCATGCCCCGAATCGACATCGGAGCAACCCTGAACCTTGGACCTGTTACACTGTACCCCTCCATCCTGTACAAGAAGATGGAATGGGAACGCACACCAGCTACTCCGGCGAATGCAGAGCTGGACATCAAAACCATGCTTTACTCTCTGGGCCTCAAGGCCAATTTCGGGCCTGTGAGCCTTACAGGAGAAATCACCGCGGGTGATAACGCCGGTAATGCCAATCTGCTGGTCAACGGTATCTGGTTCGGGTATGGCCCGGCAGGCGGTGGGGCGTCGTTCGACACCGCAGCTATAATCGACGGAGCCAACAAGGTGGCTGACACCGAATACCTGGCATATTTCCTGGACCTGGGATTCAAGTTCGGTCACATGACCCTGCATGGCGTTTATGGTCGCTGCAAAATTGAAAACGACTTTGGGACCACTGCAGCCCTCGTCAACAACCCGGACAGGGAAAACACCCGATCTATCTGGGCTATCAACCTCTGGGTACCACTGTCAAAGAATATGATTATCATTCCGGAAATGGTTTTCTATGATTACGGAGACCGTGAGATCCAGAACGCAGTCGCTCAGGATCTGGGTAAGGCCAACATCTTCGGTATTCAGTGGCTGATCATGTTCTAAACCTGAAATACTAATCCGCCTCTTCTCAAAGGAGGCATAAAAAAAGGCTCCCCTGTAAAAAGGGGAGCCTTTTTTATACTCTGCAACAAAAACCCTTGTTTTCTCAAGAAGTTCAGAATGTTAACGGGCTAACACCTTACCAGCACCAAACTGTTTGATCTACCCTCGATCGACTGTTCAGAACTCTCTTTTTAAAGCCGAAGGTCCTCTTTAGTAAACTCTAACCCGGCGCCATAAAGGCGAGCGGAAGGCGTTTTCGCCAAACACATCGCTCTTTTATTAAGGTTTGTTCCCTGCTAGCCCGCCGCTCGCCTCACCATTTCAATATGCCAGCCTTTTTACCACCATACCTGGTCGGCTTGTAACAGAGAGCCCTGAAAAGTCTCTCTAAAATCCACACTTGAATTTAATAAACTCAGTTTTCACCATTCCCTTCCTCACAGGGGTACGTTTTTTCGAAAATGCCTGGCGTGAAGGACGCAGGGTTCAAATGCTACCTCGGAATACCCCAATGCCTTCAGCGCAGAGCTTGCGGTTCCCTCTGAAAGTCCGAATCTTTCGAATATACTCCTCAGACGCTCGCCGCGGTCCGCAACGCAGGGTGCCTTTTATAGGCATAATGGGAGATACCGCAGGGGTTCGCCGGCGCCCTGAAGCCAGGACCGCCTCCTCTGCTAAAGTAGAGGCGGACTGAAGAGGGGACCGCAGGCTCGGAGCTATCCCTAGTAGTAACCCTTGATCGACTCCTCAGAACTCTCTTTTTAAAGCCGAAAGTCCTCTTTAATAAACTCTAAACCACTGCCATAAAGGCGAGCGGAAGGCGTTCCCCTTAAACACATCGCTCTTTTACTAAGGCTTGTGCCCTGCTAGCCCGCCGCTCGCCTCACCATTTCAATATGCCAGCCTTTTTACCACCATACCTGGTCGGCTTGTAACAGAGAGCCCTGAACAGTCGCCTTAAAATCCAAGCCTTGAGCCTCGGAAGCCGAGCCTCCAGCCATACCCTTCTTCCCCGCAGGGAAAAGGTTTTTCTGAAGAAGACTGGTAGGAAGGCCCCTTCAGTATACCCTATTGCTTTCAGCGGAGAGCTTGCGGTTCCCTCGAAAGTCCGAATCTTTCGAATATACTCCTCAGACGCTCGCCGCGGTCCGCAACGCAGGGTGCCTTTTATGGGCATAATGGGAGATACCGCAGGGGTTCGCCGGCACCCTGAAGCCAGGGCCGCCTCCTCTGCTAAAGTAGAGGCGGACTTAAGAGGGGACCGCAGGCTCGGAGCTATCCCTAGTAGTAACCCTTGATCGACTCCTCAGAACTCTCTTTTTAAAGCCGAAAGTCCTCTTTAATAAACTCTAAACCACTGCCATAAAGGCGAGCGGAAGGCGTTCCCCTTAAACACATCGCTCTTTTACTAAGGCTTGTGCCCTGCTAGCCCGCCGCTCGCCTCACCCTTTCAGTATGCCAGCCTTTTTACCACCGTACCTGGTCGGCTTGTAACAGAGAGTCCTGAACAGTCGCCTTAAAATCCAATCCTTGAGTCTCGGAAGCTGAGCTTTCCTCCATACCGGCATACCCGCTATGAAGGGGAAAGGTGTTTTCGAAGGGCACTGACGGAAGGACACTGTTTTTTCACAACTTAGATTCGGGTGAAAACCGCATATCCTGCTTGAGGCAGAATGCAAATTCAAAGGATTCATTCTGCATACCCAACTGCCGCAAGCGCAGAGCTTGCGGTTCCCTCTGAAAGTCCGAATCTTTCGAATATACTCCTCAGACGCTCGCCGCGGTCCGCAACGCAGGGTGCCTTTTATAGGCATAATGGGAGATACCGCAGGGGTTCGCCGGCGCCCTGAAGCCAGGACCGCCTCCTCTGCTGGAGTAGAGGCGGACTGAAGAGGGGACCGCAGGCTCGGAGCTAACCCTAGTAGCAACCATTGACGACTGCTCAGAACTCTCTTTTTAAAGCCGAAGGTCCTATTCAGAAAATCAAACCCGGTGCCATAAAGGCGAGCGGAAGGCGTTTTCGCCAAACACATCGCTCTTTTACTAAGGCTTGTTCCCTGCTAGCCCGCCGCTCGCCTCACCATTTCAATATGCCAGCCTTTTTACCACCGTACCTGGTCGGCTTGTAACAGAGAGCCCTGAACAGTCGCCTTAAAATCCAAGCCGAAATTCTAGAAACCTGAGCTTCCGCCATACACTAATACGCAGGGGTAAGGTGTTTTCGAAGGGAACTGACGGAAGGACGCTGTTTTTTCACAACTTAGACTCGGGTGAAAACCGCAGCTCCCTTTAGCGGGAGGATTCAGGCTTTGACTTAAGCTAAAAAGGGCCCAATCCTCATCGTGGACCGGGCCCTTATATTGTTAGGAATAAAAATCAGAGATTATTTGAGCTCTGTGTCAGGGCTGAGCCAGCTTATAGACCATTATGCGTCCCTTGCCCTTACCCTCCCCTCCGAGGGTTATTGTCTTTGGATCGGTCACAGCCACTAAAAGCTCCGCACGGCCGTCATTGTCCGCGTCCTTTATCTGGTAATCCGTCACGCACTTGGCCAGCCTGCCGGTCTGCTTTGTTACCTCCATCCCCTCGAGGGTGCTTTCGAGAAACAAAACCCTTCCGTAATTGAAAACCCTGACCTTTCTAAAGAGCCTGCCGCCCGCTTTCATATCGTGACGGCAAACCACCACTTCCTTTTTGCCATCAGAATTTACGTCATACATCAGCACCCTGGGAGAAAAAAAAGTAATCTCACCTGCAACGTCCTGGGCCTTGCCCTGGCTGGTGTCGGCCACATAGCGGTACGAGCCACCGTATCCGCCCCCATCTTCCAGATCTATGTTACCTGCTGAATTGACCAGCAAAAGATCCCCGCCTTCACGAAGCACCGCGAATTCGAGGCCACCTTTTCCTTCAATATCACCAATTGCGAAGTTGAACACATTGGCTTCTCTAAAGGAGAGGACCTCTTCTCCTTCCTTTATGTCCCCATCCTCAATGGTAAGAAAATAAACCTTGTCCAGAAAAACTCCTGCCGTCTGTCTTCTCTGGCCTATCAGGCTTTCGCCCCTTATGGGGTGGTCAATTACACGGAAAAACCAGCGCTTCCCGCTCACCAGCTCCCTGAAATCCCGGCCGTCCCATTCCAAGGCAAAAGAACTCGCGGACTCCCCAACCGCATTGCTCACATATATTTCAGCCGTGCCGTTGCCGTTCAGATCAGCCACATCCAGGGACACATAATAGGCCCAGTTAGGTCCCTCTTTTTTGTTGACCGGCACAAGTTTATCCCCTTTGAGCTTGTATATATATACTGTCCTGTAGTCGATAGCCACGATTTCATTTTCACCGTCACCATCCACGTCGCCGGCATCGATGCCCACGGCCTCAAATGGCACACGGGCTTTCAGGACCGGCTCCAAAGATTCGGGGCCTGCTTCCCCCACAACAGCACGCCGTTCGGGTTCAAGCACATACTGGGGAGGAACCAGCCGCCTTCCCAGTATCTTGGAATTGATGTCAAGGGCGAACTGGTTCACCGCCGGGATAACCTGATCCATCCCTTTTGACTGGTTAAAGGCCGTGATCAGCTCTTTTCCCTCTGCGACCTCCAGAATACTGGCATCCATACTTACACTTTCACCAAAAACAGTCAGGCTCCCCAGAACAACATAATCCGCATTAACCGCCTTTCCAATCTTAAGGGCACTGCTTTTGTCAACAGGTCCATCTATTTTTTCAATTGCCTTGCTTACAAGCCCTTTTTCAACAGCCGCCACCTTGTCCTTCCAGGCCAGCCTGGAGATGAGCATATCCATAATACCGTCTCTAAGAAAAGTCAGATCCCGGTCGGCGTTTATAGTAAAAGGGAGGACGGCCACCTTTTTAAGATCTTCTCCCCGGGCAAGAGGCACAAAGATAAGTAAAACAATGATCATTGACCACAAAAATATCGTTTTCTTTTTCATGATTCTCCTTCTTAAAATGGAATCAGCAATATAATCTGCACAGGCATAGGTCTCACTAGCATCAAGAAAACAGAGAGTCAACACCAATGATCAGTGCATACGAAGGAATCTTTTCAGCGCGATCCCCTGAGAATGCCTGCAAACTGGCCTGAGCGGTCTGTCTTGTCACCCACCTTGGTTCCGCAGAACCGGCATCGGTACTCATACCGGTCTCCGTCCGGCAGAACCAGCAGCAAAAATTTCCTTACCGGCACCGCACGCCTGCACTGAGGACAGTAGAGCTCTGTAGCTTCAAACTGATCAAAATCCTGCTGTCCACGGTCATGGCCCGTTCCCGGTTCTATAGATGTACTGTAATGATTCTCTCTCATTTATAAAACCCTATAGCTTTGAAAGATCCTTTATGTTATTCTTTTACGAACTAATTAACATGGTGCTTGCCAAAGTCTAATAATAATTATCAAACCGACCAAAAGCAAGGTCTTTTAGACCATAAGTTTCAACCCAAACTCGCGGAGGCCGTATGAAGATAAAACATATAGACCATATAGGCATAGCAGTAAAGAATCTCGACCAGGCCGGCAAATTTTATTCCGAGATACTGGACCTCCAGATGGAGGGTACAGAACAGGTAGCAGACCAGAAGGTGAATGTAGCCTTTTTTCCGGTTACCGACAGTGAAATCGAGCTTCTGGAATCCACCGATCCAGACGGACCCATAGCGAGACATATAAACGCCCGGGGTGAGGGAATCCAGCATATCGCCTTTTGTGTTGAAAATATTGAAGAGGCTCTGCAGGAGCTAAAAACTAAGGGTATCCGCCTTATTGACCAGACTCCGAGGTACGGGGCCGGTGGAGCAAGGATAGCGTTTATCCATCCAAAGGAAACCAACGGCGTACTGGTGGAAATCTGCCAGAGAGATTAAAAAAGAGCGGTACTCTGCACCGTGCCGCCCTGGATGTACAAAAAAAAATGAGGGCTTAAAAACGGTATGTGATTAATCCATGTGACGTGTCATAGGGAGAGACGCTGACCTGAACACGATCTCCGGCAATGACCTTTATGCGGTGCTTCTTCATGCGGCCGGAAAGCACCCCTTTTACAGTGACTTCGCTGTTGCATACGACTTCCATAGTGCCCCCACCAAGAATCTTTGTAACCACGCCCTCCAATTGAATCAAGTCGTCTTTACTCAAGGTACTCCTTTCCCTTCTTTTAATCTCGTCCGGTATCTAATCATTCTATATAAACGTATTATTGTGGGCAGTCAAGTCAATGAGAGGGAGATTTTTTGTCCCGTATTATGATAGAAGCCTTTCGAAAGCCTGAGATTGCTCGAACGAAGAATGCTCTTTTTTAATGACGTCCGGATTCTGTTAATGTAGTATCATTAAATAATTAAATGCCCTTATAATGAGCTTTAAAATCACCAGTTAAGCCGAAAATATTATTACGCTGCACTTTCATGCCATCCATGGAAACATTTAAAATGTACAGCTCGCCGCACTCTTTTTCCTGGTCAAATGGGAAATTTTCCCCTGAAAATACTGATCTGGTTGTAGAAACACCACTTGAAATAACAGTTAATGGAGAGTGTTACGGCCTGGTAATGTTCTCCCCAAAAATGATTGAGGAGCTTGTAGTCGGCTTTATTTTTACGGAAGGTCTCATCTGCAGGTTCTCTGAGGTTACGGAATGCAATATATCATCTCAACAAATTGATGGTGTAAAAGTGATCAAAGCTGGAGTAGTTTTAAAGCCGGAGACACCTTCATTATCCTTTAGAAAGCGAAAGGGAATATCCTATGCGAGCTGCGGTATTTGTGGGAGTGCAGACTATTTTGAATTGTACCGCGGACTAAACAGGGTAAAAAGCAGGCACAGGTTCTCAATGGAGGTCCTGCAGGGGCTTTCACGCCGACTTGTTGATTTTCAGCCTGTTTATAAAAGGACCGGAGGGGCTCATGCTGCTGTTCTATTTAATTCCAGGGGAGATCCTGTCTGTTATAGTGAGGACATGGGACGCCATAATGCTCTGGACAAGGTTATCGGCTCTGTCCTGATGAAAGAAATACAATGCCATGACAAAGTCCTGGTTTCGAGTGGCAGGGCCAGCCTGGAGATGATTCTCAAGGCGGCCAGGGTGGGCTTTCCCGTTTTTGTGGCAATGTCCCGTCCTACTTCAAGGGCTGTTGAAGCGGCTAAATTTTACAACATCACCCTGCTGGACCTGGCAAGAGACACTAACCGTATATATAGCCATGCCCGTCGTATTGAAGGATTCTAATAAAAAAAATCTTACTTTTACTCGCAGAGACGTCTCAGGGGTAATCCTGGCAGGCGGCAGGAGTAGTCGCTACGGAGAAAACAAGGGATTCGTGCGGCTAAACGGCATTGCCCTGATTGAAAGAGTCATAAATGTTCTAAAGCCTCTCTTTAAGGAGATCGTCCTTATCACAAACACTCCGGATGAATTTGCACATCTCGGTCTTGCAATGCACGAAGACATCATAAAGGGTCTGGGACCCCTTGGTGGTATTCATACAGCTTTGAGTAAAATCAACAGTGAAGCGGGCTTTTTTGTAGCTTGCGATATGCCGGCTCTTAATCGAGACCTCATTCATTACATGGTAGGAATGAGTGAAAATTTTGATGTGGTCATACCCTGTATAGCAGGGAAGATGGAAACCCTTCATGCCGTATATAGCAAAGCCTGTCTGGAACCCGTCAAACGGTTAATAGATTCCGGACAACGTCAAATATTCCGTTTTTTCCACGAAGTTTCCGTCCGCTGTGTTGAGAAGGAAGAGATACTCCCCTTTGATCCGGATCTTATATCATTTTCAAATATAAACAGGCCCCAGGAACTATCCAAATATGAAAAATTACTCAGAGAGGTCAATTAAACCATGCTGGTATTAGTACTTGCAGTGACCCTTGCCATTCTGATATCCGCAAGTTGCTCTTTATTTGAATCAGTCCTTTATGCAGTACCCAAGAGGCACATAGAAGCCATGGTTCAGGCAAAGAAGCAGAGCGGAAAAATTTTCAAAGAGTTGCAAGGAAATGTGGAAAAGCCCATAGTGGCCATATTGTCCCTCAACACCATTGCCAATACAGCAGGTGCGGCTGTTGCGGGATGGTCGGCTGGAGAACTTTTCGGACACGGGGCGATCGTCTACTTCTCCGCATTCTTTACACTTGCGATCCTGCTCTTCTCAGAGATCGTACCTAAAACCACCGGGGTTATATACGGAAGAATACTTGTCCCCCTGGTGGCATACCCTCTGAAAGCATTGGTCCGGTTGATGACTCCGGCCATCCTATTGAGCAGCCTGGTTACCAGACTTATCTCCAGAGGCAAGGCCGAAGAGGATATAACCGCAGACGAAGTAAGGATAATGGCTCATTTGAGCCTTCGAAGCGGAGGTATCAAACCCTTTCAAGACGATGCGATCGAAAACATCCTGACTCTTCAGGATAAGGCCGTTAAGGAGGTAATGACCCCCAGGACTGTTGTTTTTTCCCTTAGCGAACACCTTAAAGCGGAAGAGGCTGCCAGGGCTGGATCCAGGTGGGAGCACAGCCGGTTTCCGGTTTATGATGAAAATACCGAGGATATAGTGGGAATAGTTCTTACAAAAGAACTTTTCATAGAGGTTGCTGAAGGAAGGCCGGATACGCCTCTTACAGAACTGATGCGCCCCGTTCATTTTGTTGCTGAAACCGCCAGACTTAATCAAGTCCTGATGGAGTTCCTGGAATCAAGACAACACCTGTTTGTTGTCCTGGACGAATATGGCGGACTAGCCGGTTTGATCTCCCTGGAAGACATAATGGAAGAGATACTGGGACGAGAAATCGTTGATGAATCTGATGCAGTTGCAGACAAAAGGGAACTTGCCAGACAAAGGCGAAGGCAAATCATAACCACTACCCCTTAAGAGCAGGTCAGATAAAATGGATAATCAGGGACCAACTCTTTGTTTTCCAGACAGTGAAAAAAGCTGCTTTGCATGCTGCCCGCCTATTCGTCCTAAAAATTATGAACATGCCGAATATACAAGCATTATAAAGAAGATGCTGCGCGAGAACACCAGCGAAATTGGGTTCAAAAAGCAAAAAGCATCTACAATAACCGGTTTCAGCTGCTGGGCCCTGGGATACCTGGATAAAGAATACAGGCAGGTGGGATGTCTTCTCCATCCTGGCCAGAATCAGGGGCAGGACCTCAGGTATTTGGTCGGCTACGGACAAAAATGCCGGCGTGAGAGCTGTCAAGAGGCCAGGGTGTTTTTTGAGCTTGGAAAAGACGTGAAAGAATTCTGGCTGCGCCTGGCTCAAGGCCTTGATTCGTTTTCCTACTCAAGCAGGGCAAAAAATCCGCTGTTTAAAATGATGGGATGGGGTAGCGAGCTTCTAACCTTGATAGCACACAAAGCAGATGGAGAAAATTTCGACCGGCAGGCATTTTTCAACGCCTATCCTATTTTTTCCAGTCCATTAACCCCCCGCGCCAATGCCTATCTTTTACAGCGCATATCAGCAAACAAAGGTGCTGGACTGCTTAGAGACAAATCCTTTCGGTATAGATTCGAAGCATTTTCAGCCTTTATATCAGCTTATCTTAAAGGTCTTTCGAATAACTGTCACCAAACAGAATACACGCATCTTTTAGAAGCAGACTGCAAATTTCTGGATTTTTTGAGGTTATCTCTCGGAATAAGGAAAACTAACCAAAAAGACGTCATTCTCCTTAAAGATATCACCGATTCAATACTTGAAGAATTCTCAGAAAATTCGCTGGAGGGGAGCTTTTACGCTCTGAGCGTACCTTGACGACTGCTCAGAACTCTCTTTTTAAAGCCGAAAGTCTTATTTAGAAAACTCAAACCCAGTGCCATAAAGGCGAGCGGAAGGCGTTCCCGCTAAACACATCACTCTTTTATTAA
>CAZVGY010000070.1:0-21331 GCA_964627015.1 uncultured Desulfobacteraceae bacterium
TGTCATGACGAGAACTTAGACTAAAATTTAAGTCCTGTTCTAGTCAAGACCCATTGAAAATTTATGAAGAACATTCTTTCTTATTTTGAAAAGGACATTTGAGCATGAAAAATTGGAAAGGTGCCGAAAGAAGGAAATGTCGACGGTTTGAAATTCCTGGAGCGGAAGTCGTATTCAAGAAAATAGGATTATTTGGCTTGTTCTCGCGTTTTTCAAACCCTTGCTACTTGTTGAATTTGAGCAAAGGGGGCGTCGCATTTTCAACGAATGTCATCCTTAAGCCTGGTCAAAAAGTTCTCATCAGGCTCTTGCTACCAAACGCACATCCGGTTACTTTACGCGGACAGGTATCGTGGCAAAATGGTTTCGGATTCGGCCAGGTGATTGCCACGGGTGTTAAGTTCATGCCCTTTGGAGACCGCAGGGGATGGAACTCTCGCAAAACGCTGGAAGTATTGAACCGTCTTGAAAAAGCATACGGTGAAAAAGAAACTTCCAGCAAAGAGCTTGAGGAACACTTATTCTAAAATAAAGGAAGAACCGAATGCGCAACTTGTTGAACCATATCCTGAGAGAAGATAATACTAAAACGAGGCAAAATACAGATGGTCATCGGTGTAACACAATCCTTTGAAAAGTGTAACATAATTGACCAAAAGCCTCCAAAAACGGTCAATTTTGTTACACCGAGAAATCAATTAATTATAATGTAATCTGGCAGTTAACAAGTGTAATAAAAGGTGACTAATATAATAAATACACTATTCCTCTTATAATCTATCAATAGAAAGGACGTTTGGGAGATCTGAAGGAATTGCGGTATGGGCGAGATCCTGTTTTCGACCAGTAGGGTTTGTTCATGAGATTCCTGTAACGCTGGACGGTCACATTCTTCAATTCCTTCATGATATACCCCTGCCAATTCTCTGCGAACATCCAGGGATAAACGGGGATCATATCCAATCCCATCTTTGAGTACATAGCCTCTTTAGTTTTGATTCCCTTGTCGTATTCCGGGTTCCCTGCCAGTCCAAAATACTCGATATAGGTTCCAAATTCCGGAAGATGAAAATCGGGATACCAGATGCGCTGTTTGCCATAGTATGAGTTGATCAATACACCAGGCTCGTACTGGTACCTGATTGAATTGTTATCCAGAAAATAGGCGATGCGCCTCTCACCCTCGGATTTGAATTTAGGATACTCACTCCCGCCAATCATGTTTTCAAGATTATTGATCATCCCTTGATAATACCTGCAGGAAATATTTAAAGCTGAGTTACCACTGTCATTTGGTAAACGGGTCTTTGCAGCTTCGTTGAGGTCTGAGCATATAAAAGTACCTATGGTGCCTCCTCCCCTTTCTTTACCTTGTATTCTTTGAAGATCGTTGGCACACGCAGACCCCTTATCGTAAATCTTTCCCCCTCCCGGGGTCGGCCTTATGGCCTAAAGATTTATCGAGGGGTCCGCTTCGTTTTGCTCATCGCAAACCCCATTTTAGATCTTTCGCCTGCTGGCAATGCGGCTTATCCAATAAATGTTCAGACGTCTGAACTTTCTGAAAAACAATAGCTTCGAGATTTGATTCGCCAGTTGGTAGAATAGAGCCTGGGACCACCACGCTCCGTGCCTACCTGAAAAACACGGAGCGAGGTGATAAGAATGTGTGGGCCAAATCCCGATATACCATGGGAATGTGATGACTGCATTGACAAATTGTATAAGAATCCCAACGCAAGACTGTGCAATGCATGTTATGAATTTGGCAAAGCCAATGCAGATAGAATAATCCGAAACACATGGGCATGGGACAAAGATCTTGAGCCATACGCGGGTGAGATAAAAAAGGAATTCCTTGAAGGGTTGGAAAAACATAAACCTATCACCCTCCGCGCTACCCAATAACACGGAGGGTGATAACATGAAAGATGAAATGCCGAAAAGGTTACCTACCATCACTTACAGAGGTAAAGAATATTTCATAGACTGGAGACTCAGGGAGTTTAGGACAGTCAATCCGCCTCTTGAATTCGTTCCTTTTGGCAGCGAATTAGGCAGGCAAATAGACAATAGCTGGGGTGATTAAAATAACGTCTACAATCAAAACACTGATACTTGAATTCATTGCAGGAAACGGCTCAGGTCACATCAAAGAGATTCATTTGAAGGTAACGGAATTCAGGCCGAATGTTCCCGAACACACGTTAAGAGCCAGGCTTTCCGAAATGTCAAGGAGCGACAATCTTGAGGAAAAGCTCAGCTCATTCGGAAGCGGCTTCTACGGGCTATATGAGGAAAACAATGAGCTGTGCAGTGTCGTATCATACCCGGACCGGGGACCGTGGGGCGATTCAAAATATAGAGGGAATTGTTCCGGCCACCTGATCAAAGACCTCATCCTACGGTTCAGATGCCAGTCTGTTTTTGACCCCAGTGAGGGTGGCGGTACTGTCCGGGATGTGGTCCAGGGCATCAATCGATATCTAAAAAAAGAGATTCAATATACAGGCAGAGACCTTAAAAAAGGATGGGACATCCTCGAAAGCCCATTGCCTGAAAATCGGTTTGATTTAGTATGGTATCACCCGCCTTACTGGGACATCATTCGGTACTCAGACAATCCCAAAGACATCTCAAACTGTGAGACACTGCACGAGTTTGAAAATAAACTCAAAAGGTCCGTCGAGAGGCTTTCAAAGGCTGTCAGGCAAGGCGGTATCATGGCTATTCTCATCGGCGACAAACGGAAAAGCGGAAACTATTATGCCCTTTTCCGGACTCTTCTGTTTAACAACGAAATAGGTCAGCTAAAGGCAATCATTATCAAAATTCAACACCATACCCGCAGCGATGGCATACAGTACGTATCTCGAAATCCCTTCTTTATTCCCATCAAGCACGAATATTGCCTTATCTTCCAAAGGTGAAGAGCCTGGTAAAATATAGCGCCGCACCAATACATTTATAAAGCTGGCTGGTTTAAATAGAATCGAACAGGCTACATCGGAAAAATGAAACGCAGGCGGTTAAAAACTATACCCATCTGGAAATACAGGCTCGTTAATATCTATCTTGTTCTTACGCTGGCGCTAACCATCGCATATATCTTTCTTTGCTTTGACTTTTTGGGAGCAGCCAAAGGAGAATCGTTTGAGCAGGACGGACTGAACTGCACCGTCCACATGAACACCAAATATTGCTGCGGAACGAAATCTCTCAATATCCTGTCAACCAACTTGAGCACTTCCAGACAGATCAACTGGACCTATTTCCCTGACTGCCACAAAATACAGGTGCATATTCAGCCTGGTCTATCTTTTCTTATCAAACGCGGTAGCGATTAATAATCAACGCTCCATGCCCTATTAAAAAGCACGGAGGTTGATATAGATGGGTTTTGACTTGTTTGGCATTGAGCCAAGGAACAAAAAAGGAGAATATTTTAGGAACAACATCTGGTGGTGGCCTCGCTTATGGGATTTCTGTTGCCACATAACACCTGAGATATCGGAAAATGAGCGCAATTCTGGACACCACAACAGTGGCATGGTAATCAGTGACAGAAAGCACCAAGCTTTAATCGAAAACATTAAGCAAGCATTGAGGAACAAGGATAAATTCAATGAATGGATAAGGAGTTCCGAAGAGCATTATCGAAATATCAGTCACTGGTCGAGCAGAATATTTGGTGTATTGGATGGTCTTGATGATAAAGCCAAGGTAATGCCCAAGCAACCCAGATACTATTTTGACTGGAGTAACGTAGAGGAGTTCCTTGAGTTCTTGACCAACAATGAAGGATTTCAGATTTGTTGAATTCTGAAATCTATTTTTTTATTTTAACACCGGCAATAGGCGCCTGGACCTTCTTCCTTCCCCGAGGTGCTTCCCCCTTCGGGTGCGGCTTCTCTCCCCGCTACACAACAACCGCATACAGCTAAAAACAATATATACAAGCCCGGCCAAAGATTTCGGCGTGTGTGGGATGCCTCCGCCGAAATTTTGACCTCTTTGCTCATCGCAAACTTGTATATAATATTTTTCCATCATGCCGCGACGGCTATTGCGTCACGGAATGATGAACCGCTGTATCGCTATATGCAGTCGTCCTCTGACAATTACAGTCAGAACCGCTTCGGTTCCGACCCTTCCCGCATAGTGGGGGTGCATGATTTAAGAAGCCTCTCGCCATAACCTGAGCCACTTTGCGGCTCAGGCAGCATCGAGTATAGATTTCGTTCTGGAAATCACATCTTAAATCATGCTGTTCGGCCCCCTGCTCGCTCCCGCTCCACGCTCGCTTACGATGTTCCGAACCAAGCCCGAATCCTCTCTCTCTCAGCGTGGCCCGGCAGTCTGAGAGAGAGCTACAGACTCTCTTGAAGGGGTGAAGCAAATGGATTTGGAACAGATACGAAAAACCGTCGATAGCTGGATAGTTGAAGAAGAATATCCATCCAGCACACATCTAAAAGTTGAAAGAACATCGGCAAGGTACTTCAATCCTTGTGAAGACATGGAAGATGAAGAAGCCACGGCATATTGGGATTTTATCTACGGAATTGTATTGCGAGAACATGCGATACTATTCAGCTTACCAAAGCCCGAAGCGCCTGACTTCTGTGCAGTAGAATTGGACGAGTTCGGCAACAATGTGAGTGCCTTCAACACCCACGATTTCGAAAGACTTTACCCATTCAACAAGTACCAATGGAAGCTTAACAGGATATACGACAGGGTGAAGGATTTAGCCATTACCCACAGTTGCGCGAGTAATGAAGAAGGCAGGAAAAATATCCACCAGAGGTATCTCAATCTTGTCAACAGCGAGTTCAGGAACGAAGGCGTTATAATCCTTGAGCATTACAGAAAGTACAAAATCTGGATGTATAAAAATAGGGTTGTTTCAAGGATTAAGGAACTTAACAGCAGAATAAAAATATGCAAGAAGATATGGAAGAAATACGCATACTGGGAGTAACCCGCTCTCCGGGGAACATCCTGTTCCCCAAACCCCTTTGGATATAGGCAGGCTGTGGGTTGCCTCAGCCTGCCAGAGCTCGACCCGTGGGTTGCCTCGGGCCTCGCTAAGGAGCTATATCCGGAACCTGCAAAGACTCATATACACAGGATATTTTACCCCTAAAATCAAAAGATTTATTTGGTAGTGCATCTTATAGGCATTAATGAGATCCGAATCGGATTGCCAAGAATTTGATCAAATCAATATCCAGAGATGGGGGGATATCGTTTTTTCAAAGGCAATGGCGCTTTCTAAGAAAGTCAATGAGGATCTTTTAATGCCAATGGGAAGATGGATAAATGATCCAAGCTGGGTAAAGAAATTTCAGATTATTGAAGATCATGTCTCGGACTGGTCGGTATACAAAAGGAGTCAGCGGAATAGGGTAAAGCGGTTAAAAGTCTTGGGGCAAGAGCGATTGAGGAACTACTGGCAGGAGATCAGGAGACGGCGGAAATATCGAAAAGAAATTTCAGGAATATCTGGTAGGATCCAATCATGGGCAGGTTTTCGGATGGAGATCAACGGGGAAATCGTATCTCCAATCATTTCACTTTTCAGCCCACCTGAACGTCGTCAAGCTGAAACGCTCCATCAATTCCAGCAATCCAGAAAAGTCTCATTTTCTGATCTGTTGCCTTGGAGGCTCTTGCTTTCCTCTGAACTATCCACAGCAAAATCGTTTTCTGATCTCAAGGTCTATGGTCATGACAAGCAGGATAAGGCGGCAAAGCTGATCCACCTGTTACATATGGAGACGGAAGGGAGGGTTAAAATTATACAAGAAAAACCTTTCGGTGAAATCAGGATCGAGCCTATGGATATAGTGCCCACTCATAACATCATGGTTAAAGACCAGCATTCATACAAATACTTTTTCCAATGGGATAATCTCAGCAATAATCAGAAGGACAAGATTATTGCTGATATAAAAACCAACAAGATCCTGTGTAAGGCTGTTTGAGGTGATGATGTTTGAATCAACAAAAAAAATACATTGTGATCGATATCGAGACCGACGGCCTATGGCCTTGGTATGGCAACCGTATCACATGCATCTGCGCCAAGGATTCATATGGCGATAATTTTCAAATGACCGACCATGATGAGATAAAGCTCATCAATTCATTCATTGAGTGGCTGCAATCCAAAACCCCGCAAGAATACTTTCTTATAACCAAAAATGGGAAACAATTTGATATTCCATTCATACTAACCCGCTTGGCCATTAAAACCGGCGCTTATCCTGAAGATGCCTATTCCCTTCTGATGTTTGACCATCTGGATTTGCAGGAATTAACCAAAAAGAAGATACCTTTGGATGACATGGCGAGGCTTTTCAAATGCAGGCTCAAGTCAGGGACAGGCAAAAATGCCGTGATGTTGTGGAAAATGGAGAGGCTTGATGATTTGTTGAATTATTGCATGCAGGATGTTGAGATTACGGAAGAGGTTTACTTGAAATGGAAAAATCTAAAATAAGGAACCCCAATCCATTCACAGAGCGGCAAGTCCGCCTACTTGAAGCCCTCCATGAAAAGATTCGGCAAATCGATGATCCCGACCCGGATATCATCACCCATGAATCCTATGATTGGAATATCGAATCCACCAAACAATTTGGCAAGATCCCGAAAATACGATTCCATCCAAAATCCTGTCAGATCAAGGCGGAATTGATCGAAAAGGCCGGGCTGGTGGATGAGGCCAGGCAGGAGCAGATCTCTCAAATAAGGCGAAAATACGGCATCAGAAAGGCCCGCAACGGATTGGCCAATCTTTTCGAATCGGAATGGAACAACATCATGCTCAAGGCCAAAAAGGCCACCTTTACCCTGGCACTGGTAAATCTTCTCTTTTCAGCGGAACAGCAAACGGTGTCTGAGCCGGTAGCCCTACTGCAGCAGATCGTCATGGATGAATATGGAGCCAAAATCAAGGAAAGGAATGAGCCTATTCATCCACATATTGTCAAAGGAGCGCCTAAATCCCCTGAAATTCCGGAAATCAAGCCGTATGATCAGGAATTAGCAGGGCTTGATTAAGCTGCTTTGATTACATAAAGTTTTTATGTACTCCACAATCGCACGCACTCTCCGTCGATAACCCTAAAAATGCCTTCCGAAAAGGAACAATTTGCCCACCAACCACCCCTAATGAGTACCAAATCCCAGTTTTTCCCACTTTTCGGAAACAGTCCATTTTGTAAAAAGCAGTGAACGAATATTGGACATTTTCAGGTTTAAACCACAATCAAAAGACCAGGTGATATTAGATGAAAAGGCCGGCCAGAGAGCCAATATCCACAAAAATTGAGATCAACAAGGACAAAATCTATAGGATCTCTGATCCCATCCAGCTTGCAGAAATATTTTTCCCTGCAAAAAATGCCCATAATAAAAGGGCCGCATTCCTGGCCATATTCTTTGAAATCAAGAATGCAAAGGATCAAAAACTGGATACAACAGACCATATTCCAAATACATATGGCCTTAGTCAGTCTTCCGTAACAAAGGCCAGGACAAAAATGACCCGGATAGGATTGATCAGAAAAAGGGATGGATACTGGATCTATTCATCCGTATTTGGAAAGACCCTAAAAAACCTGATCACAAAAATTGGAGCATATCAAATACCAGCCCAAACCTATCAAGAGAAAGATAGAGAAAGATTTTTTATAGACATGGCCAAAGGGGCGAATTGAATCCATTTTGTCTGTAACATAAAATTCTATTCCATCCTCCAATTAGAGATTTACGAAAGCCCGCCACATCCAGTGAGGCGGGCTTTCTCAATAGAGAAAAGATGATTATTCAAAACGTTCAGCCTCGGAGGGTGATAAAAATCGCATACCAGCCACTATACGCAACTGTCTCGGACAACCAGGGATACAGGAGATCAACAAGCAGCCTGAGAGGAAGGGTAAGCTCGGTCAATTGCTGGGTGAACACCTACTTCGGCACAGCATTGAATGCCTCGGTTCAATACATCGAGCGTCCTACGCCTGAAATCTCCAGGAAAGGACTTACGCCAAAGCAATACAGCGAAAAAGTCAAGGCTATAAAGGAAGATGTCAATTCACAACACAAGGTCAGGATCCACATTGAACTGGAAGCCAGCGACAGGTTCGAATATGTGATCAATGGAATGTCGATCCCGATGAAACGAATCCGGCAGCTTAGGGATTTGGAACATCAGAGATTCGAGCTTCAGCTTGAGTGCCTGAAGACCCTTCGAGACAGAGGAAAAGACATCCAGGCCATACAGCTTGCAAAGGCAATAATCGAACGGTGATAAAAATGCAGACCACATTAAATGGGAAGTTCAGCTTCAACCGGCCACATTACGAAACACCGTTGCCCGAGCCTGTTAAGCCGATGAACAGGAGGGAAAAAGCCCTCGTTGACAAAGGACTGAACCCGATTGTGTGGGCGATATCCGGCCCGATAATTGTATGGCCCGGGTATGAGGATATGCCTGTCCCCGGATCTGTCAATGAGAGGATCTCGATTGAACGCCTGCTGCTGGCAGCAAAGGGCGAACATCTGGCAAGTGAGGCGGAAGCGATGTGGTACCTGTCCTGCGCCAGTCTGATTAATCCCCTGGATCATCACTGGTGTAATATTTTTCTGTACCTCACCCAAAACTGGATGATCAGCCGGAAACAGCCCCTGCCGGACTTTCTGCAAAAGCAGATCATCTTAGATGACTACATGGAAGAAAGGCCCCTCCATGATTTGAGATGTTGGTTATTCATGCGGTCATTTGAAAAGGTCAAAAAAAAGGCGCAGGCAAAGGAAAAAATGATCTGAAGAAATGTCAAACAACTGTATTCACCAGAAGTTATGGAATTGGATAAATTGATACTTTTCTTTTTGGGTTGTCAGGCGTTGATGCCCTTCTCTTAGATATTGTTCAATTCCAACTTGAAGAGACTTTAATTGTGTCTCTACGGATAAAATGTCTGCCTTTGTCAGCTCAGAAATATGCACATATTTATTCAGCCTCTAATAGGCTTGATGAAACGACTTCCAAACAGGGTCACTGGAAGGGTCGTTATTGAACTGGGCGGGCAAGTTATCACCGTATAGAATCCAGCCATAACGAGTAGCACGCGTTGGCCTGCCTTTTTCATCCAGCTTGCACCATTGTAAAGTCTTTAAATGGTCGTAGGGAGTTTTCCAGGAAATTTCATCTACTACTGTTCTGCCGTTAGCCGCTGCTGATTTTATTGAATCCACTGATCCTATAGCAATTGAATCCCAGGCTGCCTGCCACCGATCCCCAAGTCCAGGATTAAGATTATTCAGAATATTTATAGTTTTCTCGGTTGTAGTTAGCTGCCGAAAAGACTCTGGAGGATTTAAAAATAATTGGAGGTCCGGCTTGTGGTTACTATACTCTACTGCCATCTCAGCAACAGCGCCTGTTGTACCTGACGCTAGTGTAGCAGTGTAGGAAATTTGAAAAGGAGTGGGAACCTCCCAGTTCAAAGTCTGCCGAATATCAGCAGTATTGAACGCGGGAGAAGAAGAAAAATCAAATCCATGTCCTGCCCCTCTATCAATCTCGTTTCCGACATATATTAAATAATCGCCATATGCTTTAAGATATCTAATTTGTTGAGGAGCCTCAGCTACAAGATCCTGAAGCTTTCCTGCCCGAATGTTCAAATCTTGGCCAATTATCCTAAACTCTTCACCAGGACTGGTACTTGATTTCACAATATTTCTCCTCTTTTGATATCAAGAATTATTTTAAACCTCTTTATCATTTATTCTTTCTGGCTCTTCAAAATCTGGCATATGCCTCCCCGCCTTGATTCTCTTTCTGGCTTCTTCAAACTCCTTTATGGTTGTCTGGGGGGTAAGCTTGGCGATTATGTTATATCTTTCCCTCAAAATCCGAACCATGACGCTAAAAGAGGCATGGTCCATCTCCCTGTGAAAAGTTTTGTACAAGGCACGGGATTCGTGCTTTAGAGCAGTATAGCATTTGCCAGCCTGAGAATGTTCATCATGCTTCTTATCAGGATTAAGGATTGATTGTAATGCAAAAGCAATCCCTGAGATTACCGCTAACCACGCGACCCAGTTAGGCGCGCCAGATAAAACGGCCGCTCCGCTTACAGCTGCGGCAACTGCAGGAATGAATTTGACCCAAAAGGCTGTTCTGCCAGCCTTCGATGCGATTATGTAATGAGTTTCAGCAGTGTATCGGCAATCATCCTCAATCTGCATGCATTCGGTAATTAAGTGGCTTTGATCATTTTCTGCCATACATCCTCAATATTTCTTGAAGGGGTCATAAGAACCAGACAACAAGTCCGCTAATGTCTTTGTAACTGTATCAGACCTCGGGATGTCTGACAGTTTCGGTTTTGGGTTTGCAAGTGCGTCAATCAAAGCGTTTCTGTTAATATCGGATGCCTTGATATCAGACAGTTTCGGCGGTGAATTCGAGAGCGAATCAAGCAAAGCATTTCGGTAAAGCCCGTCTAAAAGTCCGGCCGTGGGCGTCGGCTGAATGGAAACGGCATCCCTAAGAGTGAGTGCCGGCATCTGTTTTGGCGGAACGAGAACCGGTTTGGCGGGTTGTGGCTCTGGAGAAGGGAACATAGACCCGAACATGCTTCGCCATATTCTCCTTGCAGCGATGTGCCTGCCTTTTTGATAAAAGTCATAAGCCCTTTCCGCTTTCTTCAGAGCAGCATCAAGTTTATTCCTCAAAACCGTCAGCCGGAACCTTTTTTCATAAACGTATTCATCGACAAATTTATAGTTTTGACCTGGTTCAGGAATGAACGGATAGCTGTTTCCCCAAAACCATTCCCTGACACAATACATCCAATCGAAGATCCCTTGAGGATATGAATATATGTCCGTCACTGAGCCAAAAACTTTCTCGGTAAGAAGCTCAAGATGGAATGATTTCAGGCCGACCTTGTTGGCTCTGTTCCATTGTTTCAGAAATTTGATGATGGGAATAAACATCTTATTATTCTTGTGGTTGCAGGACGAGAGCCAACGTGAAGGGAGATGCGGGTAACATTGCATCCATGATTGAGAACCGGGGGCGGGGATGTCATAAACGTCAGGATTGTCCTCGTAGCACACGACGGGCGCTACTTCAAACTTATAGCCGAAAAAACTTACAATGATGCACGGGGAATCAACATTTACGCTCGTATTGTGGGGGTATCGCTTTCTTAGGGCGGCCGCCATCAAAAGGAGGATGGAGCGGGGCGATTTATCTTTCGCATGCTCACCATAATGCACCCTGACATAAAGGTCCACATCGTGGATGGGCCGTATTATTGTATCCCGTGAATATGAACCGGTTAAAAATGACGGCTGTTTTTGAGTGTGGAGGAGGACTCGGGGGTGATTGGCGAGAGTGCTGTCTATAGTTTCTCGCTTTGTCTGGATGTCTTGTCGTTGTTTTTCGGTTGGATTCAGGTTTGTAAGAAATTTTTGGAAACTTTGATCAACGAATGGCACGAGATTAAAAATGAGATTGACACCAAGCAGTTGCAAACAGAATTCGCAGAGGTCATCCAAAAGATTCAAGAGCAAGCAAAAGAGGATGAACACCGGACAGATTTAGCAAATATTACACTCGCAAAAGATGAATTAAACAAAGCCGATGGCCCTGCAATGCTGAAATATTTAAAGAAAATAGGAAACTTTGGCAAAGATATTATCGTAGAGATTGGGGCTGAAGCTCTCAAAAAAATAATACTGGGTCAGTGATATAGTTGAGGTCAAAATTCAAAAGGCTTCCAGATCAAATTCCATCAGCACCACTTTTTTCAATTTTTCCGATATGTCCAGCGGCAGATTCACCGTAATTTCCCGCCTTCTGCCATATCGGCCCTGGGATAAGATCCGAACCTGGATAAAACCATAGATATCCAGTTCTGAAACCAAATCGGAAAAGGCTCGTTGGGTCAGGGAACGCAATTTAACTTTGGCACAAAACGAGCTATACGCCTGATAACAGTCGCCGATCTGCAAGGGTTTTTTTGAATTGACTGACAGCGCAATGATTGCATAGAGGGCGGCCTGAAGCTGTTTTGGTGCGGATTTAATCATGGCTACGTACTTATCCCTTTCAATCTCCTCCAGAGCCACATCGACAACATCCATGGTAATAGCTGTCCCTTCCCGTTCAGCTATCTGCGCGGACTTTGACAGAAGCTCAACAGCCTTTCGCGCATCACCATGTGTCCGGCTGGAGATGGCCGCTATCTTTTCAAGGACCCCTTTTCGGAGCAACTTTCTGTTTAATGCTTTTTTTATCCTGATCAAAAGGATCTTCCTGAGATCCACGGCGTTATATGGATCGAATAAGATTTCATTGACCTTCAAGAAAGACTTGACACGAGGGTCGATATTTTCCTGCCAGTTGAGTTTATTTGATGTAAAGACGATCACGACTCTCAATGGCGTGGTCTGTGGAAGCCGCTTGACCAGGAATTTCAAAAAACTGTCCAGATCCCTCCGAACGTGGTCAATTTCATCTATAAAAAGAATGAAATAACCCTGCTGATCTTTTAATCTCTCCTCGATTTTCGACATCAATTCATCAAGAGAAATTCCCTTTTTATACCGTTTCGAAGCATCGAGAAGGCATGCCAGGTCATTTAACGCCCTGAAACACGGTTTCGGAGTCGACAGATCCAGGTGGATGTGTTTCATCAGGATATTTTTCTTTTCGCATAAGGCCTGGAGCATGTTCAAGAAATAGAGCATGGTTACAGTTTTTCCCGTCCCTGTCTTCCCCAGCAATGAAAGATGAACCGGGTGATCATCACGAAGAATGGGGGCAAAGTGGCTACTCAATTCTCTGATTTCCCGATCTCTGACATCCACGTCAAAAATCTCTTTCAAGACCTTGAACTGTTCCTTCCTGTCAAGTTGCTCATCATCGAGGAACCTTCTGTTCAAGATGATGGTGTTTTTGAGCAAGTGACGCATCTGCCTTTCAATCTTATTTTCAACCTTCATTTTCATTCCACTGGAAATTTACCAGGTGATGTCAGCCTTATGGATGAACCGACTTATATTTTTATCGATTTCTCAGTATGTGTGTTTTTCCAGTGGAAACTATTTTTGAAAATATCACCTCCCCTCTCTCCTCTCTCTCTTTCTTTTCAATATAGAAATTAACCACCCCGCCGCAAGCGGGCGGGGTATATGAAAATTTAATTAAAAAAGGAATATGAAGCCTGAAAACCAAAGCAGCAGTTCTACTGGAAAGTTACTCTTACCAGTTTCTGAAAAACAAATTAGCTTCTGAATAGCTTTTCTATTCCTGAGTGCAATTTTCCTTTCGAAATGGAGGCAAATTGCCCCGGAGGTGAATATAATGGAATTGATGGACCAGAAAATTGTAAACAAGCCGCGATCATCCGGCATAGATCATTTTGGAGATTCGCTTGCAGGAATCGACATGCAAAGATGTGATCACACCATGGAAAAGCTCAGGCATCTCGGTACGGACTACCAGGGTGATGTCATCGTCATCCATTTTCAGTGTGACTGCGGAAGAAGCGTTGACGAGATCTTCACGATATCGGAAACGAAGGTTTATTAAAGGATTGCGTATTTATCTACTTCAAAGGGGGAAATATCCCCTTATAAATGAACGAGGTGTAACAAAATGGAAAGGTGGAAAACCGTTGAACCAAGTGTGTGGAAACCTCATAAGGATGGGGACCACATTAAGGGCATCCTTGTCAACAAGGAACCTAAGGACGACACGTCAGGATTGAGCGCCAGGTATTACCTTGAGAACGATCAGGGTATGTTTTTTGTCTGGGGGTGCGCTGTCCTGGATGACAGAATGCAATACGTAAAGCTGGGAGATAAGATTCGCATTACCTACGAAGGGGCTACAACGAATAAGAGAAATCAGCGTGTCAATCTTTATAGGGTGGATGTTGCACAACCCGATCAACCTGAAAAGGAGGCTCCTGAAAACATGGATAACGGAAATGACGAAAATATTAAATATGAACAAGAAGGTTCCGTGCTCTAATGTCTCTGGTTTTTTTGTTTTTTATTTTGAGTCTGTCCTCTCTTTCTGCGAACGGGATTATACAATCGCCTATCCGAAATGTTTGGTTCATCCGGAGCATGAATGCGTTATCGACCACTGTAATTGACGTTCCCTGATCCTGATCAGATTATCCTCTCCAGCCGGACAAATCCATTCCGTAATAGAAAAATTTATAAAGATGTCCATATTACCACTTCCCGGAAGTGAAAATCATGGACCTCAAAGATGCCTACCTATACGAAAATCATATCCAGAACCTGGCAAATGCCAGAGTCCGGGCCACCCCTTCAACCAGTTATATCTCGGGTAACATACGACAAGAGTATACGCCCTTCTTTTACACCGTTCCCGCAGCATTGTCTTTCATGGAAAATGTCACCAATTCACAAGCAAAGCCTGATATTGACGACTTTTTCCAGCATAAGATTGAATTATCGAATGACAGGGTCAAACTCATTTTAAGCGAAATCGTGTCCAGGGATAGACTCAGATATGAGAACCTGAACCGCCTTTACGAGGACCTGTTCAAGATCGATCAGTGGCGGGCGGAAATCCCGTTTCCACAGAATTATCTCAAAGACCGGGCTTGGTCGGATCTCAACAGAATGGAGCTTCAGATCCGTGAGCAGATAAGGCGGGAAACGAAAGATTTCGCAAGAGATACGGCTTTCCCTACAAAAGATCTCCGGGAAGGATTGCTTGAATTTAAACTCCAGAATCAAAAATCAAAGATGGTGGACTTAGGTGCGTTGGATGATGTGATTGAGCCTGTAGGCTCATATAAACAAATGGAGCGTGATATGCATTACAACCAAAAAACAACCCGTTAAACCTCGGCACCTTAAGGGACGTTTCCTTAGCCCGACTTCGATTAACACCTACCTAAGATGCCCCAGAAAGTTTTATCTTCGATACATCAAACGCTTGAAATCAAAACCGAATATACACCTTGTGCGAGGTTCGGCAGTCCACAAAACCTTGGAGCGATATTTCCGCGAAGGCTATGCAGACTCCTCAGACTATTCATATTACGATGACACCCGTAGGGCGATTCTAACCCTCTTCAATGATGAATGGAGATCCAGAAAAGATCAATTCCTTGCACTGGGCCTAAAAGATCAAGACCTCGCCTTTTATTACCAGGATAGCCTGAAAATGATCATCAACTGGCTCCATGATTACCTTGGATCCCGTGAACCAAGTGCAAGCCAATCTGAGGTTGAGGAAAAGATCTTCTCAAAACAGTGGATGACTATGTGTATTATTGACAGGGTTTCCAAGGCCAGATCGCCGCCGATTATCATCGATTACAAAACATGCAGATCAGCAGAACTTACCGATGAATACAAACGTCAGCTGGGTATATGCGCACTGCTCTATGAGGAAAAATACGGTGTCAAGCCGATTACGGCAATCCATTACTTGAAATTCCCCGATGGCCTCAAATTGTTCAGACTTCCGGAAGAATTCATGGAAGATCTGAAAACCCTTATCATCCAGATACACGACAAAACCAAATCTGAAAACGAAGATGATTACCCCTGCAAATGCGGTGGATGGTGCGAAAAGGATTTCCAACAATAGCAGCCGGGCCAGAGGGTGGTAATCAAAATGAATGTAATCGATGATAAGCTGAAACTGTTGCAGCCGGTCTTGGGGAAAGTCAAGACCCAGAGATTGAGGCAAATGTATCTATTTGAAGATGATTTTCGGGCAAAAAAAGAGATCGAGAATCGCATCGATTTGCTCATAGCAGGGTATGTGAAGAAAGAGATCGACGATGAGATTATCCTGCCACCGCCTGACAAGGACTTATGCGGAGGCGACATCCATCTTGGTGAGACAAACTATTTGGGAAGAGAGCTTGAGACGTTTGGTCTTAAACTAAAGGATATAAACAGGCATGTCGGGATCTTCGGTTCAACCGGTTCGGGGAAAACCACAATGGCAAAGAACATCATTCGTCAGCTTCACAGGAAAGGCATTCCATTCCTGATATTTGACTGGGAAAAAAGTTACAGAAATCTTATCAGGGAATTCCCCGACGTCCAGGTGTATACTGTGGGAAACGATATCAATCCGATATCCCTCAACTTCCTTTCTGTCCCCCCAGGTATCAAATATGATGAATACATTAAGTCTATCATTGCCATTCTTTCCGAAGATTACATCGGCGGAATCGGCGCTGATACCATGCTCTTGAATTACATGGAAATGGCCTTTCAGGAAACTAAGAATCCATTCTTTGAGGACCTCAAGATGATCATCTTACGGGAGATCCACAAGGATATGGGCAAACGCGGAAGGCTTACCGGAAGATCAGGCCTATGGAAAGAAACGGTTTCAAGACAGATCACTTTCATTTCAAAGGGGGCTGCCGGCACGGTCGTTAATTCGAGAAAACATTTTCCCATTGAGAAGCTTTTCTCAAAACCTATTGTGCTTGAATTCGGCAATCTCAAAAGTCCCCACGATAGAAAATTTTTTATTCACGTCATATTGAATTGGTTGTCCATCTACAGCCAGCATTGCGGAATCTTGTCCGAAAAACTGAAGCAAGTCCTCATATTCGAGGAGTTTCACAACATTCTAATGAAGGGCAAAGAGGACAACATGGTTTCATGCCTTTTCAGGGAATCGAGGAAATACGGTATCGGTCTTGTTGCAATCGATCAGACCCCGAGCGAGATCCCCAACAGCATCTTCGCAAACATGAATGCAAAAATATCATTCAGCCTGGGTACCAACCGGGACATCTCTTCAATGGCGAAGGCCATGAACCTTGACAGAGATAGAACGCGGTTTCTGGGAATGCTCAAGACAGGCCACGCCATCGTCAATGTCAAACAGAGACATCATGATTCTTTTCAGATCAGCACGCCATTCATGAAAGAGGATGAGAATGTATGGGATGACGAGCTGAAAAAGGTGATGCTGAAAGTCTCAAAAGATTCGCACCTAAAATGGCCGGATTTAGAAAATTCAAGCCTTTCTCAAGGTTATCAGGGAAATGAAATATTTCCCCCCTTCAGTGCTGAAATGAAGATCATGGGACTTGAAAAATGCCTGCTTACAGACATCTCCGAGCATCCCTATGATGGCGTAGACACCCGATCAAAACGCCTGGGTCTTCATCCTTCCGAAATGACGAATCTTCACCAATCTTTATCCGTCAAAGAAGTGATCAAGCCTGTTATTGTCGGGAACAAAAAACTTTTTGAGATAACATCCAAGGGCAGAGACATGGCCGATCAATCAGGCATCAGAATTCGTTTGAAGGATGCAAAAGGAGGCATCGAACACGATTACTGGATTAATGAAACCTGCCAATTCCTGAGAAAATTCGAGTTTCAACCGGTGTGCGAAGTTCAGGGTATCGACATTGCAGACAGAGAATCTGGACTTGCAATCGAGATCGAGACCGGCAAATCAAATATATCTAAAAATCTTTGAAAACTCGATAAATCTCGATTCACAAGGCGTTTCATGTTGGCAACCAACAAGATGGCTGAGTTTAAAATCAAGAGCAAGGAGATGAATTTTCCCGATATCCATATGATGCATGTAAAGGATTTTCTCAACCTAACTAAGGAACAGATACTCACCCCTTTATCCATCCAAGCACGATCACACCTAAAAGATGAGGTGCCTGCAAAGACCAAGCAGTAGAAGGTGCAGGCCTCATGTCACGGCCTTGAGCCAAGGCAGATAACCACGCATTAAAAGGAGCCGAACTGTAAAAGCCTGTCCCGTCGGGGACGGGCTTTTCTATTAGCTGCGAGCCTAAATTTCTCGCCTTTATAAATCACAAATTAAAAACGGAGGAGGTGAATTATGCCAATCGATTTCTTTGAAAAGGAGGTGGAAAAATCTCAGGAAAGGTTCAACCAAACTTACGGTTCGATGGTCGTTTGTAACCTTAAGCTCAGGGGGGCGGCAATTATGTCCATTGTCAACCTTGGGCTCCTTTGCAGAAAGATCACAGCTGCAAAGCGCAAGCATGAAATGAAAGATGACATCCGGACTTTCATGAGGATCAGGAAGACACTGAACAATCATTTCAACCAATTAATAGAAAGGAGGCATCATGAAACAAACACTCGGCGTCATGGACTGTCAGGCGATGGAGCAGGCGACGGCAGACGAGACAGTTATCATTTGCAGGAATTGCGGGAACATTTACCGAAACATTTGGCTGAAAGTGGGTGATAACTGGAACGACTTCGGCTTCAGATACTGCCCTTTCTGTGGGACTGAAACGGAGGAGTTCGCCCATATCACTTGACTAAGCAAACAACAATCATCCGAAAGCCCTTCCTTGCCGAGGGGCTTTCCTATTTCTAAGGGGGACCATCATGGTCAAACTTTACAGATTCGACCAGGCAAAGGGTGCCTGGGTGTTTTATTCCTGGGGTCTCAAAACCAAGGTCAGGGAATACACAGCCCAGGGTTACGTAGTCATTTACACATAATCATATTGCTGATGAGCCTCTTAATTTGCAGGAGGCTCATCAGCCTCAAGGAGGTGATAGGTATGCAGATGGAATTAGCAAAATCATGGGATCTAAGTCCCATATGTAAATTGGCAGTGGTGAGAAATTTCCGACGTGTCATTGAAGCCCGCGACATATCGCTCATGAATAAGGAGCTTTACCAGTTCCTTAACCTGTACTGTGGTTTTATCGCCCATTACGACATCAACGGATTCAAAGCGGTTTACACTCCGCCAAAGGAATTCGCAGATGTGTTTATCCGCCACTTCGATCATGAGCACCGATATTTTGACGGCATCTATCCCTGCCACAATGAGCCGTACAAGGAGACGGGATTCACTAAGGCTGAGATCAAGCAGGAGTTCAGCCGCATCGTGGATCTTCACAAAGAAGCAATCGGCAAATGGGCGGAAAACAGACAAAGGGATGAAAGGTTCAAGGTCTATAAGATGCTTAAAGAAGAATTCCAGGGGACCTTGAGTGGCCTCAAATTCAAATGTGAAGCCTGCGGCAATGAATATGAGGTAAAGGTTCTCAAAGAAGGCCGGGAATTCGATGACTTTGGAACCGTTTGCTGCCTGTTCTGTGGACAGCAGATAAAGCTCTATTAAGGAGGTGAGAGACATGTGGAATGAACCGACAAAAGCAAGGTTGGATAAGATACCAAGGCTTTATGAAACAGAGTGTGTGCCGCTAAAGGACAAAGTGATCCACCTCCATTTCTTTATAGGTGGATCGGATTGGTTTGTCTGTGAGTACGACGGCGAAGATCTCTTTTTCGGCTTCGCGATTCTCAATAACGATTATCAGATGGCTGAATGGGGATATATGAGTTTCAGCGAGCTGAAGGCTATCAAGGTTCAAGGATGGCTTGAGATTGATTGCGAACTGGAGGAGCACTGGACACCGAAAAAGGCCTTCGAGATCAAAGAGATCCGAAACGCCCAGGGCTGGATTACTGAAAAAGACAACCATAGGAAATCCAGCAGAGATGAAGGGCTGGTATGGAAGGAGGCAAAGAATGGATGAAAAAATATTGGAATTATTGGAACAGGCCGTGATGGACAGGTCATAGAACTGGAGTGCCCGGTTTGCGGTTCGACGCTAAGGTGTGAACCCGACGCAAAGGACAGTTATTGTTATGATTGCGGCCAGGTAGTCAAGACAAATAACCCGTTGATTGCTTTGGGTTTAATCTAAAGGAGGTAGTGATGGCATACACACCCGAACTTAGTCAAAGGCACAGCGGAACACTGCGCAGACTCGCATGGGCAGTCAACAAACCGATGACAAAAACACTGGAACAGTTGTTCGAAATCCTCGGTTCAAAGGTTGACCCGCTGAAGATTTGCGACGCCTGCAAGGATAAATCATTTTGCCAGGATTGTGTGTTCTACCGGGAGGTGCGCGATGCGAAAAGTAAGTAGTTACCGAATCAGGAAAGAATCTTTCGAGGACATGTGTAAGGCCAATAGGTTCAATCCCTGCATGGAGATTACCTTTAAAGACATGACCGGAATACATACCCACAAGCTGGATGCCGGGTACGGTGACACTATGGATGTTTATCGTGAAGCTGGTGTCACCTATGTCTTGAGCCGGAACGAAGGGCTTGGCTATATCGGCCTTCAAGCATTTGAAGGTGAGGAAAAGTCATGGGACATGTTCCTTGAATCTGAACAGGTAAAAGACATTGTGGGTAGGGATGACCTTGCTCCGCATACGATCATCAGGAGGCTTATCGATTACATAATCCCATAATAGCAACGAGACAGCAAACAATTTCAAAAGCCCTTCCGGATTTGTAGGAAGGGCTTTTTACATTCTAAGGAGGTGATAAGCATGAATGAAAGAGTCAGAGAAATATTGGATGGAATCATCGACAAATTCAAGTCCGGCGAGATCCCCGAGGCCGTGGCAATGGCAAGCTTTCCGATACCGGACATACCCAGCACAAAATGGTCCTTTACCAACAGGTTGTTGATGTTTTTGGCCGGAACAGGAGACGCAAGGGGTTTTCAGCAATGGAAATCCGCAAATCGGTGGGTAAAGAAGGGATCCAGGGCCATCTACATCCTGGTTCCCTGCATGAGAAAGGAAGTCGATGAGGAAACGGGTGAAGAAAAGGAGGTCCTGCGTTTTTTCAGAACTGCACCTGTTTTCATGTACGAGGATACTGAAGGTGAACCACTGGATTACGAGCAGATCGAGCTTCCCGACATGCCTCTCATCCGGAAGGCCAAGGAATGGGGAATATCAGTAAAGGCCATTCCGGGTAACTACCGATACAGGGGGTACTATTCACCCAACCGCAATGAAATCGCCTTGGCAACCCCTGAAGAAAAAGTCTTTTTTCATGAACTTGCCCACGCAGGACATGAAAGGTTCAAGGGAAAACTTAAGGCAGGTCAGGACCCCTTGCAGGAGATCGTTGCAGAGCTTTCCGCACAGGCGCTTTGCAGACTAGTTGGCAAGCAGGTCAGGGACACCACAGGAAACTCGTACCAGTACATTGAAAGGTATGCGGAAAAGGTTGGGCTGAGTCCGCATTCCGCTTGCCTGAGAGTACTTGGGGAGACTGAGAAGGTCCTGGGCCTGATACTGGCGGTTAATGATAATGACATTTCTATGAATTAGGAGGTGATGGGTATGAAGCATGTTTTAGTCCAGCATAGAAACCCTGGTCCTTTGGAGCAGGTCAGAGTTCAGTGGCTTTGCCATCTGAACGACTCATTTGTTAAACCAAGGG
>CAZVGY010000071.1:0-20868 GCA_964627015.1 uncultured Desulfobacteraceae bacterium
TTAGCATAGCTCGGACCCACCAGTAAAACTGGTGGATTATGGTTTTTATTTAATGGTATCAGTCTTTTCCTCTGAACCTATAATCTCCTGCCTTGCCTTCTCCCTCTTTTCTTTTGTTGCCAAGTATGTTTGATAGTCTTTATTTGGTTTGTCCAGCTTCGCCTGCAAGGACTTCAGCTCTTTTTCCTTGCTTAACATTTCCTCTGCAAGGGATCCTTCTTTCTCAGAATCTAATTCGTTGGCAAGCTGAGCCAACTCACCATTCACTTTAACATCAATCTTCTTTAAAGGCTCGATTCTGGTGTCGAGAACCAAGATTTCAGAGGCTTTCAAGCCCTCAACCTCTAAACCGTCCAAATCTTTTTGGACCTCTTCAACAAATTCCTCAAAATCTGACTTCAGGTTTTCTATTTTTCTGAAAACATTACTCAAAATATTTTTCTTTAATGTGAGACTGGACTTCCTTTCTTCCTTCTCGGCCTTTTTTCTCCGAAGTTCAATCAGACTTTTTTGCAGCCCCTCAATCTTGACCAAAGTACCTTTCAATTCTGGAGAATCTTCATCAGGCTTTTTGACGGGCTCAGGATCGATTATCGCTTCTAGTTCCCGCTGTTTCTCTTTCAGCCTATTTGATACCTTGTCCCTTTCTATATCGGTACTTAGTTTCTCCAACTCAGCTATCGATTTATTTTGCGTACTAAGGCGAAGTTTCAACGCCTCTATCTTTCCATGTTCTGGTTCGCTCAGGAAATCAATAAGTTCCTGCAAATCTTCCTTTCCGGCCTTATCGTCCACCAAATCGAAAATTACCCTTTCCAACTCTTGCTGAAAGGCTTCGTCCTCCTCGTTACACAGCTGCTCGAAAAATTTCTGAGGTATATACTTTACTAGCTCTACAGCTCTATCGTCAGGACGGTCGGCTAACAACACCTCAGATGATACATCGCCACTAACCCATTCAAGCTTGGCTAAGAAGTTCTTGGCCTTGTTGCCGCCCCTTTTTTTACAAAACTTACTTTCGCTAAGAAACGAAAAGTAGTCGTAGTTCTTGGAGTTTGCAATTAGACCGAGCGAATCCGACAATGCGCTCTTGCCATTTCCCTTATTCCCTATAATAGCCGCCATTTCAGGATTCAGTTCTACTTTGATGTCATCAAACCAGAGTTCATCAAGGGATGATGACGGTTCCCTTTTCATATAGAATCCTCTGATATACTTTGAAGGGTGCTCTGAAACCCTTTGCAAAACCGACGGGCTGTCACCGACAAACACCCTGTCATCGGGTTCACGCAGCGTCTGCAATAACCCTGAGAAAGTAGGGTCAGCTTTGATCCAGCACCATTCCTTAACACTATATTTTCTGATATTATGATTGTCTGAACACATTATCATTGGGGGCCATTTGCGAATATTCGGGAGGACTATTTCTTTGTATTCCTGAATATCCTGAATTTTCCCCATTTCAAAAACATCGTATTGTTCCAGCAAATCGTGCTTCAGTGCTATTTTATGAGGGAGACAATTGGTGATGTTTTCAACCGAGCTGCTTTTGCTGCCAGCATGAATGGTAACAATTCCATCCCGGTCATGCACCATTTTACAGAACTGCTCAAATTTCACGTATACACTCTCATGACCCTTTACCATCACTTGGTCTGGGTGCAAACCTAAACTCTGAAGTTCAGTCCAAATCAAATTTATGTTAGCCGTTTCCGGGTATATTCCAATCAGATGTATATTCTCCTTTCCCGTATAGTCTGTTCTAACCTCTATTCCAGGAAATATGGTAAGCCTTTCGGCCGATAACTTGCGAAATTCCTCAATCCGCTCGATATCCATAAAATGATGATCTGTTATAGCCACCGCCGCAATCTGATTTTCCAGTAGAGTCTCAATAATCTCTTCGTTTGATACTGACTTGTCTTGATAATCAGGGGATGCGGGTGTGTGTAAATGGAGGTCCCACTTCCGCCATATCGAACCACGAGGGTCATTCATTGGATAGCCTCTCTCGTCTTATTTTTATAACTAGTGAGTAGTGAGAATTATTTCCCGTTTACTGTTATCCAAGAATTATTTCACATTTATTGGATAATTCGGAATTATTTCTCGTTTATTGAGTCCTTCTGCACCACTTTGGAGCAAGCCCTTGCACAAAAAACAGTGCACAGTTGACTTAAAAATTGTGCAAATTCGCCGATCATATTCGCTGTCACCTTCCTAACTTACTGAATCTTACCGACATTATCATTTGGCATGCTTCATGCTGGAAACAGGCTAATATTACATAATATCACGCCATAAAGCTCCTCTATTGAGTTTATTGAAATGAATACCACCCCCAAACCCAAAAAACTGCTCGACCAAGTCAGGGACGTGCTTCGAGTAAAGCACTACGCATACAGGACCGAGAAAACCTGCATATTCTGGATTCGCAGATTCATCCTTTTTCATGAAAAGAAACACCCTTCGGAAATGGGCTCCAGGCAAATCCAGGATTTTTTGACACACTTAGCGGTGAAACGTAACGTCTCAGCCTCCACCCAGAACCAAGCTTTGAACGCTTTGATTTTTCTATATAAAAAGGTCCTCCGCATTGATCTGAGGGATCCTATTGAAGCCGTCCGCGCCAGACGGCCGACCCGCCTTCCGGTCGTGCTTTCCAAACCGGAGGCATTTAAGATCATCGACCTGATTTCCGGAGAGTCTCAACTGATCGTCAAGCTCCTCTATGGAAGCGGGCTTCGCCTGATGGAATGCCTGCGGCTCCGTGTGAAGGATATTGACTTTTCAATGAACCAGATTCTTGTCCGTCACGGTAAGGGCGGAAAGGACCGTGTGACAGTGCTCCCAGCGAATGTCACAGACTCTCTTCAAATGCATTTGAAAAAGGTCAGGGCCATTCACGAAGATGATTGCAGACGGTTACGACATTCGCACGGTACAGGAGCTACTCGGCACAAAGACGTTTCCACAACAATGATTTACACTCACGTCCTGAACAAAGGCGGCCGTGCCGTTCGGAGCCCAATCGACTGAGCTATTTGCTGAAGGTTTCAAAGAACTTTGGAAAAAACATCTCGTTCCTGGATTGGAAACTCACTCGACCCCCCCGAATCCTTTATTCAGATCAACTCTCTCGGAGATAATCTGGAATAGCTTTGTTAGCTAAAATCCACGTCATAGACAACAAAACCCCACCTCTCTATCCGAGAAACAGGGTCTACTTATTACATGGATGCCTCCATTTATATTTATTTAATGCACGATGAGCATAAATAAATGAGCGTTTAGTATGTTCATACTCTTGTTCCTTTTTGTCAAGATCACCCAAACGGAATTTGTTTAATTATCTGCTCAAAGAATTTGATAACTTTTTTTTAAAGTTAAACATTTGCCTTGAACCTAGTTTTAAGAGCATGGAAGTATATTTCAGTTCAGTGTTTTTGATTTCTCTTCAACTGCGTTGATCATGTGTTTAATTCCTTAAGATGGGAGAGACTCACATCGTTACAGCACCCAAAGGCCCATTTTAAGGTTCCCCCTGTTAAACTCTATGTCCCTTTCTTGCTCTGACAATAATTGCTCCCTGAACCATCCGGGCATAATATCACCCCCTTTATAAGATGTAATATTCAATTACTATGCCAGCGGGGTTCTTTTCAAGAAAATGAGCAATTTAGAGGGGTTGAAGGATTAAAGAAATGGAATCAGGGATTAATCGCACAATTTACTGTGCAGACATGCACAGGATTATGTGCATTAGAAAAGCTGCTTTGACCAGAAAATAAATTCCTGGTCTTATTATGGTATAAATTAAAAAGACTCTTTACGGTTGAGAGGCACAGTGGGACTTACCACAAAGGCATTGCTAATAGTTTTCACATAAAAATAAATTGACTGACACGCATATTAATAATTTCTATTTTAATAGGAAAAATATGAAGGGAGGTTTTAATAGTAATGGCAATTCTGAATATCAAAGATTTTCCAGGCGATCTTCATGGATTGGCAAAGGCTGAGGCTGCCCTTATGGGCATTTCTTTGAAGGAGTTCATCATAAGGGCAATGACAGAATACCTTGAAAAGCAGAAAGGGGGGTGATTTGATTGGCATGTATCTCCAAGAGGCGTGACAGGTGGGTCATTGATTTTTATGACCAACATGGAAAGAGAAGATGGTAGCAAAATGGTAGCAGTAAATGAAAAAGGAGCTAACCTTGAAGGCTAACTCCTTAATTTCATTGGAGGCGGCAACCAGATTCGAACTGGTGAATAACGGTTTTGCAGACCGCTGCCTTAGCCACTTGGCTATGCCGCCTTTAAAATCTTATGGAGCGGGAAACGGGACTTGAACCCGCGACAATCACGTTGGCAACGTGAGGCTCTACCAACTGAGCTATTCCCGCATAAAATAAAAAATTATTTTACAGGACTACACTGCTTTGTCAACATAAAATCTTCCTGTCCCCAGTTCACAGTCAAAAAAATAAAGAGCCCGTAAGTTTCTCTTTTATTTATTAAAAAAAACGCTATTGAACTGGCGAAAATAATCCCATCCCGACCAGAGGGTTAAAATCAGGGCCGCCCACAGGAAGGTCATTCCCACCAGGTGGATATTCACATTAAAATATTCATGATGCAGGCAGAGCGCAGAAAGAGCCGTAGCCTGAAAAATGGTCTTGTACTTTCCAAGGACGCTCGCCTGTATCACTATCCCCTCGCTCACCGCGATACCCCTGAGCCCCGTGACAGCCATTTCCCGTGCTATGATCAAAATTACGACCCACGAGGGGATACGACCTAATGGAATGAGGCTTATCATGGTCACTGAAATCAGCAGCTTGTCTGCCAGGGGGTCAAGGAATTTCCCCAGTACTGTTTCAGCTCCGTATTTCCTCGCAAAGAATCCATCCAGGATATCCGTGATAGAAGCCAATCCAAAGCAAAGAGCAGCGAAAAAACTGCCCCATCTCCCCTGAAAATTAAGGAAAATCATTACCGGGGGTATACAGGCCATCCTTATGGCCGTCAATGTATTAGGTAAACCGGATAATTTCCCGGCCTGGCTCTGTGCCATAGCAACCTGTAAATACTTTTCAAAACGTCAATGCCGTTAGGTCCATGCATGACCCGTTCATAGCCGTTAAGAAGAAAAACAATTAATGTTCACTCTGATGCCGTCTTGTACTGGTTATAATAAGCCATAACTTTTTTCACGAACGCCCTGGTCTCAGGAAAAGGTGGGATTCCATTAAAGGACTCAACCTGTTTTGGACCCGCATTATATGCCGCCAGGGCCAGCATTTTGTCACCTCTAAACCTCTTCAATAGAAGACTCAGGTAACGTGTGCCGCCAAAAATGTTGGATTCCGGATTAAACGTATCGGTCACTTTCATTAAATCCGCTGTATCGGGCATTAGCTGCATAAGCCCCTGCGCCCCTTTATGAGAAACGGCTTTGTGATCAAAGTCTGATTCGGCCTTTATAACCGCCTTTATTAGTGCAGGCGCGACACCGAACCGTCTTGAGGCCTGTGTAATTATACCTTTGTAAGTTTTTATATAGTCTGACGGTGAGCCCTTGTCAGTACTGATATAAAGCCTGTAACGGGCGTCCGTATTGATATTGGTGAAATGCCAGACACCGTTTTCATCCACATAGCGGTAAATGTCAGCTGATACAGGACACCCAATACTGATGATTACCGCAGCACATGCAAGAAAAACGGCTTTTATACCTATACCGGGCATGTCTAGCCGAGCTTTTTCCAGTCCGCGAGGAACTTTTCAAGACCGATATCGGTCAGGGGGTGTTTAATCAACTGCTGAATCACCTTAAAGGGTATAGTAGCTATGTCCGCACCCATGAGAGCTGATTCCAGCACATGGATAGGGTTCCGGATACTCGCCACAATAACCTCAGTATCAAAACCGTAATTATCATAAATAGTGATTATTTCTTCCACGATATCCATGCCTGGATGACTGATATCATCCAGCCGGCCCACAAAAGGGCTGATGTACGAAGCGCCTGCCTTTGCGGCCATCAGGGCCTGAATCGATGAAAAGCAGAGAGTAACGTTGGTCTTAATACCTTCATCAGTTAAAATCTTCACAGCCTTTAAACCCTCTTCCACGAGAGGTATTTTAACCACAATATTCTCTGCCAGACCTGCCAGGTCCCTGGCCTCTTTAACCATCCCCTCGGCGTCCAGGCTAACTACTTCCGCACTAACGGGACCTTCCACCAATTTACATATGTCTGTTATAAGACCTTTGAATTCCCGTCCCTCTTTAGCTACCAGGCTGGGGTTGGTGGTCACTCCGTCAACCATTCCCAAATCATTGGCCATTCTTATTTCATCTATATTAGCCGTATCAATAAAAAATTTCATCCTTTTCCCCCGGTAAATTCACTTGCAGATTATACGTTTTCATCCAGTATTGGAACCGGACGCACCCCTTCCAAAAAATCCTCACATTTAAAAGCCTTCATGATCCTTATCCTTCTGCTGCAGACTCTCCTCGTATTTACGGGCACATTCATCGCTGCAAAAAAAATATTGCTTTCCTCCTATGATCCTTTTCTGGGCGTCCCGCAGGTGAACATAAGTCTTGCAAACCGGATCCTGGACCATGTCATCGACTTCTCCGGAACCCGCCTTATGGTAGGAGGTCCGGCTTCGTGTTACGGCGGATTTTATAAAAATGCGGTAAACCAGGTACAGGACGGCCGCAAAAATCAAAAATTTCAGCATACATTATTCTCCAGAGGCATGACCGCCTGATCATTTCCAGAAAGATCTTCCAGCAGTTTCGACATCGTTTTTCCCAGCAAGGGATGGACTAGAACCGGAGCTATCAGGACCATAGGCGCTAAAACAAATCTCCGCAAATGCATAAGGGGATGAGGAACCGTGAGGTCTTCCTCGTTGATAATATCCTTACCAAAAATCAGAATATCAAGATCTATGCTCCTGGAATCCCATTTCTTTCTTCTCTCTCGGCCCATGCCCTCCTCAATGGCCAGCAGTCTGTTAAGGAGTTCCTGCGCAGATATCTCTGCTCTCAGCGAAATAACCCCGTTGACGTACCAGTCCTGACCCGTCACCCCTACAGGTTCTGTGCGGAAAAAAGGGGAACGGTCTTCCACGCTACACCCGGGAATTCTGTCTACCATATCTATCGCACTCAGGCAGTAACCCAATTTTTCTCCCAGGTTTGAACCCACGCCGATATAAGCCATTTTTGCTGTCATCGATTGAATGTGCCCGGCTCCCGTTATTTTGAACAAACCAGGGGCTGATGGCTTTCCCTTCTGTCCTAAAAAATCATTGCCTTCAAACGCTTTACTGCCTCGCCAAGCCTCTCCATGTTCTGCGTAAGGGCTATGCGAAAATAACCTTCACCCGGTTCTCCGAAACCGTTACCGGGAGTTACAACCAGCCCAGCCTCCTCCAGCAAACGTGTCGAAAACCCTGCAGATGAATAACCTTCAGGCACCCTGATCCACAGATAGAATGTAGCTTTTGGCGGCTCCACCTTAAGCCCAGTCTCCCTCAGGCCTTTTACCATAAGGTCCCGGCGCTTAAGATATACCTCTTCTGCCTCTCTCACGCTGGTTTGATCCCCCTCTATAGCTTCTATACCGGCCAGTTGAACAGCCTGAAATACACCTGAATCTATATTACTTTTAACAGTACCCAACCCGGCCACTGCTTCCTGGTTGCCCACGGCAAAACCAATTCTCCACCCGGTCATATTATAGGTTTTTGAAAGTGAATGGAACTCCAGGCCTACCTCCTTTGCCCCATCTACTTCAAGGAAGCTTGGAGGCCGATATCCATCAAACGCCATTTCTGTATAAGCTGCATCATGACACACGATAATCTCATTATCCCTGGCGAATTTCACAACCTTCTCAAAAAAGCTTCTGCCTGCCACGGCTGAAGTAGGGTTATTGGGGTAGTTTATAAACATTATTTTTGCCTTCGAGGCTATTTCAACGGGGATATCTTCAATAGAGGGCAAGAAATCGTTCTCGGCTAACAGCGGCATAAAATAAGATTCACCGCCGGCGAAAAGCGTCGCAATATTATATACGGGATAGGCCGGGGTCGGGACAAGGGCCACATCCCCCGGGTTGATAAAGGCCATAGGAAAATGAGCGATTCCTTCCTTGCTCCCGATAAGTGAAACAACTTCCGTGTTGGGATCCAGTTCGACCCCAAACCTCTTGCCGTACCAGCGGGCCACAGTCTCCTTGAACCCTCCCATTCCTGAATATGACGGGTATCTGTGATTTGCAGGATCATCAACCGCCTTTTTAAGAGCCTCTATGATATGCGGTGGTGTAGGAAGATCGGGGTCCCCCACTCCAAGATCGATAATATCAACCCCTTTCGCCTTGACTTCAGCCTTCTTCCGGTCGATCTCCTTAAATAGGTAAGGGGGAAGCATTTTAAGTCTCTCTGCCTTTTCAAAAATAGCCATTACCACCTCGTAAAAAGTTAAAAAAACCATGCGTCAAATGTTCACATCCTACACACATGCAAATACGCTTCTGAAACAAATGCAGTTATATAATTCATTTCCCGATTAATTCCTGCAAAAAAATTAGCTTTTATTTTATCTGAGCCCCAGGACATCCTGCATATCATAGAGTCCAGGTTTCTGGCCAACCACCCACAGGGCGGCCTTTATAGCTCCTCCGGCAAAATTGTCACGATTATGTGCACGATGAATCAGTTCGAGCCTTTCGCCTATGCCCCCGAACATAACCGTGTGCTCACCGGTGATGTCACCTGCCCGCCAAGTCTGTATGCCTATCTCGGAATCAGTCCTCTCGCCGATCATTCCTTTCCGTTCATAGACTCCCACCTCCTCCAGGTCCCGGCCAGTGGCGTTGGCGAGCACCGCCGCGAGGCGCATGGCGGTTCCACTGGGGGCGTCCTTTTTAAGGCGATGATGTACTTCCAGGATTTCCATATCGTAATCAGGACCTAGAATGCGGGCCATTTCATCAACCATCTTAAACATCACATTCATACCGACACTCATATTGGGAGCCAAGACGCATCTGGTTTGCCGCCCCAGAAATTCTACCTCTTTGAGCATCTCCCCCTCCAGGCCGGTGGTCCCTATAACCGCGGCCATGCCCCGTGAGACAACCTTATGCATATTATCGAGTGTTGCCCGCGGGGCGGTGAAATCAATAAGTACGTCGCCCATACCGACTACCTCTTCCAGCGAACCCGCCACACTAACTCCGATTTCTCCAGTTCCCGCAAGCTGGCCGGCATCCTTCCCGATATCGGGGTGATCGGCGCGTTCAAAAGCTGCACCCACCTCTATATCCCGATTCTGCTGAATCATATGTATAATTCGCCTGCCCATCCTTCCAGAGGCACCTGCTACGATAGCCTTGATCATATCCATATCTCCTTTCACAGCCAACGACTCTGCAAATCAAGTCTGAATGAGGCCTGTTAAATATCCCCGGCTGTGCCCTAGATCAGGCCGTAACCTGCCAAGACGTCCTTCAGCCGCTCAAGGTTGGCGGACGACATCGGGGCCAGCGGAAGCCTCAGCTCTCCGCCTATCTTGCCCATCAGCGCCAGGGAGGTCTTTACCGGAACGGGATTTGTTTCAAAAAACATAGCTCGGCATAGTGGGAGCAACTTGTAATAAAGCTCTTTGGCCTTTGCAGCGTCACCGGTTTTCCAGGCTTCGACCAACCCGGCCGTATCCCCGGGAACTATGTTGGCGATTACTGAAATGACACCCTTTCCCCCAATTGCCAGGACAGGCAAGGTCAGATTATCATCGCCCGAAAGAAGCGTGATATTATCACCGGCCAGATTGATAATTTCGGCCATCTGGACAAGATTGGCTGAAGCCTCTTTTATCGCTACTATCTCCGGAATTTCTGCCAGTCGTGCCACTGTCTCAGGAAGCATGTTGACACTGGTACGCCCGGGAACATTATAGAGGACCTGTGGCAGGGGGACCGCCTCGGCTATTGCGCTGAAGTGCCGGTAGAGGCCTTCCTGGCTCGGTTTATTATAATAAGGTGTCACCTGGAGCGTGGCGTCTGCTCCGGCGGCCTTTGCATGTTCTGTCAGTTCTATGGCTTCGCTCGTGCTATTACCCCCTGTTCCGGCGATCACCGGCACCCTTCTATTTACTGCCTTTATAGCTATATCTATAACCTGCTTATGTTCTCTTATATCCAGGGTGGCAGATTCCCCGGTAGTGCCGCACGGAACTATGGCACTGGTTCCATTTTCGATCTGATTCTCTATGAGTTCACGATAAGCTTCTTCGTCCACTTTCCCTCCCCTGAATGGGGTGACGATGGCAACAATAGATCCTTCAAACATGATAACCTCCAAGGCAAAGGTGGATTAATTTTTACACTAGAAACAAACCAGACCCGGGTATAACAGGCCCATTTACCTGGCAGGAAATTGTCAGGGGCTTCATTGGGACTCTCTAGACTCTATCATTATGGTTATTTAAAGCGGCCGAAACCCAATAAACGTGGCTTTGTTTCAATCTAGAGGGCCTCCTCACCAAACCGCCCCTTATAAATTATAGAGGTCTGTCCCTCAAGCCAAACCTGGTCAAAAGAATCTTCGGCCGCTTGAAAATAAACGTTCAATATCTCCTTGCTGAGGGTCTTCACCTTGACCGGAGATTTAACTAGACCTCGCGTTGAGGCGATAAGAGCGCTGGCAATAGCACCGGTACCGCAGGCCAGGGTCTCATCCTCCACACCCCTCTCATATGTCCTTATTTCAAGCTGATCCGGTCCTGTGACCCTTATGAAATTAGCGTTTGTCCCTTTAGGGGAAAAGCGTTCATGGTAGCGAACAGCCCTGCCCTGCTCTAGTACAGGATGAGCTGGAAGGTCTTCAACCATCACAACTACATGAGGAACGCCTGTATTTATGAAATCACTGCTCAACCAGCCCTGCATCTTATCCAGTTCCACGTCCATAGAAAGCCCTGTAGGCCGGGGCATTAGAATCTTGACAACTCGTCCGCTCACCTTTCCTGAAACAGGTCCTGCCAGGGTATCAAATGTCATCTCAGCACCACATATACCCTTTAAAAAGGCGAACCGGCAGACACAACGTCCACCGTTACCGCACATCTCCACCTCCCCGCCGTCGGCGTTAAAAAACCGCCATCCAAAATCGTACCTGTCCGAATCGATAACAAAAATAACACCGTCTGCGCCCACGGACTCTCTTCTCCTGCAAGTCCTCTGCACAATCAGGCTCAAGGATTCTTCTCTTATACGGCCATCCATATTATCGATAATTATAAAATCGTTACCGCTGCCGGTCATCTTCCAGAACTCTATATCTTCCATTTCTCCTGTATCGACTTTCATCTGTCCTATAACCTTTGCACTTCAGGGAAGCCCGGTCTTTAATCAAGTTTCAGGAAATCAGGGATTGTCTCCCCTCTTGCCAGGTCTTCAAAAGTCTCCCTGGCTCTTATAACATAAAATGAATCTCCCGCTACCATAACCTCCGCGGCGCGGGGCCTGGAATTATAATTGGACGACATGCTGAAGCCATAAGCTCCCGCACTCATCACGGCCATCAATTCCCCTGGTTCAAAAGCCTCCACATTCCTGTCTTTCGCAATAAAATCTCCGGACTCACATATCGGGCCCACTATATCGACCGTAACCTTTCCACGATCGATTTTTTTCACCGGCTGAATACCGTGATAAGAGTTGTAAAGGCTGGGGCGCATAAGATCATTCATGGCCGCGTCCACGATCAGGAAATTCTTAGCGCTTGTGAATTTAGTATATAAAACTTCAGTAACCAGGATACCTGCATTACCCATAATAACCCGCCCGGGCTCAAGTATCAGAGTCAAATCATTCTCCCCAATAACCCTCCTGATGGCAGTGGCATATTCCCTGGGATGCGGGGGTTCTTCCTTATCATAAGTGATGCCAAGACCTCCGCCTATGTCCAGCCACTTGATCTTAATGCCCGTTGCGGCCAGCCTCTCTATAAGATTTTTCAACTTCTCCAGTGCATCAACGAACGGACTCACCAGGGTCAACTGAGACCCTATATGACATGAGATACCCGATACCTCAAGGCCGTCAAGATTCGCCGCTTCTAGATATTGTTCATAGGCATCTGTAATTTCTATGCCAAACTTGTTATTTTTGAGACCTGTAGAAATATAAGGATGGGTTTCAGGATCTACATCCGGGTTGACTCTTATCGCTGTCCTCGCCTTTTTCCCCAACTTCAGTGCCGTTTCATTAAGTTTAATTATCTCCTGGGTTGATTCGACATTAAACATAAGAATACCTGCTTTCATTGCATATTCCAGGTCTTCTACCCGCTTGCCGACCCCTGAATAAACTATCTTATCTGGTTTTACTCCAGCCTTGAGAGCCCGGTAAAGCTCTCCGCCAGACACGATATCAACCCCTCCCCCTTCCATGGCAAAAAGCCTCAAAATTGCGAGATTGGAATTAGATTTCATTGAAAAACAAGTGAGGTGTTTCATGCCATTAAAGGCACCATCAAAGGCCCTGAAATGCTGCCGTAAAGTCGCATGTGAATAAAGATAAAGAGGTGTCCCTACTTCAGCGGCTACCCTAGATACCGGTACCTCTTCACAAAAAAGCTCGTCATTCACATAATGAAAATGATGCATATTCAATTAACTCCGATCGAGCACTGCTTAAAACTACAACAAATGGCTGCCCACCGAACCTCTTTTTGCCAGACTCAAAAAATCAAAATTACCATATCCTTAGTTTTTCTGAGACGAAAAAGATAATTTTTTGGTTTTGAGCATATCACAAGTATGGGGATTCAAAAAATGATTATGGCTAATTAAAACAGCCACCGCCTGCGGGCTTTAATATCATTTTCCCATTTTATTTCTGCAAGCACAGGGCTGACATCAACCCGTTATTATAATGGCAAAGGGGGATTATAGCCTGTCTATTCCACGGTCAGCATGGCGCGGTCGGAAGGAGGACCAGATCCCCCATCTTCATTGATCAGGCGAACGTTAAAAAAGTGGAGGCCTTTTTTAGAACTTAATGGAATTTCGCAATAAAACCTATCTTCAAAAATCACCTGTCCTTTTATCTCCTCCAGTAATCGGTAATGAATAGGGCAACCTTCACAAGGTGGCTCCGTCTTTTCATAACGGGCGTGGTAAACCCTGCATCCTGCTATCAATCTGTATTCAGCTGACTGCTCTCCCTGTATGAGAAGACGCCCACGGAGGCCCACCTTCCCGTCCATTCTTTCTGCGTTTAGCTGCGTCACTGAAAAATTAGGCCCTGTCTTTGGAACAAAGGGCGGCCCTTTCTTACCACACGCGACTAACCCCAGCAAACCGACCCCATAAATAACCAGAAGCAGTCCCCGCTTTAGTGTCAAATCTTTATCTCCTGTTTGGCTTGCCTCAGGCTTTTCTTAACAACTTCGGGCCCTGTTCCGCCAGGGATATTTCTCCTTTTCAACGAGGACAGGGGGTCTAGCCACCCATACACGTCCTTGCTTATCCTTCTTTCAAAACCCTTCATCTCATTGAGGGTGAGTTCGTGAAGCTCCTTTTTTTGATCGAGGGCGAAAACCACCATCCTCCCTACGATTTCATGGGCCTCCCTGAAGGTTACACCCTTGCGTACTAAATAATCAGCCAAATCAGTAGCTACCAGAAACCCTTTTTCTGAAGCCTCCTTCAGTCTTTCTCTATTAAAGGAAATTTCTCTGAAGAGACGGGCCATTACTTCAAGGCATATTTCAACCGTATCTACCGAATCGAAAAGGGGCTCCTTGTCCTCCTGCATGTCCTTATTATAAGTCAGGGGCAGCCCTTTCATAGTTGTGAGAAGAGAGACCAGGTGACCATAGACCCGCCCTGTCTTTCCTCTTATCAGCTCGGGAAGATCAGGGTTTTTTTTCTGCGGCATTATGCTACTGCCTGTACAGAAGGAGTCTGAGATAGATACAAACCCGAACTCCTGGCTCGACCAGATAACCAGCTCTTCGCTCAGCCGGCTGAGATGCATCATAAGGGTAGAACAAGAGAAGAGGAATTCAAGAACAAAGTCGCGGTCGCTTACTGCATCCATGCTATTCTGGCTGATCCCGTCAAAACCAAGCTCTTTTGCTACCATATTCCTGTCGAGCTCGAATGTAGAACCCGCCAGTGCAGCACTCCCGAGAGGGAGGATGTTCACCCTTCTCAGGCATTCTGCAAACCGCTCCTTATCCCTCTTCAGCATCTCATAGTATGCAAGAAGGTGATGAGCGAGCAGGACAGGCTGTGCACGCTGTAAATGTGTGTACCCTGGCATCATCAGGTCGATGTTATCCTCGGCGGTAGTCACAAGTGCCACTTGTGTCCCCGTGATTAAATCCTTAATCCTCAGGATAGCATCTCTTACGTAAAGCCGAACATCCAGCGCGACCTGATCGTTTCTGCTCCTTGCCGTGTGTAGCTTCTCTCCCACCTGCCCTAATTTCTGAATCAAGGCCTTTTCCACAAGGCTGTGGATGTCTTCGTAATCGTCGTCCAGGGGGAACTCACCTCTGGCGAACTCTCGGCTTATCTCCGCAAGCGCCTCGAGTATCCGGGAGGCCTCGTCATCTGTGATTATACCCTGTTTACCCAGCATCCGGCAGTGTGCCATGGATCCCTGGATGTCCTGTGGATACAGACGACTATCAAAACTGATCGAAGCGTTGAACCTGTTTACCAGAGCATCGGTTTCTTCCCTGAAGCGTCCGCCCCAAATTTTTCGGGCCATAGGTCAGTCCTTTCATATGAGTCTTATCCGGCCGATACTAGCAGGAGTGCCTGCGCTTTAACCTTTTTTTCGCTCCTGCTCCAGAAGCCTGGCGATCTTTAGACGCAGACCGCTGAGCCTTATGAATCCTTCAGCATGGCCCTGGTTGTACACCTCATCACCTTCAAAAGTGGCAAAATCAGGGTGATATAAAGATGAATGCGATTTTGTTCCAGCCGTCATGCAATTTCCTTTGTAAAGTTTTAATCTGACAACACCGTTCACATTTTTTTGTGTTTCATCAATCAAGGTCTGGAGTATCTGACGCTCAGGTGAAAACCAGTACCCGTAATAGACCATCTCTGAATATCTTGGGACAAGCCCATCCCTGATATGCATAACTTCCCTGTCAAGTGTAATTGATTCCATAGCCCTATGGGCCGTCCGGAGAATGGTCCCTCCAGGGGTCTCATATACACCCCGCGATTTCATGCCCACATACCGGTTTTCAACCATATCCACTCGTCCAATTCCGTTCTTACCGCCGAGTTCGTTCAGGCAGGTCAGCACTTGTGCAGGAGACAATCTTTTTCCGTCCACTGCGACAGGGTCCCCATTCTCGAACTCCAGTTCAACATAAGTGGCACGGTCAGGGGCTTGTTCAGGAGACACAGTCAGCAGAAACATTTCTTCAGGGGCCACGTTCCAGGTGTCTTCAAGAATTCCGCCCTCAAAGCTGATATGCAGGAGGTTCCTGTCGCTGGAATAGGGCTTTTCCCTTGTCACAGGAACCGGAATATTCTTTGAACGGGCATATTCCATAAGATCTTCCCTGCCCCTGAAGTCCCATATCCTCCACGGAGCTATGATCTTCAGCCCCGGCTCAAGAGCCATAAAAGCCAGTTCGAACCTGACTTGATCATTTCCCTTTCCGGTGGCGCCGTGGCTCACAGCGTTCGCGCCTGTGTTTCGGGCTGCCTCGACCTGTCTGCTGGCAATAAGGGGTCTCGCCAGAGAAGTGCCCAGCAGGTAGGTTGACTCATAAACTGCGTTAGCCCTCATAGCAGGCCAGACAAAGTCACGAACAAATTCTTCTCTCAGGTCTTCCACTATGACTTCATCGGCACCCGTCGTTAGAGCCTTTTCTTTTATTCCTTTAAGCTCTTCCCCCTGACCCAGGTCAGCGGCATAGGCCACAACCGGACAGCCATACCTGTCCTTGAGCCAGGCTAGAATGACGGAAGTATCGAGCCCACCGGAATAGGCCAGGACAATTTTTTCAATGTGTTCACTCAATTCAAACTCCCCAGTGTTTTTATATGACAACTCCAAAATTGTTTGCTGTTATTCAGAAAGGGGCAGTCCCTGTGTGGAAGAAACTAAAAGACATCCCTCGGTTATATCAGGCCGCAATATATCTTGAAACGAACCAGCCCGGGCATATCAATTACCCGTGATCAATCTTTCAAGCAGGGCCTGATGAAAGTGCATCTTATTCTCGGCCTGATCAAATACCACACTGTGTGGTCCCTCCAAAACATCATCCGTTATTTCTTCCCCCCTATGGGCAGGAAGACAATGCATTACCAGAACTCCAGGCTTACACAGGCTAACCAGAGAAGCATTCAATTGAAAACCCTCGAAGCTTTTCAGGCGCTGCTCTCTCTCCTTGTCCTGTCCCATACTGATCCACACATCCGTATTTATTACATCGGCTCCGGTAGCAGCCGCGGCTGGATCCTCCACCACGCTGATATTTGCACCCGAGACCTCCAGTAACTTTGGATCGGGTCTGTATCGAGGGGGACAGGCAAGTACCAGCTCAAAACCCAGAACTGCCGCCGCATTGATCCATGAATGGGCGACGTTGTTACCATCACCTATCCATGCCACCTTCATATTATCAATTGTGCCTCTCTTTTCCTTGACCGTCATGAGATCGCTCAAAATCTGACAGGGATGATATTGATCTGTCAGGGCATTGATGACAGGGACCTCCGCCCAGAACGCCATCTCCTCAACCAGATCCTGAGAATAAGTCCTGACAGCGATAGCATCAAGATAGCGGGAAAGCACCCTGGCAGTATCCTTTACAGCCTCACCCCTGGATAGCTGGGTGTCCGCCCTGCTCATAAAAACGGTCTGCCCTCCAAGACGAAACATGGCCGTTTCAAAAGAGATTCTGGTTCTTGTGGAGGACTTGTCAAACATGAGACCGAGAGTCCGGCCCGACAGTGGGCTGGCATTGACCCGGCCTTTTTTTTTGATTTCAAGGCCTCTGTCTATCAGGTCCCTTAATTCGTCTTCTGTCAGATCTCTTATGGTCAGAAAATCTTTTTTCATCCTCACCCCTCTGGTCTACTCTTCTGATTCTTCCAGTACCCTGTCGAGGATTTCAAGGGCCCCGTCGATTTCTTCCTTTCCTACAATCAGTGGAGGCAAAAAACGAAGTACAGTTTCGTGGGCACAATTCAACAGGAGACCCTCCTTCATGCAGGCTTCCACTATTGAGGAACAAGGTCGATTCAGCTCCATACCAAGGATCAGACCCAATCCCCTGACTTCTTTGACAAAGGAATATTTACGGCCTAACCCCTCCAGTCCCTTTTTAAAATATTCTCCCATGGACCTGCAATTTTCGATCCAGCCATCTTTCAGGAGGCTCTGAACCACGGCCAGGGATACAGCCGTCACGAGTGGAGTCCCACCAAAAGTTGTGGCATGGCTGCCGGGTCCGAAAACACTTGCCAGTTCGTCCGTTGCCAGCATCGCACCAATGGGAAGACCATTACCAAGAGCCTTGGCCAGGGTCATGATATCCGGTGAAACTCCGAAATGTTCATGGGCAAACAGTCTCCCGGTCCGGCCCATTCCCACCTGAACCTCGTCAAAAATAAGGAGCACGTTTCGATCCCTGCACAATGATCTCACCCCTTTAAGGTAATCCGGATCGGGGCAGACCACTCCACCCTCCCCCTGGATCGGCTCTATGATCACAGCGCATACGGATTCATCCAGCACTTTATCAAGCTCTATAAGATTATTGAATGGAACAAACCTGAAGCCTTCCAACAGAGGATAATATCCTTTCTGGACCTTGCTCTGGCCTGTAGCGGATAAAGTAGCCATCGTCCTCCCGTGAAATGAATTCTCCATGGAGACTATCACATGCCTTTGAGACCCGCTTTTCTCCCTTGAGTAACGCCGCGCCAGCTTGATGGCTGCCTCATTGGCCTCAGCTCCGCTGTTACAGAAAAACACTCTGTCAGCAAATGAATTTTCCACCAGAAGCTTGGCTAGTTCAGCCTGCGGCCTTGTATAATAAAGGTTTGACACATGCACCAGAGTCTGAGACTGTTTCTGAAGGACACTGCTCACCAGAGGTGAGCTATGTCCAAGCGAACAGACAGCGATACCTGCAAGGAAATCGAGGTACTCCTTTCCGCTCTCATCCCATACCCTGCACCCATCCCCTTTTACAAGAGTTATAGGAAAACGGCCATATGTCTGAAACATGTATTTATCTGCAAGTTGTATTGTTGTTTCCTTATCCGGGTATTGCATTATTTATTCCTCTCCTAACAGCCAGGTCGTTCTGGAGACATGTACATAATCAGGGTATTATCTCAGTTCCCACACCTACCTTTGTAAAAATCTCCAGCAGTATGGCATGCTCTGACCGCCCATCAATAATATGAGCTTTTTTGACACCCCCTTCTAGAGCGTCCAGACAGCAATTAACTTTAGGAATCATACCTCCAACAACAGTTCCGTCCCCTATAAGCCGGCGCGCCTCTTCCACGCCGAGTGTTGAAATCAATTTTTTCTCCTTGTCCAGCAAGCCTTCTGTATCAGTAAGGAGAATCAATTTTCTCGCGTTGAGAGCAGCCGCTATCCTTCCGGCAACTAGATCTGCATTGATATTATATGTTTCTCCCCCGGCACCGGCTCCCACGGGAGCTATCACGGGTATAAACTCGCTATGGATCAGGCTCATTAATACCCGTATATCCACGCTGGTAATCTCCCCCACCATTCCCATCTCTATTATCTCCGGTGGCTGGTCTTCTGCTTTCTTCTTCAGGTACTTCATCTTCCGGGCGGTTATCAGTCCTCCGTCCTTTCCTGACAATCCAACAGCCTGTCCGCCGTTGCGGTTGATCAGGCTCACTATCTCCTTGTTGACCTTTCCGACAAGAACCATCTCCACCACATCCATGGTTTTTTCATCGGTGACACGCATGCCGTCGATAAACTCCGGTTCAATAGACAGCCTGCTCAGCAGATCACCTATCTGCGGACCTCCGCCATGGACTACAATCGGATTCATCCCAACATATTTCATCAGGATTATATCCAGTGCAAAATTATGTTTGAGATTCTCATCCACCATGGCATGCCCACCATATTTAACGACCACGGTGGCCCGGTTGAACCTTTGTATATAAGGGAGCGCCTCAATAAGGACCTGGGCTCTATCAGTGTGGGTAATCATAAAATGTACCTGCTAAGATTTTCGTCTTCCAATATATCTTCCAGTTTTTCTATAACATAATCCCTGGTTACGGATACAGTTTTAGGGGCTATGTCGGGAGCATCAAAGGATATTTCATCCACCAGCTTTTCCATAACCGTGTGGAGACGACGAGCACCGATATTCTCCATACGCTCATTCACCTCGCTGGCCATGCTGGCTATTTCCTTTACTGAGGACTCATCAAAAACCAGTTCTATATTCTCAGTTGCGAGTAGGGATTCATACTGTTTTATAAGTGCATTCCTCGGTTCAGTAAGTATTCGGACGAAATCCTCCATGGAGAGGGGATCCAACTCAACCCTTATGGGAAACCTTCCCTGCAGTTCGGGTAACAGGTCTGAAGGTTTGCTCAGGTTAAAAGACCCGGCAGCAATAAACAGGATATGATCTGTCTTCACCATTCCATATTTTGTTGTAATAGTTGATCCCTCTACGATCGGAAGGAGATCCCTCTGCACTCCTTCCCGGGACACGTCTGGCCCGTAAGAGGATTCGGAACCGGCGACCTTATCAAGTTCATCGAGGAAGACTATGCCGTTCTGCTCCGTCAGACGAATTGCCTGATCCACAACCTTATCCATATCAATAAGACGCTGTGATTCTTCCTCAAAAAGAATCTCCATTGCCTCGGGCACTTTCACACGACGTTTCTTTTTTTTCGCTGGAAAGACGTTCCCGAAGACCTCCTTTATATTGAATTCCATCTCCTCTAAACCCGCGTTGGAAAAAATCTCAACCATAGGTATACTGTTATTGGTAACTTCCAGCTCCACATAGCGCTCATCCAGCTTACCGCTCCTTAGCATACGCCTCAACTTGTCACGTGTTGAAACACCTTCCTGCTTTTCTACTTTCACAACTTCCAGTACCTTATCGTCTTCAGCCTCTTGCATCTCATTCTTTTTTTTCGGAAGCAGAAGTTCGAGCAATCTTTCTTCTGCGAGCTCCTGGGCCTTTTCCGTGACCTTTTCTTGTTCTTCCTTTTTTTCCATGCTAACCGCCAGTTCTGTCAGGTCTCGTATCATAGACTCCACGTCTCTACCTACATAACCCACCTCCGTAAATTTGGTCGCTTCCACTTTCAAAAAAGGAGAATTAGCCAGACGGGCAAGGCGTCTCGCAATCTCAGTCTTGCCGACGCCTGTGGGACCGATCATGATGATATTCTTGGGTGCGATCTCATCTCTGAGTTCTTGAGGTACTTGCTGGCGGCGCCATCTGTTTCTCAAAGCAATAGCCACAGAACGTTTGGCTTCTCTCTGTCCGATTATATATTTATCCAATTCCGAAACAATCTCTCTCGGTGTCAAAACTTTCATAAGATGATTTTTGTCTACCTCGTCCTTTTTCATAAATACTCTCAAACCGGCTAACGGTATCTTGTTATTTCCGGATCAAATTCCTGGCTTTCCATTCTTTATGACAATTAAAATTTCAGGTATTCAAATAAATTTTTCTTTAAAAGGATGTTTCGATATAAGGATCATCTCCAATTTAGTTGAAAGAAATAAGGGGGAAATGCTGTGAATTCA
>CAZVGY010000072.1:0-20222 GCA_964627015.1 uncultured Desulfobacteraceae bacterium
TACCCTTTTAGGGTCACCTTTTATTCCACCCCTTTTAGGGGTGGTTGTTAAATTTATCATCCCGAAAGTATTGGGGCCTATAACCGGTATCCTGGCCTGCTTAATAATCCCTGCGAGCGCAGATTGCAGTTGGCCACCGGCGGGGTCCTGAATCTCTTTAAAGCCCGCAGCAATAAGTATTATTGACTGAACACCCTTTTGGGTACAGTCTTTAAAAATCTCCGCCACCAAGGCTGCCGGTACAACAACTATTGCAAGATCGATTCGACCCTTGAATCTGGTAATTGAGGCAAAAGATGGAATACCCATAATCTGTTTTGTGGTAGGATTCACTGGGATTATCTGGCCGGTAAAGCCAGCTTGAATAAGGCTTTTCATTACATGATATCCTAGTTTGTCAGGGTTCCCGGACGCACCGATAACGGCTACAGAATCTGGATTGAAAAGTGCGTCTAAGTTGCCAGCAGAGGATTTAGAGTGTTCCACAACCATACCCCGAAATCTATGCCTGCAAAGATGGCTGTTTTTAAAATGTTACTTAAACACCAGGTAGTTTTTGTTTATAACCTATAGATCTGATCCGTCAATTAAAATTACTCCAGAGTCGCTAATAAAGAGGGCTTGATTACGGGTAATGTCCCTCCTGTTGAGTTTGTTATAAATGCATGCTAATTTTAAGAATGCCCAGCTTGTGTTTGGTGTTAAGTGGCAAAAATCCAGGAATTTTTAATTACTTCCTGCTATATGGTCTGTGGTGGGAGGAGCTTTGCCAATATCTAGCAATGGATGTGGAGTAAGGGATGCGTTTTGAGGATGAAACCGTAAAAAAGGTAATGCGGAGTATATCCCGATATAGAATGATAAACAGTGGTGACCTTGTTGTCGTTGCTGTTTCAGGCGGGCCTGATTCAATTTGCCTTCTGGACTTGCTGCACTTTTATTCATTTAATTTGGGTATCAAGCTAGTAGTAGCCCATTTCAACCATTGCCTGCGGCCCGGCGAAGATGAGGAGGAGACACGTTTTGTAAAGGACCTGGCAGAGCATATGGGTCTACGCTTTGAACTTGGCAAAGCTACCACTGGTTTGGCTGATGGAAATGGTTCTCTGGAGGAAAAAGCTAGGAATGCCAGATACTTATTCCTGGAAAAGGTGAGAGGAAGATACGATGCCCAGAAGATAGCGATGGGCCATAACCTAAATGACCAGGCTGAGACGGTCTTGATGAGACTCTTACGTGGAAGCGGTCCTTCAGGTCTCTCCGGAATACCTCCGGTTAGAGAAGGCGTTATTATTCGGCCGCTGATAGAAGTGACGCGTGATGAGATCTTATCCCATCTTGACCACCGGGGCGTTAGGTATATGACTGATTCCTCGAATATGAAAGGTGACTTTCTTAGAAACAGGATCCGATTGAACCTCCTTCCAGTGCTTAAGAAATATCAGCCCAGGATTATTGAACGTTTGGGGACCACCGCAGAGATTATGAGGACAGATGAAGAATGGCTGGAGGCGGAGGCTGAAAAGTGGTTGAGGCGCAATAGTGATAAAGGCGGTTACGGGGAGGTCAAAATCCCTCTGCCATTGTTTTTGGGTCTGCATGAAGCCATACGAACAAGGATCATAAGAAGTGCTTTAAAGTCCGCGGGTGCCGGGTTGCGGAGAATAAACCAGAGTCATTATGAGTCTGTTAACGGTCTCGCCCATAAAAACAAAGCCCAGTGCCGCGTAAGCCTGCCCAATGGACTGACTGTGTTAAAGATATATGACAAGTTGATCTTTACTAAGGAACAGCAGGAAAATAAGGAAGATTTCTGTTATTTTCTTGAGGTGCCAGGAGTATTTTGCCTTGAAAAACTTGGATGTTCAATCTCCCTGGAAGAAGAGCCCAATGATAATTTATATGACTGGAATACTTCCTCCAAAACCGCTTTTCTGGATGCAGAACGACTTGTCTACCCCCTTAAAATAAGAAATTTTAAGGCAGGAGATCGGTTTGTACCGCTCGGCATGAAAGGGCACAGGAAGCTGAAGGACCTTTTTATTGATTTAAAAATTCCTTCAAGTGCCAGATCGAGGATTCCTATACTGACCAGCGGAAATGAAATTGTCTGGGTATGCGGATTGAGGGTTGATGAACGTTACCGTGTCAGAGAAGATTCCAGTAGGGTCCTGAAGGCCGCTATTGTGGATAAATTGTAGCCGGCGGGGATGTCAGTCTTAAGACCGGATTTACGCGGTCTAAGGGGTATAGCACTCAGTCCAAGACCTGCTTATCCATGATCTGCTTATATGGAAGGAAAGCAGCATCCAAAGGATCAATAAAACCCCTTTTATGATAGGTCACCTTAGGCTGTCTGGAGTTAAAAAACCGGACCAGATAATCATAAGCCTTGCCATGATCCATATTGCTCCCGCAGGTTTCGAATGTTACGGCCGCAAAATTATATTCAGGCCAGGTATGGACTGCAAGATGTGACTCAGCTATTGTTACGGTTCCACTGACTCCCCATGGCTCGAAAGTGTGGAAGGAGTCTCCAACCGCTTCAGCTCCCATGATCTCTGCGGCAGCCAGCATTCCTTCCCTGATCCTGTCGGCATGGAGAAGCTTATCGTGATCGCATTCATAAAGATCTATAAGGATGAGATCCAGCAGTGAAGTCAATTTTTTCAACCCGTTCTTTTTTTAAAGCATAAATCATACGATATTTCTTCAATCATCAAGACTCATACCAAGCGGCCTGATCGGGTTAAGTTTCCCTTTTGGCCAACTGAGTTTCAAAATATAAGTCAATCCGAAGCGTAGGTCAAGCATTTGAAGTGATTGAGGGATTATTTTTTTTATTTTTTAGTAAATTTTTTATACTCCTGCTGTAAGGAGAGCGTAATATTCCTTTTTCTGTAATAATACCGGCTATATATCTGTAAGGGGTGATATCAAATGCCGGGTTTATGGCGTGAATTTCCGATGGGCCGATTTCTGTTTTTCCGAATTTGTAGATTTCTTCAGGTGGCCGTTCTTCTAACGGTATCATATCGCCGGTTTTGACTGATGAATCAATGGTGGAAATGGGAGCGGCCACATAAAATGGTACCCTGTTAACCTTTGCCAGAACTGCTACTTGGTAAGTTCCTATCTTATTCGCTACGTCACCGTTGGCTGCGATTCGGTCAGCGCCCGTTATTACCAGGTCGATTTTTCCTCGTCTCATAAGGGATCCCGCTGCGTTATCAGTAATGACAGATACTGGTATGCCTTCCTGAATCATTTCAAAAGCAGTAAGACGAAGCCCCTGGAACCAAGGCCTGGTTTCATCAGCGATAACTCTTATCTTTTTACCACTTTCATGGGCAGCCCTTATAACCCCAAGAGCGGTTCCATAACCGCCTGTTGCAAGTGCGCCCGCATTACAGTGTGTAAGGATGGTAGAGCCTTCAGGGATGAGATCGACTCCGTGTCTTCCGAGGTTCCGGTTTATTTGAATATCTTCAGAAAGGATTGTCTCCGACTCTTTCCTGAGTGCTGATTTGATTTCCTCCACCGGACTTTCGGTCATTACTGAAGCAAGGCAAGTCATCCTTTTCACCGCCCATTCCAGATTTACAGCGGTTGGACGAGCGCAAAGCATTTCCCCTGCAATTGTTTGAAATCTTTTCATGAATGTGGAATGGGTCTTAGCCTTGACGGATCGGGCTCCCAGAGCCATGCCCATGGCAGCAGCTATGCCTATGGCCGGTGCACCTCGGATTACCATTTTCTTTATAGCGTTGATAACGTCTCTGTATCCATTGCATACATACCATTGCACTGCAGACGGCAGTTTTCTCTGGTCGATCATTCGGACATTTGTTCTGTTCCATTCAATAGTAGGTATCATTTTATTTTTTCACTCGAGTGATATGGACCAATATTGTAATTTCAGACTTGTATTCAGCCCAGATCGCAGGGTCGTCCGGCATTTTTTTGTGTACCTTGATTTATATTAATCGATCCTCTCCACCCACCCGTAAGAATCCTTCTTTTTACCGTATTGAATAGCTACGATTTCGTCATAGAGCCTCTGTGAAATTTTCCCCATTTTCCCGCCGGCAACAATATGGTCTTTTCCCTTATAAGTGATCTGGCCTACCGGTGAGATCACTGCAGCCGTGCCGGTACCGAAAGCCTCCTTCAACCTGCCGTTTTCAGCAGCTTCAATGACTTCATCAATCGCAAGCGAACGCTCCGATACTTTCATTCCCCAGTCTTTCACAATCTTTATGACAGAGTCCCTAGTTATACCGGCTAAGATACTTCCTGTGAGGGGGGCGGTTATGACTTCATTTTCCAGGATGAAAAACATGTTCATTGTACCCACCTCTTCAACATATCTGCGTTCAACGGCATCAAGCCATAGAACCTGTGTGAACCCCTTTTCTTTTGCCTTTTCCGCGGCCAGCAAGCTCGCGGCATAATTTCCAGCGGTTTTGGCCTCTCCTGTTCCTCCTTTGGTTGACCGGATATAATAGTCCTCTACATAAATTTTTACGGGGTTCAGTCCTTCCTTGTAGTAAGCTCCTACAGGACCAACGATTATAAAAAACAAATAAGAATTTGCCGGCCTGACTCCCAGGTGAGGCTCTGTGGCGAGCATTGTGGGTCTTATGTAAAGAGACGCGCCTTGATTGTTAGGGATCCAATCTTTGTCTAATAATATAAGCTTTTTCATGCCTTCCATTGCAAGGTCGATATCCACTTGAGCCATGCACATCCTCGAAGCAGAAACATTGAATCTTCTAAAATTATCTCCAGCCCTGAAGAGATATATGCCTCCATCCTGACCTCTATAGGCTTTGAGCCCTTCGAATATTTCCTGCCCGTAATGAATGGCCATTGCAGCCGGGTCAAGAGAGAGATTGCCGTAAGGCTGAATACGGGGATCAAACCAGCCTTTTCCGGACTCGAAATTCATCATGAACATATGGTCCGTAAAAATGTCGCCAAAACCGAGCTCGGATTCATCATCTGGTTTTGGCTTTAATTGTCCGGGCTCGGTTTTTATTATTGTAATATCCATAGGCATCTCCTTTACAGGTATGAAAAATTTTATCGTCTAATACCATAAGTTATTTTTAAATACAACGAGGCCGCTTTTTTATATGCTATTTGTCCTCCAGTTTTAAGAACTCATATTCTCGATTGCCTAGCCCTATTTTTTCGCCGTGCTCGAGCTGAACACTCCAGTCGATGTAAGGATAAACCGATCCGAATTTGTCTCCACCTTTCTCAACACCTTTTGAAAGGCAGGAATTATCTATTCCGGTTTGGCTGCTAACAATATCAACCGAGGCCTGATCAATAGCAACAGGGTCTTTGGATACCATGATGCCTATATCTTGAACGATCGGAGCGTCGTTGTATTCAAGGCAGTCACAGGCCGGTGAAATATTCGTCAGAAAATTTATAAAGAGAGACTTTGACTCCTTTCCATTGAGTGCTGCGAGCGCATATTCGGTCATCTTTTTTTGAAATATCGGTATATCAGAACTCCATTGAACATTGATTGCCCTGTTAGGGCATATCTGGATACATTCCCCACACCCTACACACTTCTGAGGATCTATAACCGCCTTTTCGTCAACCAGAGAGATTGCATTTTGTGCGCAGTGTTCAACACATTCCCCACACCCGATACATTTTTTCCTCTTTACTTTTGGGCATAAACTGGAATGCTGTTCCAGTTTTCCTTTCCTGGAAGCGCAGCCCATTCCCAGGTTTTTTATGGAACCTCCAAATCCTGCAAGTTCATGACCTTTAAAATGAGCTACGCTAATCAATGCATTTGCGTCAGCTATGTCCTTTGCCAGGTAAGCATTTTTAATGATCTCTCCGTTGACTGAAATTTTTGATCTGGATGCTCCTCGTATGCCGTCGGCGATAATTATAGGAGCATTGACCACGGAATAAGCAAAGCCGTTTGCTATGGCGGTTTCCAAATGAGAAATACTGTTTCCTCTTGTCCCTGCGTATAGTGTGTTGGTGTCTGTAAGGAAAGGCAATCCTCCTAGATCTCTCACTTTGTCAACAATTTGCCTTATGAAAATAGGCCGGATAAACGCGGTGTTTCCCTTTTCTCCAAAGTGCAGCTTGATAGCTACAAGTCCCCGTGGGGGGACTATCTGCCCAATACCTCCTGTGTCCGCCAATCGTATCAGTTTGGAAACGAGATTTTCCTTCAAGGAAGCCCGTAAGTCCATAAAATACACTTTGCTTGAAGCCATATCAGATCTCCCTTTGCCTGAGTTGCAACTGGTTTTTTGCCTCTAAGGGAGGAAAAGAGATGGGGAACTTTCCCTCCGGGTATGCGCATACGTATGGATTCGGGAAATGATCGGCAATGGAGAACAACCAAGTTCGCAAGGAAGGATTGCCGGATAACCCTATAAATGGTTACAGATATTAAATATTCACATTTGTCGTGTCAAGGCTTTGTGAGCGACCCGATATTTTAATTGACAAATAATCCAATATTGGATTATTAGACTAAACTTAACCTTATCAATTACGAGCTTCATAATAATAGCCCCTGATGGTGGGCGCATTTTCCGTGAAACCATTTGTTTTTTTTAATGAATTCATTTGGCGCACATGATCGGCTAGGCGTGGAATTTCTACCGGAAAATCGGGTCTTGACCTGTGGTTCTGGTAAACGAATAAAGAAGAAGACATGAACACAAAAGCCTTGCTCTCCGGCCTCCTCATTGTAATAGGGTTGTTTTGGCTCTATGTGCCAGAGACCCCTGCCGAGGAGCCAAAAAAACTGTTGAGCATTGAGGCATATGATATGCTCAACACCGTACCCTATACATACCTGGTTGATGTCAGGACGAGAGCCGAATATCAATTTGTGGGCCACCCCATAAGCGCATATCTTTTTCCGTACATGTTTATGACCGATGAATTCGGTAAGAAGGATGGGGAGTATGCCTATAGGTTCAATGTGAAGAATAAGGCCTTTGTCCAGGAAATAAGTAAAGTTTTCAAGAAGACGGATAATCTGATTATTATCTGCAGGGATGGAGAACGGAGTTCCCTGGCAGCCAAGGAGCTTCTGGACCAGGGTTTTAAGAATATTTATGATGTGGAGGATGGATTTGAAGGGCCTCTGTTTCCTTTTTTTGAGAACAGCAACAGGCACAAGTTTTACCGGCAGCTCGCGAAACGAAACAAGATCTACGGTTTTAACCACAGACGACATTATGGATGGCAGTGGTGGGGACTCCCCTGGACTTATGAAATGGACCCGAAATTTATATATGCACCGGACCGCACGCCGTCAGATCAATAAGGAGGTAAACCATGGAGTCTGAAGAACTGATTCAGATCATGAAAGAGGTGGAAGAGAAGGGCATAGCCTGGGACGATGTGGCTAAAAAAGTTAAGGTTCCTTATGAAATAATGAATCTGTATGCCAAGTCAGGTCCAGTGCCTGTTACACTCATCAACAAATTGAAAAAGGTTTTGGAAGAGGCGGGGCAGTAAAAAGTCGGGGGTAATTGCTCTATGCCTGTTAATTGTATTAAAGGCCCTTGCTCTGAGGGCCTTTGTGTTTGTTGCTATGTTTCACTTCAAACTATCTGTCATGCAGGTGTCTGGTAATTTGCTGGTGTTCAGCTTATTTTATGAAAGAAAAACTGAAAAGAGGGGTTGCAGAGTCCGGCCGCTTAAATCTGTGTATGACTAAGTGGGTTAGATTCTCTCCGGCATCACGGAGTAGTTATCCGGGTTTTATTTCAGCGATGCCGGTTTGTGATTGACCGTTTAAGTTGACAAAGCAGACAGTCGGTGTTAATTTTTTTACATCAATTTGGGATAATGAAAGGAGAAGCACTATGGCGGATGTATTGCAGGTTACAGACCAAAATTTTGATGAAGAGATCATCAATTCCGATATCCCGGCTGTGGTTGATTTTTGGGCTGAGTGGTGTGGTCCGTGTAAGATGGTCACCCCTGTAGTAGAGGAACTGGCAAAGGAGTATGAAGGTAAAGTAAAAATGGCCAGTATGGATGTCGACCAGAACAGAGAGACTCCAGGGCGATTCGGAATTCGTAATATTCCAACCCTTATTTTTTTCAAGGATGGTCAAGTTGCCCAAACTATAATAGGTGCATACCCGAAAAGCCATCTCGAAAATGAACTAAAAAAGCTGCTGTGAAATACAATAAAAATGGTTCGGCATCATATTTTTGGCCTCATTAATTAGGCCCTGCCATCTTGCATATAGGCGGGGCCTTTATTTCATGAGCAAGGTGAATAAATGGAAGATCTGATTATAATAGGCGCGGGGCCCGCGGGCCTGACAGCTGGTCTCTATGCGGCGAGAGCACAAATCAAAACAATACTCTTTGAAAGACTTACCCCGGGTGGGCAGATTGTGACCACTGACGTGGTTGAAAATTATCCTGGTTTTCCTGATGGTATATCCGGTTTTGAGCTGGTTGACAGAATGAAGCGGAAGGCTGAAAAATTCGGGCTGGACATACAGAGCAGGGAAGTAGAGAAATTAGAGCTTCATCCTGGGAAAAAGACAGTACTTACTGATAAGGAGACGCTTGAAGCCAGGGCGATTATTTTGACATGTGGCGCAACCCCCCGTAAGCTGGGGATTGAGGGTGAAGCACTTTTAACTGGAAGGGGAGTCAGTTACTGTGCGACCTGTGACGGGCCTTTTTATCGAGAGCAGGAAGTGGCGGTTATAGGCGGTGGTGATGTGGCGGTTGAAGAGGCGATTTTCTTGACCAGATTTGCGAGTAAGGTCCACCTTATTCATCGCAGGAACGAATTGAGGGCAGTGAAATTGCTTCAGGACCGCGCGATGAATGAAGAAAAAATAGAATTTATTTGGGATACTGTACCGACAAGAATTACCGGAGAATCCGGTGTGGAAGGGATTGAGCTTAAAAATGTAAAAACCGGGGAATTGTCTCATCTTCCGGTACAGGGCGCTTTTATTTTTATTGGTTATTCTCCTAATAACAGACTGGTTAAGGGTCTTCTTGATCTGGATGATTCCGGCTTTGTGGTAACAAATAATAATATGGAGACGAGTATCCCAGGAGTTTTTGCTGCTGGAGATATAAGGTCAAAGCTACTACGTCAGGTTTCGACGGCAGTCGGAGAGGGTGCGGCAGCCCTTTTTGCTGCTGAGAAATACCTAGAGAGTACAGGGTAGTCATGATGATTTTTTGTAGATCCTATAACGTGGCCAGATGGTGCCTTATGGGCACTTTAATATTACTTCTTTTCAGCGGCTGCGCGCTTTGGGACAAGTATTTTGGGTCTGAGGACGAGAGGACTCCCTCCGAGCTGATGAGTGACGGAATAGAACGATTTGAAAGGGGTTATTTTGAGGAGGCGACAGAAATATTTCAGAATTTGAAGGATAGATATCCCTATAGCAAATTTGCTATCCAGGCCGAACTCAAAATGGCGGATGCGCTTTATGAAAGAGAGCTCTATGACGAAGCTTTTGAGGCTTATAAAGATTTTGAAAGTTTACACCCAAAAAATCCTCTAATTCCCTATGTTATTTACAGGCAGGGAATGTGTCATTTCAATAAGATTACTACTATTGACAGGACACAAATTCATACCCTGAAAGCCAAAGAGGAATTTGAAAGGCTGATAAGGAGGTTCCCCTCGTCAGAATATAGTGCAGGGGTACGCATGAGGATAAGGGAATGCTACATAAATCTTGCAGAGTATGAGTTGTATGTAGGCCACTTTTATTACAAAATGAAAAAATACAGGGCCGCTATGGCCAGGTATCAATATCTGATCGAGAATTATCCGGATCTTGGTCAGTATCATGAGGCACTTGAATATTTGCGCAGGTGCCAGGAAAAGATGCCCGAAGCGCGAAGTGACGAGGCTATGGAGAAAAGCGGTTCTTCCTGGTGGTACAGCCTACTCCATATTTTTGATTAGACCTTCAAGGGCGTTAAGGGCTTTTTCCAGGTTCTCGGGCTTGTTGCCCCCTCCTTGAGCCATGTCAGGCCTTCCTCCACCTTTTCCTCCTACAATAACTGATATTTGTTTTATGATATCGCCAGCCTTGTATTTGTCAATCAGGTCTTTTGTTACCACACAGGTCAGCATGACTGTACCATCTTTCTTGGCACCAAGAAGGACAATGCCTGATTGGATTTTGTCTCTTATACGATCCGCGGTTTCGCGCAGCTCTTTGGGTGAGTCGGCTTCCAATTCTCTGGCTAGAAACTTGACTCCATCAATCTCTTTTACTCCGGCAAGGAAATATTCTGATTTTTGGGAAAGGAGTTTCCTTTTCAGGTCCTCGATTTCCTTTTCTTTCTCCCGATGCTCCTTTAAAAGTTTTTCCAGCCTCTCTGTTAATTTATCCGGCCTGGTTTTTAGTAATGATGCCGCTGTCTTCAGTTCTCTTTCCTGTATCTGGTCATAATGGAGAGCTGACTGTCCGGTTAGAGCCTCTATTCGACGCACATTGGCGGACACCGCATTTTCATTTAAAATTCGGAACAAGCCTATATCGCCCGTAGAACCGGTGTGAGTTCCACCACATAGTTCCATACTTACATCTTCACCCATTTGCACGAGCCTCACTCTGTCGCCGTACCTCTCCTCGAAAATGGCCATTGCACCTGTTTCCAGGGCCTGTTCCTTTGACATTTCACGGGTATCTATTTTTAGATTGTCACGTATATATTTGTTGACGAGATTCTCAATCTCTTCCAGATTTTCTCGGCTAACCTGGGTGAAGTGAGTGAAATCAAATCTAAGCCTTTCTGGAGTGACCAGAGAACCTGCCTGCTTTACGTGATCCCCAAGCACTTCCCTTAGGGCAGCATGGAGCAGATGCGTGGCCGAGTGATTGAGTGCGGTAGACTTTCTTTTATTTTTATCAATATGTGCCTCGACTTTATCACCAACCGAGAGATCTCCTTCTTCTAAAAAGCCTTTATGCACAATAAGACCCTGGTCGAATCTTATTGTGTCAGCAACGCGGAATTTCGCGTTGCTGTTAGTTATCCAGCCAGTGTCTCCGGTCTGACCGCCTGACTCACCATAAAATGGTGTTTGGTCAAGGACGATCTCTGCCTCTACCCCGCTCCTGCTCGATGTAACTTCTTTACCTTGAACAATAAGAGCCTTAATCTTTGCCTTCGAAAAACAGGTCTCGTAACCCAGGAAACTGCTTGTAAGGCCACGGCCCAATAGGGCCCTAAAAACCTCTGGGATTTCATCTTCTCCGCTCCCCCTCCATGATTCCTGCGAAAGGCGCCTCTGTTTGCTCATGGCCTTTTTATAACCATTTGAATCCACAGTGAGATTTTCGTCCCTCGCCACATCCTGTATAATATCTAGAGAAAGCCCGTAGGTATCATAAAGCCTGAAGGCCATTTCACCGGGGATGGTATCAGCCCCTTTTTGTTTGATCTTTTCTATTTCATCTTCAAGTATTTTCATGCTGAAATGCAATGTGTCGGCGAACCGCTTTTCTTCACTCTCCACGATGTTTTCAATAAAGCTCCTCGATGCAAGAAGCTCCTTGTAGTCCCGGCCCATCATTTCAATTACATAGCTGCAAACGGATCGTAGAAATGAATCCTTAAGATCTAGCACCTGTCCGAAACGGATTGCTCTGCGTATGATACGTCTCAGCACATACCCCCTGCCTTCGTTTGAAGGTACGATTCCATCTCCAATCAGGAAGGCTGCGGCTCGTGCATGGTCAGAAATGACCCTGAAGGCTACGTCCTCTCGATCATGTTCTCTATATTTTTTTTCGGAAAGCTCTTCAATCCGAGAGATAATACCGCTGAATATGTCAGTATCATAATTGGAGGTAACTCCCTGCACAACAGCCGTCAGTCTTTCAAGGCCCATACCAGTGTCTATATTCGGTCTTGGTAGGGGTGTCAGTTTGCCGTCGGCGCTTCTATCAAACTGGGTGAACACCAGATTCCAAATCTCCAGGTAGCGATCACAGTCACATCCAGGTGAGCAATCAGGACGACCGCATCCCAGAGAGGGGCCTTGATCAATCAAAATTTCCGAGCATGGGCCACATGGCCCGGTATCTCCCATGGCCCAGAAGTTATCCTTATCACCTAATCGCACGATTTTCTCGGTGGGTAATTGTATTTTTCGCTCCCATATGCGGTAAGCTTCATCATCATCTTTGTAAACAGTGGCAAAAAGCTTATCCTCGGGAAGGGCGTAGGCGTTTGTTAAAAGGTCCCAAGCCCACGTGATGGCCTCCTCTTTGAAGTAATCTCCAAAGGAGAAGTTTCCGAGCATCTCAAAAAACGTATGGTGCCTCGGTGTATAGCCTACGTTTTCTAAATCATTGTGTTTTCCACCTGCTCGTACGCATTTTTGGGAGTTGGCTGCCCTGGTGTATGGTCTTTTTTCTTCTCCCAAAAATAGCCTCTTGAACGGGACCATTCCGGCATTAGTAAAAAGAAGGGTTGGATCATCTTTTGGTATCAGTGAAGAGCTTTCAACTATTTCATGTTTCTGTGACTTAAAATATTCCAAAAATTTTTGTCTGATTTCTCTGAAATTCATTGTCCTATCCGCGATATTTTGGATTTCCGCTTGGCGGATCAAAATGTTCTATTTAGATGCTGTTAATGGTTGCTGGATCCCGTAATGCGGAACTTTTTTCAGATCTCCATAAATTATTTTCGTCCGGATTAGATGGTCTACTTTTCCTGTTTTTTTGAGTTATCGGGGTCCTCTACGTTTTTTCTAATGTCCTGGATACCTGTTTTCTCAAGAATTACGGCGACAATTTTGCCCCTTATATCAGGATTTTCGCTTAGAAAGCGTTTCGCATTCTGCCTTCCCTGACCTATCCTTTCATCGTTAAAGGAGTACCATGCTCCGCTCTTTTCAATAATGTCAAGGGAAACACCGAGGTCGAGAATGTCTCCCTCCTTAGAGATCCCCTCTCCATAAATAATATCGAATTCTGCCTCTTTGAAGGGAGGCGCAATTTTGTTCTTTACAACCCTCACCCGGGTCCTGTTCCCTACAGTCTGATCACCTTCCTTTATGGCACCGATCCTCCTGATATCAAGTCTCTGAGTTGCGTAAAATTTTAAAGCGTTGCCGCCGGTTGTCGTTTCAGGATTTCCAAACATCACGCCAATTTTCATTCTAATTTGATTGATAAAAATGACACACGTATGGGACTTGCTGATGGTTGCAGTTAATTTTCTCAATGCCTGTGACATGAGCCTGGCCTGCAGCCCTACATGATGATCGCCCATTTCACCTTCAATTTCAGCTTTGGGCACCAGAGCTGCTACAGAATCTATAACCAGCACGTCTATAGCTCCGCTTCTTACAAGTATTTCTGTAATGTCCAGCGCCTGTTCTCCAGTATCCGGCTGAGAGACTAGAAGATTGTCAACATCCACCCCCAGCTTCCTTGCATAACCTATGTCAAGGGCGTGTTCAGCATCAACAAAGGCCACCATTCCTCCCTTCGCCTGGGCCTCGGCGGCTATATGAAGTGCCAGAGTTGTCTTTCCAGAAGATTCAGGTCCAAATATCTCCAGGACCCTACCTCGTGGCACACCGCCTACTCCGAGCGCAAGATCAAGTGCTATTGATCCGGTAGAAATCGCGGGCACCTCGAGTACCCTGTCCTCTCCCATTTTCATAATGGAGCCACGACCAAACTGTTTTTCTATCTGAGAAATTGCCTGTTCGACCGCCCTGTCTCTGTCCATAGGTACTTCCTCCCAAAAAATAATTTACATTGGTCAGCCATCAGACTGCCCTGACCAATTTGATTTTTAATCACTCCCGGTTAAGGCCCATGAATCGAGCTTCGTATAAGCAGCTCCGGTTGGCTTCAATTCGCTCTTAAAGAGGACCAGTTCATCCAGAGTGCATATTGGGCTGCTCAGATCTTCAAACTTTGTCATGAGTTCGTCCAAATTAGCTGATGTTCCTTTTCGAAATCTTCCAAGTGTGAGGTGAGGTTTAAAGGGCCGTTTTTCGACTTTTATTTCAAAGGGCTCAAGATTTTTGCGCAACGTGTCTCTGAAGATGGTCATCCGCTTCAGATCTCCTTCTAGCCGTGTCCATATGACCCTTGGATAATTTTTGCTTCCGAAAATACCTATTCCCTTCAATGAAACCTGAAACGGTCCGAATCGGCTGCAGACGTGGCTGGTTTTTTCACCGAGGGGAGCCAGATAATCCACGCGAATATTACCTATGAAGATAACGGTTAGATGGATATTCTCGGGTTTGACCCACCGCACATTCAATGAAAAATTTTTCATGTCTCGCGATGTATCGGCAACAACGTTTTTTATGTCGTGGGGAAGTTCAAACGCCAGAAAGGAACGGATCTCCATTTAGGTGCCTTCTAATCCAGTCCATTGCCATCATACATGTATTCACTTTAATGTGCTTTCTTTTACCCCAAAAGCGGTATTTTTCTGAAAAAATTTCATTTTCAGCGGCCAGCCCAATGTATACTGTTCCCACGGGTTTCGCTTTGGTCCCCCCGCCAGGGCCGGCAATACCTGTCACTGCAAGACCGAGATCAGCCTTGACGTTTTTTCTGATACCCTGGGCCATTTCAACCACTGTTTCGTGACTGACCGCCCCATGTTTTTCAAGTGTTTTAGGCGATACGCCGAGGAAATGTACTTTGGAATCATTGCTGTAGGCAACCACACCTCCTAAAAAATAATTTGAACTTCCGGGCACATTTGTTAGCCTGTCACCAATGAGCCCACCGGTACATGATTCCGCTACTGATAAGGTCATTTTTTTGGCCGAAAGCCCGGCCCCGACAACTTCTTCCATTTCCTGGTTCCCTGAGGCAAATAAGTAAGGGTCAAAAAATTGCCGCACCTGTTTTTCTACCCTGCTCAATTCCCTTTCTACCACTGAGACATCACTGCCTTTTAAGGTCATGGTTATATGATTTTCCGGGAAATTAGGGTAAAACCCAAACTCGACATTCCCGGTTTTTTTATCCAATTTTTTGAAAATTTCGGCAATACTTGATTCATTAATTCCAAAAAGTTTCAGTATCCTTTGCCTGACCACCGGAAGCTGAGCGTACCGGCTGAGTATTTCCGGCATTACCACCTTGTCCATCAGATAGCTCATCTGGGCGGGCACACCGGGCAGGAAGTATAGGCAGACTCCCTCTTCCTCGAGACAGAAACCACTGCAGTTGCCTCCGGGATTCAAGACCCTTGACCCTTCGGGTATCCGTGCCAGCTTTTCAAGTGAAGAAGTCATTTCCATGCCCAAATCTGCCAGGCGGCTTTTGATCAACCGAATCATCGGCTGGTCCAATACTAGAGGCCTGTTGAGGGCCTGGGCTACGATTTCACTGGTTATGTCATCATCGGTAGAGCCGAGCCCTCCGGTCACTATTACGAAACGGGACTTCTTAATGGCTCGCTTCAGAACATCTGCAACCATGTCGCAGTCGTCTCCCACCGAGGTTATACGAGTGACCTTTAGACCGGCGTCGAGTAATGCCCTGGCAGCATACCGCGAATTCACGTCAAGTTCCCTGCCCGAGGTGAGTTCGTTTCCTATTGTTATAATCTCACCAAACATAGCATACCATAAGATATTACTTATGCACCCCTTATTAGGAGATGCGGGTATATGTTGAGTTAAGGCCTTTTTCGCAGGTTTTCAAAATATAAGGATAAAAACCTTCGCCACAACGAAGGCATAAAGTCCAGCCATGAGATCATCGGCAACGATTCCTAACGCCCCTCCAATTTGTTCAAGTCTTTTTATCGGAAAGGGCTTAAGTATATCGAAAAAACGGAAAAGAAAGAATCCCAGGACAAGAACCTGCCATGATAAAGGCAGGAAAATCATGGTCAGCACGAATCCAGCAACTTCATCAATTACAATAGCAGGGGGGTCGTTTTGACCAAATAACTTTCTGCTGATGCCTGATGCCCAGACAGCTATAACTACTACTAGTGCAAGGACGAGAACACTTAACCAATTTCCGATAAGGCCCAATCCTAAAACCACAGGGACAGCTGCAATAGTACCAAATGTCCCAGGCGCTTTCGGCAACAGGCCGGTGCCAAACCAGGTGGAAAATATTAGCCCTAGTTTTCCGGAAAAGCCGGCTTGCCTTAAGATGTTCACCAGGATCAAGTTATCAGATTGAGCTTTTGACATCAAGCAGGTATTGTTTGACCATTCGGGCGTTGAACGAGATTCTAAAAGCCCTTACATCTTGTTAAGACCGGTTTAGTCCCATGACCCAGCAAAAGATGTCCCTGAGGGGGCGATCGGTTTTCAAAGCAGCTTCTCTACATGCCTCATACTCAGGTAAGATGAGAGTGGCTCCGTGCCGGTCAACTACTTTTTTTACCCTTATAACGCCCCATGGGCTTTCCATCTCCTCTACAGATCGCTCAAGTACGCTTCTCTGGCTGTATCTGAATCGTATTCCGAGAGTCATGCTTTCCCTGAAAAGAATGTCCATTAATGCATCCTTCTGCTCAGGCCGGCCTATTATCTCTATATGTGTCCCCGGCCTGTTTTTTTTCATATGAACCGGATGGAAAGTAACATCAAGCGCACCGGCCTCAAAGAGGAGGTCCATTATGTACCCCAGCCACTCAGGACTTGTATCATCCAGATTTGTTTCAATAATAACTACTGTATCTAGATTTTGCCCGGGATCCTGTTCCCCTACGAGAAGTCGGAGCAAGTTGGGCCTATCTGGCAGATCCCTGCTCCCTACACCATATCCGATTTCATGGATCGTCATAGGGGGCATTGACCCGAAGGATTTAGCTAACCCTGTTACTAAAGCTGCGCCCGTTGGGGTGACTATTTCGTAAGGAACCCCGGAATCAAAAACAGGAATGCCTTTTAGAAGGTCTAAGGTGGCAGGGGCAGGGACAGGAATCCTGCCATGAGCACAATCAACGAACCCGGAGCCAAGCGGAATAGTAGAGGCGAAGATGGTATCGATACCCAGACTTTCAACAGCGAATACTGTTCCCACGATATCAATAATGGAGTCTACGGCACCCAATTCATGAAAATGGACATCATTCGGTGGACGATTATGTATTTTGCCTTCAGCCTTCGCAAGATTTTCGAATATATTGATACTTTTAGTCTTTACTTGTCCGCTTAAGTCTGCTTTCAGGATAATTTCACGGATGTCACTCATATTTCGGTGGCAATGTTCATCGGCGTCCAGGTGGACGAAGAACCGGGTACCGGATATATTACTACGTGCCTCACGGCTCATTTCGATGCGGTATTCCCCGAAGTCCATGGATTTTAAGGCATGGGTTAGTTCCTTTAAGGGTAATCCTGCGTCCAGCAGAGCGCCCAGAAACATATCCCCGCTGACGCCGGAAAAGCAGTCAAGATAGGCTATTTTCATTTTATATTTCCACGGCTTGGGTGAGGATTGCAAAAAGCCTTGCCCTGGGGCAAGGCTTTTTGAAAAAGAGTAATAAGTCTTTACAGCACCTCAGCTATAAGTTCAGAGATATCTCTGATCTCGATTTCATCTTCTTTGTTAACTGTTTTGCGGCTGTCTTCAAGCATCGAGATGCAGTAGGGACAGGCTGTGGCAAGTATGGATGCACCTGTATCGCAAGCTTCCTGAATTCTAAGGTCAGAGAATCGCCATTCGGGCTTGGTTTCCATCCAGAGTCGCCCCCCTCCTCCACCGCAGCAAAGGCTTTCTTCCCTCGACCTTTTCATTTCCACAAGGTTCCCGCCGGTTAAAGCAGAGAGTAGAGCACGAGGTTCTTCATAGACATCACTATGCCTACCGAGGTAACAGGGGTCGTGGTAGGTTACTTTTTTGTCCAAAGTGCCGGAGAAATTCAGCTTGCCCTGCTCCAGGAGCCCAGCCAGCAACTGTGTATAGTGGACTACCTCAAAATCACCTCCTAATTCGGGGTATTCCTGTGTGAACGTGTAATAACAATGTGGAGATGTGGTAATGATTTTTTTGACCCCCTTTTCTTTATAGAGCTTTATGTTTTTTTCTGCAGTACTGAGGAACAGCCCTTCGTCTCCCATTTTTCTCACCGATTCCGAGCAGCAGTTTTCCTCTTGACCTATTACACCGAAGCTGACTCCGGCAGCAGTGAGGACTTTGACCATGGCTCTGGCTATGTTTCGGCTTCTAGCGTCATAAGCGGATGTACAGCATACAAACAGAAAATATTCTTTCCCTTCGTCAAAGGTAGGTACATCCAGGCCCTGCATCCATTCTGTCCTTTTTTCTCTTGGTTCGGACCATGGATTTCCATTGCTGTGGACGCTTCCTGTCGCTGTCTTCAATACCGCAGGTATGGCCCCGGTCTCACCTATCATGGCCCTCATTGCCTTTACGATATCAATAATAGTGACCCCCCTGGGACATCTTAATACGCATTTATTGCACGTCGTACATCCGTAAAGGATATCATCCGACTCATAACCTTCAACACCGAGTTGGGCCATCCTGATCAGACGCCGGATATTAAAAGGACCGTCGACAATCCTCCATGGACATGATCCGGCACACAGGCCGCACTGCATGCAGAGATTCAGCTTTTCAGCTCCCATAGCAACGAGTGCTTCATTGACTTCATAAAATGGGGTTAATGCTGCCATAATTATTATAACTCCTTTCCCGTAATATCGGCTGCCAGGGCATGCCTGATTTGGTTCTCAGAAGAATGTGATTTTTTTAACAAACGGGGTTCCCAATGTCAACAAATGAATACATGGAAAAAGGGGGTATCTCCGGCTTATGCCCTGCTTATGGTGAGGGCCCTTTGCTTATATGTTTTTGTTGAAAAGGCTCAGTTTTCAGGAAATCGGGTAGAAAAGGGGAGACCTTATTATTCTTGTCCTGATTCTTTTCAGGAAACTGGACAAAAAGATGCTGGAAACCGAGATCCAGGGCGTGGAGGTACACCCGCTCGAATTCGTGATATGTTACACGTCTGTTCAAGTTGGCTTCTTCATGTTCAACAACCGGCTGATATTGGGACATGATGCTGAGCGGCAGATCCCTCCCGAACTCTAAAAACAGACTTGTCAGAGCATTTAGTGAATTCTCAATATTTCCAGGGATAATCAAATGCCTTATCAAAACTCCTTTTTTGGCCAGCAGACAATTTTCTTTAAATGAATCAAGAAACCCTTTTTGTTTGATCATTTCTGAAATCGCATCTAAAGCTATTTCAGGGTAATCCTTGCATTTTGAAAGTTTTGAAGACATATCTGGGTCCGAATACTTGAAATCGGCTAGGTATATATCAACGTAATTTTGGGCCTTTTTCAGCATTGTAATGGATTGATATCCTGACAGATTATAGACTATCGGCAGGTCATTTCCATCCTCTCTGAGCAGCAAAACCAATTGGAAGACGTGCGGGAAAAAATGGTCCGGGGTAACAAAATTGATATTATGGACTCTATTTACCTGAATCATTTTTTTTAAATTCTGAAAAAGGTCGTCGACGCCTATTGATACACCAACACCCAGGTGCGAAATCTGCCTGTTCTGGCAGAATGAACATCTGAGTGAGCAACCCGAAAAAAAGACGGTACCTGAACCCCGGTTGCCAGAAATCGGAGGTTCTTCCCCGAAATGTGGTCCTACATAAGCTACTCTAAGGCTACTGGATTCTCCGCAGAATCCGGAAGGCCCGGATTTTCTGTTAGCAATCCTGTTCACTCCACACGAGCGGGGACAGAGTCGACATTCTTCATAAAGGTGCATGTTAGGTGCTGCGTTTTCTACACTTATTGCTTTCATTGTTTTATTGTGCGGCAGTTCAATACATCTCGATTTCCAATATGTTTCCAGGATTTTTTGAGTTTTATCAAGGGCTTCTCCCTTAGCCTGGTTAACTCGCTGATATCCAGAGATTCAAATATGGGATATATACTTACCCTGTCCCCGTCGCATAAAATCCAGCCGAAATCAGCGGAATCGCCATTGATGAGGACCAGGTCGACTTCTTCTGGGGGTATCTCGAGATACCGGATTGCATCGAGGACTGTGGCTTGATTCTTAAAGGGGAGGGAGAATTGGGCCTTTTTCTTCCCCTGGGGCAGATAGTCATTGAGTTCTTCATACACACGGAAATATACCTTTAAATGTAAAAGTTAAGATCTTCCCATACAGTTTTAGGGGATAGTAGGTGGCAGTCAG
>CAZVGY010000073.1:0-20164 GCA_964627015.1 uncultured Desulfobacteraceae bacterium
GTCATGACGAGAACTTAGACTAAAATTTAAGTCCTGTTCTAGTCAAGACCCTTAATAATTTTGGGAAAGGTATAAACTTATAGTTTCAATTAGTCTTTTCCACCTGTCATCAGAAAGGGATTACAAGATTAAACTGACAGGCTTATCAATAAAAGCCTTTCTGTAAAATTGCCTTCCCAATTAACGCACAAAAAAAGGTGCATCGGTGCACATTTTTTTGTGCATTTTTTTTGTACCTAATCAATAGAAACAGAGTCTGACAAACATCTCCTGCATACTTCTGTTACCGAAAACTTTATATATTACGAATTCTTGCTGGAAGGCCATCCAAAGCACCCTTTAGTTTGTGAACTTCTGGCATAAAATATGAATAGAATATCTAAAGTTCTATAACTTAAAAAGGTCTGAATCATGGAAAATAAATTCAAAGAGAAAAATTATACCCTCGAAGACCTGAATAGGGCTTTTAATATGGGGGTTGAGTCCGCTGTTTACATATTGGAGTGTTCTGAGGTACTAAGTCGTGAAGCAATAAAACAACTCACCAAAGCGCTAAAAGAGCAAATCTCGAATATGGATACCTGAATTCACAATTATCTTTCTTTTCCCAGTGGAAACACGTTATTTCTTTCATGTTTCTCAGAGGTGAATCCCCCGGTGCCATCTGACTGCTCTTGGAGTACGGGAACTGTTTTTGAATTCTTTCCGCTATATTGGCCTTGGTCAGAATCAAGTGGAAAACCTAATAAAGCGGCTGTTTTTTCAGGGTCATCTATATTTCCTATCACTTTCTTGTGTGTTTTCTCAGCTAACTCACAAATCACTGTCGGTGTAACTACAATCCCATCTCGTTTTGCTGCAGCCGGATCTCTGAAGACATCTATAATTTCAAAATTGTAATTTGTATTAAATCTTTTATGAACGAATTCCCGCAACTTATCAAAGGCTGTTATATCAGGTTCACGCCCCGAGGTGTAAAGGCGTATGGTATTTTCCACTACTACCTCCAATATACAAATCAGGGGTTACATTAAAGCCTTCAAAATCATTCATTAAATATGAAAGCAAAAGGTATGCCGAAGATCACTGCCAGCAATATCAGCAAGTTAAGAGATATGCGCTTTAACATATGCACATTTTTATGTGCACAACGCACATTTTTATGTGCAATTCAGCCTTTAGCGACTGCATACCTTAAAAGTTACTGGGATAAATTGGAAAGGTGTTCAATGAATAAAACATTTATAATGAAGCTAGGACTGACTGTATCAAGGAAAAACAAAAACTTCTTTTTGATGTAATTTTTCTAAAAGAATGCTGTCAAGATCAATCATATCGGCCGGAAAAATTTCTATTAAATTCAAATGATGCTTAGCATAAATCTCTAATTTTTTGTTTCTCATATCCCTATAAGGAGCGGTGTCCTCTTTCTCCCAAACTTCTATATAAATGATCTGGTAGTTCGAATTATAAATCATAAAACTGGGGATCAGTCTTTCAGGAATGGGAACAAGTGGCCTGTAAATGTGCGATATTCTCTTCCTGTACAGCCAGTTATCAACATCCCTTTCCAATAAAGTCCTTACCCTGTAGCCGTCTTCACATTCGTATCTAAGAGGATACTTCTTTTCATGGTTGTTAGCAGAGTTTTTAGAATTTATTTCTATGGGAATCTCACCTCCCTGGATTTTTCGAGTCCGAGTTCTAGCAGGATGTCACCTGAGATACCGGCCGATCCAAATAAACTGATTTTCTATGTTTTTACGCTCTCTGTTACAGGGGAATTGCATAGCCCAGTCTGATACCAGACCCATATTATTCATCTGATAAAATATTCCTGATTATCTCAGCAGAAAAGGGGTCGCCGTGAGCAGGATAAATCTTCTTAGCCCCTCTATCTAATAACAGACTCCAGCTATTTTTCATTTCGGCCAGGTTTTCAGCTAAAATAGGCAGGCCTGGACTCAGCCTTAAGGGTAATGCATTCATTGCCAGGTCTTTTACAAAGGCATCCTCGGTTCCCAGTAAAACACTAATCGATCCGGAGGAATGTCCGCGAGCGTGAAGGACATTTCCACAGACTCCGTATTCATACAGGCGAATTTCTTTGTCCTCTAAGCTGATATCAACATTTGTTGGGGTTATGTTAACGAAAGGTACAAACATCTTCATAATATCAATATCCATAGCTATATAAAAGACAGGCCCTAATCATTCTTTTTATGAAAAATGTTCAACTATCTTCCTGGCTATAAGGGGTGCATTTCCCCCTGCCCTGTTATTGACTATCACATTAGCTCTAACCCCCTTTTCAGTGGCGACTTTCATCAACTCCGCTGTCTCAGTAACCATTTCGGGCTGCAGCATTCCATCCACCAGCTTATCAAACGGATGGGCTTTGGCGTAAGCATCCTGATATCGCATACCTATTGGTGTCATAAGGCGAATAATACAGTCTCTCTGGTTATAAAACCTGTTTCCTGCCTTGGCAAACTGCTTCAGGAGACTTGGCAGCCATGTCCAGTGAGAGAGTACCTGCCCTACACCATATTTGGCAAGGACTGCAAAGTAAGGCCTGGTATGATAAAATTCAGTCCTGGTTTCTATATGGTATCTACTGTCCTCAGGAAGCGACCCCAAAAATTTATCTAAATCCTCCGTATACTCTTCAGGTAAAATCCTATCCACCTTCCTTTGATATTCCTGCTCAAATATAAACGCAGCAAGATTGTCTCCTAATATGGAATTCGCAGGGCCATAAAATTGATCTGAGAACATGCCAGGGTTTAAGTAATTAGGATTCTCCAGCTGTTTTCCATTTCTCCAAAATTTACGTGCAAAAATTTCCTGTGGAACCTTCAGGATCAGCCGATTGTCACTGGTGAGATATTTGTGGTAATTCTCCAATATTTTGTAATTGGACGAAGGTTTGAATCTTCTATCCACGAGGGGTCTATAGAATGTAAAATCTATTTCTAGAACGCCAAAGTGCTGAAAATATTCAGCCACACTTTCAATAGGTAATGTCTCTTCCTTGAAAAGTTTATCGCCTACCTTATGGCTTCTGGATGAAAGCTTATAAAGCCCTTCAGTATATATCTGCCCTATCCAACCGGCATAGCGATCACTGGCCGTACCTATAAAAATTTGCGGATGAAAACCACGGAAAACAAAGCGATCAGGATCTAAATTCTCGGTGTTATCATAAGTCATTATTCTATTGTTTGGTCGCCTTCACTTAAGTAACCTGGATATACTTTCAGTTTTTTTGAAGAACTCTTGTAATCATGTGAAGACATCATCCCAGACTAAAACACAAATGGAGGGCAAGGATAGCTTTTAATGTCAGGTTATTTTATGAACGGGGTGTAAACTCGCCTTATTTTATAGCAGCCTACAAATTCCTAATTTCATCAGCAGTATCACCTTCGAAAATTTCTGATAGTTTTAGGGGTGTCCTCTCATCTATCAATTATCATGTTTTTCGATTTTTATTTTATTTTTTCACTCACCTGCTTGTTTTTGGCAATAACCCAAATAGCATGGACAATGCCGGGGATGTACCCAAGTATAGTTAATATAATGTTGAACCAGAAATGCTTTCCCAGGCCGACCTGCAAGAACACTCCCAGAGGCGGTAATACAATCGCGCATATAATCTTGATAAGCTCCATAACATTCTCCTTTCATTTCTTTTTAATACAAAGCTGAAAGTATATGGATCATAGGATTAAATATTGCACATTTTTATTAACGTGGTCTAGTTGAAGTTTAACCCCCTTTAAAGAAATAAAACGCAGCAATAGAATAAAAAGTCATAGCGCCCCGGCCCTATTGCTGGGTTGGCGACTATAAAGCGCCATCCAGATAAGGATCGTATTCCTTGTGTCAGCTAAGGTTCCTGCTCGGAAACATCTCGACCGACCGCAAATATGCCTATGAGTTTTTTATTTTAATTTAGCGATTTCTTCTTCTACCTCTTTTGTTCCTTCCGAATAAAACTTTTCTTCATCAGGAGCCAACTCATGAAGGAGCCTTAAGAATTCTCCAGCATGAACCCGTTCTTCATCGGCTATATCTTTAAGGACCTCTATAGCCAGCTTGTTGTCTGTTGACTCAGCAAGCTGCATGTATAATTGAATCGCTTCATATTCAGCGGCAATCATGAATCTGATCGCTCGAACGAGTTCCTCGTCAGTAAGTTTTCTATCATTTGCCAATCCCGAAAAAGGTGACCCAAACTCCGGCATAACTATCCTCCTTTCTTTATCCCAAAACGGCGTTCTTTGAGGCAACATGCCTGTCAACACACAATAACATATTAATGACCTGCATTTTTAACCATTTAATAATCAAAAAACAGTATCAAAATCAAATACTATTTAGCATTAAAAAGCTAACTGAGTGATATTTATATTATGTCAGTTACTTGGAGTCAAATCCCCTGAGGATTTCAGCCCAAACAGGCCCGTGGTCTTCCTTACAGCCGATATTACCGCTTTCTCGACTACCCTTGCCGACAGCAGGCCTAGTACACTCAAATCCGCCTCGACTTGTCCTGTCGCCATTGTAAATATGGTGTCTCCGTCGAACATGGTGTGAGCAGGCCGAATGGTTCTCGCATAACCGTTCTGTGCCATGGAGGCCAGTTTACAGGCCTGGGCTTTGCTTAAAACAGCATTGGTTGCTACAACTCCGATTGTTGTATTGCCGGAAAAGAGGTTTTTCTGCTCAGCAAAAGACTTAATCATAACAGCCTCTGTATCGGCCAGCCCATTCAGGTCTTCATTCAAAAGGCCTGCAAGCCGGGATCCTGTTTCTGGATCTATCACATCACCAAGACAGTTTACAGCGACCAGCGCACCTATTTTCAATGCCTCCACCTGAATACAGTAGCAGCCAAGACCGCTCTTCATAGCCCGTGCCATACCCAGTATCTTTCCCACAGTAGCGCCAGTACCAGCGCCTACATTTCCTTCCTCACACCCAGAATCCATGGCATTCCTGCACGCCTCATAGCCCATTTGCCTGTCCGGCCTTACCCTGTAATCGCCTATGGCCAAATCGAACAACACCGCCCCGCAAACAATAGGAATCCTGGTTACTCGAGCGTCAAAACCGATATTTCTCTCCTCAAGGTACTGCATTACACCGGAAGCCGCATCAAGACCGAAAGCGCTGCCTCCCGCCAAGATAACCCCATTTATTTTTTCCACTAAGTTGACGGGATTGAGCACATCGCTCTCACGTGTCCCGGGCGAACCGCCCCTGATGTCTATTCCAGCTGTCGCCCCTTTTTCACATATGACTACAGTACAACCCGTGCCCGCATTCAGGTTCTGAGCATGCCCTACCTTGATATCTTCTATATCGGTTATTTTTATTTGCTCCATGAGTACAGTCCTCTCTGTATGCTTTGTTATGTTTTTCCTTGACAACTCCTATAAGCTACATTATAGCTAAAATATAGTTTATTTATAGCTTAACAAGGTAAAAATGGATAGTCAATGTGATCATAAATCCATTTGCCTTGAAAAGGGTATTTATTTCGTCCAGAATAATGCCTCTTTCAGGAGAGAATATCGCCAGATCTGCTCCAAGAGGCAGCCGTCTACTATCTGAAGAAAAAAATATAGTCGAAAAATGAACCAAAAAGCTGTTACCCTGAAAGAAGACGACCCTGGGAAGAATCTGAAAACCAGGATCAAAATAATCGGCGAAGAGATGATAGAAAGGAAAGTCAGCTCTAACGGGAACACCGGCCGGGTGTACCTTCCTGTAACGTGGGTAGCCAAGAGGGTCAAAATTATCCGTATTGACTGACGCAAAAATAAGATCAAATATTTGAAACCAGGCGGAACGCTTCTCTCTGGCCCCGTGTACATAATACATGCTTAAATAGCCGCATACTGGAAGAGGTTTTTGATTTAAGGGTAACATAAGTTAAGTTTTATTAAGAGCGATCCGGCATACCAACCCCGGTCGCTTGTATTGATAATCAGGCGGGAGGAAGAAATGAGGTACGCAGAGACCGGGTTTAATCTGGAAATTGATCTGACCCGCGGAAATATAGAGAGAGTGGAAACAGACCCAAAAGATACGGAGCTCTATCTTGGAGGATTGGGCACTAATGCTAAGATACTGTGGGACAGGGTCCCCCCTGAAATTGAACCCTTTTCTCCTGAAAATCTGCTTATATTCAGCAGTGGTCTTCTATGCGGCACACCCGCTATAGGCTGTAACCGGACTATTGTTTCTACCATATCTCCTCAGACTTTATTAATGGCATTTTCAATGATGGGAGGATTCTGGGCGCCGGAACTGAAATACGCCGGGTATGACAAGGTTATTCTCCGGGGCAAATCGCCGGACCTGGTCTACTTATGGATACACAACGACAAGGTAGAAATACGGGATGCGTCCCATCTCCATGGAAAAGGTGCCATTGAAACCGCCGAATTAATAAGGCAGGAACTGAAGGAGCCTAAAGCCCAGGTATGCGCAATAGGCCTGGCCGGTGAAAACAGGGTCTATTTTGCTTCCATTGAACAGGGAAGGTCCAGTGCCAGCCGGCTGGGAATAGGCGCCGTTATGGGAGATAAAGGGTTAAAGGCCATAGCTGTCCGTGGAACAAAAGATATACCTGTTGCCCGGCCAGCTGAATTCATAGAGCTCTGCAACCAGGTGCTCGAATATATAAAATTCAGGGAGGAAAATCCAATCCCGGGAGTTATGCCTATACTGGCCGGCCTCGGATCACCTCAAGAAATGAAAGTCCATGATGAAAAATGGCATACTGAAAATTTTATGTGGGGGAATTCCAGGCTCAGAAGAAAGGACTTCTGGAACGACGAAATTGCAGAAATATGGACCAACACTCTGGAATCAGCGCGGACGAGACTTATAAGTTGCTACAACTGCCCGCTGAAATGCGGTGCGACTATCTCAATGCCTGGACTTCCAACATATATGATGAAGTGCTTTTCTAAACTCACTTATACCATGGCAGCCATGTCCGACCTGAATTTTGGATTGCGAATCGCTCAGCGTGCTACAGAATACGGGGTTGATGGCTTTTCAACTCCGCAGGTAATGGCTTTCGCTCTTGAACTTTATGAAAATGGTATTTTAACTGATCAGGACATGCAAGGGCTACCGTCTGATAATGAGGAGAGATTTTACTGGTTGCTTGACAGAATTGTCCGGCGTGAAGGCATAGGGGATGTCCTGGCCAACGGAACATATTGGGCGGCAAAACAAATTGGTAAAGGCGCAGACGCATACGCGCATAATAACATAAAAAAACATGAACAACTTCCCCTTAAGCTGTCGATGCTTAACCCGGTTTATTTCCTTATGTATGCCACCGGCGAAAAGATAAACATCACACAAATAGAAGGGCAATTTCCCCAGTCACCTTTCCCCGAAAGAGCAGACAGAGAGAAGTTTGTCAGGGACTGGATACAGGTTCCTGACGAAAAGTTTAAACAATATTTTTTGGACTGGGAACCAAGAGGGGAAAACTCGAACCCGTATTACCCGACTGTTCAAATGAGTTGCGAAATCGTAGACTGGCAGGAAAGGATGCATTACATAGACGACGCTCTCGGAATGTGCTCCGGCTTGTCTTCATTTCCTTTAAAGCCGCCCTATCACATCCACAATTACCCGAAATTCATTTCAGCCGGGGCAGATATTGATATGGATGAAAAGAAACTAACACAGGCAGCTAAAAGATACCGGACCCTGGTAAGAGCCTTTAACATACGAAGAGGTATGAGAAGGAAAGATGAAAAGCCTCCTGAAAACCACTGGAAAAAAAGGTTTCCCGAACTGGAAAAGGAGCTTTTAGATACATACTACACATTTAAAGGATGGAATGATCAGGGTATCCCCACCAAAGAGTCATTAGATAGCCTGGGCCTTGATTATGTTAGCAGGGACTTTATAGAAAGGGGGATACTGTCGAATGATGGGGGTGATTCTCCTGAAGCAAACTTTGAACGAAAGGATAAGGGCTAGAATGGAGGAAGCATTCCGTGTCAGAGAAGAAACAAACTAAAATTATTAAAACAATAAAAGTGGATGTTGACAAATGTAATGGTTGTCGCTCATGTGAGATGATCTGCTCTGCCTTTCATTCCGAACCTAAGTATAGTGTTATTAATCCGTCGAGGTCCCGTATCCGGGTAATCCGAGATCCACTAAAGGATATATATGTACCTGTCTATGCTGGTGAGTATGCCCCGGCCGAGTGCATGGGCAGGGACAAATATACAATCGACGGTAAGGAATATGAGGAGTGTGCCTTTTGCAGGGCTTCCTGCTCATCCAGGGATATTTTCAAAGAACCTGATTCCGGACTTCCTCTGAAATGCGACATGTGTGAAAGCGACCCTGATTTAAAAGAGCCGTTGTGTGTTCAATGGTGTCTGAATGACGCCTTGGTTTACGAGGAAAGAGAGGAGGAAATCGAAGGAGAAGAAGACAAACCAGAGGATTTGGATATAGGATTGAAGGCTTTGGCGGATAAATATGGCCTGGACAAAATTATGGAAACCATCGCCAGAATGGCAGAGTCTAAAAAGGGTTAGCATATTCCTCTTAGATAACCAAGCCCTCTTGTCCAAATAAAGCCATAAATCAAATTAAAAGGACATAAAAGCGTGCAGACAGTAACCCCTTATAAAGAAATCATAGATGTCATAAAGGAGAGCGGCGGGGAAGGCTTCAAGAGGTGCTTTCAATGTGGACTGTGTGATGTTGTCTGCCCTTGGAACAGGGTTATCTCCTTTAGTGTTCGAAAAATCGTCAGAGAGGCCACATTCGGTTTAACAGAGATAGAAAGCGAAGACATATGGCGCTGTACAACCTGTGGAAAATGTCCCCAGCAATGCCCCAGGGATGTCCAACAGATAGAATCGATTGTATCCCTTAGAAGAATTGCCACTGAGTACAGAATCTTTCCGGAGCCTGTCAAGCCTTTAAAAACAATCAGCGCCAGCCTTATCGGAGAAGGGAACCCTTTGAATGAAGAGAGGAAAAAGAGATCAGACTGGGCCCTGGATCTCTCTATAAAAGAGTTTACCGAAGACATGGAGGTTCTGTATTTCCCCGGCTGCTACTTAAGCTATGACCCGAGACTGCAAAAAGCAGCGAGGGCCACTGCGGGAATACTCAAGTCGGCGAGTGTAAATTTTGGCATTCTCGGCTCAAAGGAAAATTGCTGTGGAGAGAGCATTCGAAAGACCGGTGATGAAGAATTATTCAGACACTTAGCCAGGGAAAATATCAAGACCTTTATCGATCATGGGGTCAAAAAAATCGTGGTTTCCTCGCCCCACTGCTACCATACCTTCAAAAATGAGTACCCTGAATTCATGGTGAACTTTGAAATCCTTCATATCTCCCAATTTTTGTTTCAGCTTATAAATCAGGAACGTATTAAACTAAATAAGGAATATAGGAAAAAAGTTACATACCATGATCCATGCTACCTGGGACGTCATAACGGCATTTATGAAGAACCAAGAGAAATTTTAAAAAAGGTTAGAGGTTTACAATTAATTGAGATGCAGGATTCCAGGGAGGACAGCCTCTGTTGCGGAGGAGGAGGAGGAAGAATCTGGATGGAAACGCAGAAAGAGGAAAGGTTTTCAAATATCAGGCTGGACCAGGCAGTCAAAACCGGAGCCGAAATACTTGTTACCTCCTGTCCGTACTGTATTACGAATTTTGAAGACAGCAGGCTGTATCTGAAAGATCCTGAAGCCATAAAAATAAAAGACATTACAGAAATTATTCAGGAAGTAATTTAGCTGCAGGCGAATAAACTTTTCTACATAACTAACAGTCCAAGGTTCAGAGAAGTGGAAAAAAGACAGATAGAGATGCTGTATAAAGGCTCAGCTAATAAAAATTTCGGGGACGTAATGGTTATCGGCGGCGGAATCAGCGGCATCCAGGCGTCTCTCGATCTAGCATCCGCTGGTTTCAAGGTTTACCTGATTGAGAAGTCACCCGCAATCGGTGGCCACATGGCCCAGCTCGACAAGACCTTCCCCACCAACGACTGTTCCATGTGAATACTCTCCCCTAAACTGGTCGAGGTCGGCCGGCATCCCAACATAGAGGTCATGACCTATACCGAGGTTGACCTGGTAGAAGGTGAACCTGGTGCCTTTTCGGTAACTCTGATTAAGAAGCCCAGGTATATCATAGAAGACAAATGCACCGGATGCACTACCTGTATGGAATACTGCCCGGTTGTGGTACCAGATCCATATAACCAGAACATGTCGTCAAATAAAGCAATTCATATATATTTTTCACAAGCGGTACCTCTTATAACATACATAGATGAAAGCTGCCTTTATCTGAAAGAAAAAAAATGTCGTATTTGTGAGGGGGTATGTGCAAACAAAGCCATAGACCTCGAACAAACTCCAAAGAAACTGGAAGTAAAAGTAGGGTCAATAATCCTCTCCCCGGGCTTTGATATTTTTGATCCCAGAATAAAGGGTGGATATGGCTACGGGAAGTTTGAGAACGTGGTAACCAGTATGGATTTTGAACGGTTATTGTGCTCCACCGGTCCCTACGAGGGGAAAATACTGCGCGCATCTGATAGAAAACATCCAAAAAAAATAGCCTGGATTCAATGCGTGGGCTCCAGACGTGTTACCCCTGGGGATAATAGCTATTGCTCATCGGTATGCTGTACCTACGCTCAGAAACAGGTAATTTTGACAAAAGATCACGACGCAGAAACGGAGTGCACGGTTTTCCATAACGACATTCGTTCGTATGGAAAAGATTTTGAACCATACTTTCAAAGGAGCGAACAACTTCCGGGTGTAAAATATATAAGGAGTTACGCGGCAATAGTTGGAGAGATTCCGGAGAGCAAGAATGTAATTGTCAGATATGCTGACCCTCTCCTTGGTGTCAAAGAGGAAGAATTTGAAATGGTGGTATTATCCGTAGGATTGAATCCCCCTGCTGACAATAGAAATCTGGCAGACAAATTGGGAATAGAACTTGATTTACATGGATTCTCAAAAAAAATCCTATCAAATCCTTTAGCTACAAACAAACCTGGTATTTTTGTAAGCGGGGCTTTTCAGGGCCCTGTGGATATTCCTGAATCGGTTTTCTCAGCCAGCGGAGCAAGCTCCCAATCCGGTCAATTTCTCAACTACAGAAGGGGAAGACTGGCCCGAGAAAGAATTTATCCCCCTGAAAGGGATGTATCTAAAGAGGAAATCAGGGTTGGTGTCTTTGTGTGTCATTGTGGGGCTAATATCGGTCGGGTGATTGATGTTCCTTCGGTTGTGGATTACGCTTTAACCCTGCCTCATGTTGCTTATGCCCAGGAACAGCTGTTTTCATGCGCCACCAATTGTGCCAGAGAAATCACAGATACGATAAAGGAAAAAGGGCTGAACCGAGTCGTTATCGCTGCCTGCAGTCCTAGAAACCTGGAACCTTTATTTCAGGATACACTTCGGGAAGCAGGCATCAATCAATATTTTCTAGAAATGGCCAATATCAGGGAGCATGACTCCTGGGTCCATTCCAGAGAAAAGGAAGAAGCCACTCAGAAGGCAAAAGATATAACAAGAATGTCAGTAGCGAGGGCCTGCCATCTGGAGCCGCTACAGGAAATTGTTTTGCCTGTAACGAAGAAGGCATTGGTGCTAGGAGGCGGCATAGCAGGGATGACATGTGCCCTTTCCATAGCAGATCAGGGACATGAGGTTTACCTGATTGAAAGAGAAACAGACCTGGGGGGGACTGCGAGAAGAATTCATCACACCCTTGAAGGGCTGGACGTCCAATCCTATTTGAACGAACTGGTACATAAGACTTATCAAAATCCCCTAATACATATATATACCAGCGCAACCATCGAGGATACCACAGGTTATGTGGGAAATTTTCAGACTGTGGTTAAATCTGAAAAGGGATTATCGGAAATAAAACATGGAGCGGCCGTTATCGCTGTCGGTGCTGATGAATATAAGCCCGTTGAGTATCTTTATGGCAAACATGACAGGGTGTTGACCCAGTTGGAGCTGGAAGAACAAATCGCCAATGGAGAAGATAGAATCATCAACTCCCATAGTATGGTTATGATTCAGTGTGTGGGATGCAGGCAGATCGACAGGGACTACTGCTCCAGGGTGTGCTGCAGCCAGGCCATAAAAAACGCGTTAAAGCTGAAACAGATAAGTGCTGAAATAGACATTTACATCCTCTTTCGGGATATAAGAACCTATGGGCTTATGGAAGACTATTACCGGGAGGCCTCCGGTAAAGATGTTAAGTTCATTCGCTACGAACCTGAAGATAAACCTCAAGTTGAGGTTACCGAACAAGAAGGCCACCCTGTTCTAAAGGTCACTGTTCCTGATCCTATTCTAGGCAAACAACTTGCCATAGAAGCCGATTACCTCATTCTGTCGGCTGCTGTCGTCCCTTCCGCTGGAAACAGGGAAGTATCCCAGTTATTTAAGGTCTCTCTGGGTCCTGATAATTTCTTCAAAGAAGCACACGTCAAATTAAAACCTGTGGAGTTCAGTACCGAAGGCGTTTATCTTTGTGGCATGGCACACTATCCCAAACACATATCCGAAGCGATAAGTCAGGCTTATGGAGCAGCGGGCAGGGTTTTGAGTCTCTTATCAAATGATACTATCAGGGTCTCAGGTGCCGTTTGTGAGGTGGATGAGAAAAAATGCATTGGGTGCGGGTCCTGTGTCTCAGCCTGTTCCTATGGAGCGATTCAGTTTAGACAGACAAAACAAGGTAAAAAGGCTGTGGTCAATCCTGTTATCTGCAAAGGGGACGGCCTCTGCAGCTCAAAATGTCCAACAGGGGCTGTTTCCTTAAAACACTTTACTGACCAGGAGATCTTAAGCCAGATTGATGCGGTACTTACACAAGAAGATACATTGCAGCAAAAGCAGGCAGTACTCTGACGCACCTGGTATCGGAAAAATGAACAGAACAGGAATAGCAAGCAAAGGAATTGAAAATCAATGGTTACAGGCATAAAATTCAAACCAAGAATATTAGGTTTTGTCTGCCACTGGTGAGGTTACGGCGCTGCTGACCTGGCTGGAGTTTCCAGACTGCAATATTCAACTGAAAGCAGACTCATCCGTGTCATGTGCTCAGGCAGGGTTGACCTGAAATTTATCTTCAGGGCCTTTTCAAACGGAGTTGATGGCGTTTTTATTGGCGGATGCCGTCTTAATGAATGCAATTATATCACTCAAGGCAATTACCATGCCCTTAATATGGTTTTTTTATGTAAAAAAATTATGGAATATATTGGTTTAAACCCGGAAAGACTGCAAATTGCATTTATGTCTTCAGGTGAGGGGATACTTTTTACTCAAGTCATTAACGACTTTGGTAAAAGGGTGAGAGAATTAGGGCCTCTCGGTCTAGGAGAAGGGATAAAAGAGAATGAATTAAAATCTGAAATTAAAAAAGTTATAAAGCTCATTCCATACATCAAAATAGTAAAAAGGGACAAACTGGAGTTGCGTCTTGAAAATGAGGATGAATATGCAGACTTATACACCCTGAATGAGATCAACAAATTATTTAGCGAAGTAGTGTCCTACCATATCGATCCTGATAGATGTCAGGCCTGTATGATCTGCCTGAGGAGATGCCCTGCAGAGGCAATTTCAGGGGGGAAAAAACAGATCCATTCCATTGACCAGGACACATGCATAAGATGCGGAACTTGCCTTGAAGTCTGTCCTCCCCGCTTTAGCGCGGTGAAGAAAACAATTGGCGGACTATGACAGTAAATATCGCAACGCTTTTAAAGAAGGATCCTATTTTCCAGAGACCTTGACTCTCCCGCGGAAATAACCAATATGGCCGGCCGGCCAATAACCGGACATTTGTGTTCGCATATTCCGCAACCAGTACATTGCCTGAGATCTATGTATGGCAGTTTGACCCGTTCTTTTTTACCATTACGGTCCTTAATCGCCTCGGTCTTGAAATAGATTGCCTTCGGGGAGGTCGGGCAGTGTTCTTCGCATACGATGCATGCCCCGTTTCCTGACCAGGGAAGGCACCTTCCTCTATCCAAATAGGCGGAGCCTATTTTTACAGGCTCCTGAATCTTCTCTTTAACTGTCAATCTTTCTATAGCACCTGTCGGGCATACCTGCCCGCATAAAGTGCAGGTATGCTCACAGTAACCCCTAATCATAACAAGATGGGGAGTCCAAAATCCAGTTACCCCCGCTTCTAGAAGAGTAGGATTAATAACGTTGGTGGGGCAAACTTTCATACATAGTCCGCAACGCTGGCAAAGAGCCAGGAAATCCTTTTCATTCACTGAACCTGGTGGTCTAATTAATCGAGGGTCAGGCGTCTGGTAAGCTTCTGCATCAAGCTTACCTAGCAGGGGTATTGAAAAACCGGCCAGCAGGCCGGTCAACACCACCCTTCTTCCTATGTCCGGGCTCATTCTCTTTGAGCCGGTACGCCATCTGAAACGAAGAGAAAGGGCATCCTCCGGGCAGGAAGCAAAGCAATTAAAACACATGATGCACTCGGCGCTATCCCATGCCCTGCCAGGAACAGGCGAAGCCGCACCCTGGCAAGCTTGAGTGCAAGAATTACAATGAGTGCACTTTTCATGATCCTTTTCAAGTCTCAGCAGAGTAAACCTGGAAAACAGAGCGAGCAGGGCACCCAAAGGGCACAGATAGCGGCACCAGAATCGCGGACGAATTCGATTTAAAAAGAGAAGAATAAGGAAAGCAGTCCCTATAAACCAACCGGTCTGGTATAATTTGTGTTCATATCCGAACACCGGTGCAAGCAGTGATTCCAAGCCGTAGCCGATACTCCTCAGGTATGACAAATCGCTTGTAGAAATCCACTCAAACAGTTCCTTCGCTCCTAGTCCGATACCAGGGAAAAGGGCCAGAGCTAGAGAACGGAAAAGAATGGATATCGGATCCAATATTCCCGCCAGGTTGATTCCTATAAGGGCACTCAAAAGCACCGCAATAAAAAAAAAGTATTTGAGCCTCTGACCAGGGCTCTTTTGATTAGCCTGTATCATCTGCTCTCTGCTGAGTGCAGGCCTGAACCAGCTTACCATATGATGAATTGTCCCTAAAGGACATATGAACCCGCAAAACACTCTTCCGAGAAGTACGGTTATCAGGAGTACGCCGAGCCCCCATAGAAATCCTTCAATAAGATGATGCCCTGCAAGCAGGGAAGAAAGCAGAACCAGAGGGTCGAGTTGAAAGAAAAAATCTACCGGGTAATTGATGCCTAGATCCTCATTAAGTGAAGAAAAAACCGGGGAGTATTCTATGGGAATGTCTCTTGGAAGTCGTGATTCTACAAGAAGAAACAGGAAAAATATCAAAAAAATGGTCTGGCTTACTCTCCTTGCCCAAACCAGTTGCTCTGCCTTCACAGGACTACCCTCTTCTTAATCAGACGATCCAAATTGGTTGTTCCGAGGCCTCTTTTTTCGCCAATGGTTATAAAATCGAGCTTATCCGGAGTACAACCAAAAAGACCGGCCGCAAACGTATCCGCAGCAACAGGGTCATCACTTAGTATGAGTGTATTCTTCTTAAAAACGTCCAGACGGCTTCCGCCTGAAGGGCCGTTTCGCGTCATAATCCTGGTTGCGTCAATCAACGTCACAGTAGGATTAAAAAATCGTGCCAGGTCCACTATGCTCTGATGTATGTCCTGGTGAAGGGCGCTTCTTCTGCCGCCAACACCCCCGATCCAGTTTTTTATTCCAAGTGTCAGACCTGTTAACCCATGATGCTTTGCCACAGGAAGGTTAATAAGCTTATCAGCCTCAACAAGAGGTGCAAACACAGGCCAAACATCCAGACGGTTTCCATGGATTTTCATTCTTCTCATAAGAGAAGACCTGGGATACACAAGATCGGCGTTCGTATTTTTTGCTATTTCTCCTGCACCTGTCAGAGCGAAACATCTTCTCGCATCATGGATAGTATTGTCAACGACTCTGACCTTTTTAGCCCCGGCTTCATAACACAAATCAATAACACCTTCCAAAACTTGAGGATTAGTCGTCGCAGCAAAATCAGGATGTCTGGCCCATGAAATATTCGGTTTTATTGCAACAATATCGCCTTTGGAAACAAACCGACCGATCCCACCCCCTGTATTAAAAACCAGTTTGATCAATTCCTTAATATTATATCCTTCACTCTGTCCAATGCCCTCAACAATAAAACTTTTCTGCGTCTTCGCGGAAAGGTCGAATGCTATGGCTCCCAGGGAGGTTTTGCTCAGAAGTGAAACCGCAAGTGTTCCGGATACCTGCAGCAGCCTCTTTAGGGCGGTTCTTCTGGTAATATCAACATTCTCTTTCATCACATTTAAGTCCATTTGGATCCAGACTAAGTCAGAGAGCTTTTTTTTCTAGTGGCTGAAGCTCATTCAAGATGTTGCTGTTTTTTTCTCTGTTGTCAATTAATATTAACCCAAATTAGTTAACAGACTACTGAGGTTTTCCAAGCCAGCCATCTATGCTTCATCAATCGCTGTCGAGATCGTTAAAGGTATCTTCACAAATTGATTCCATCCAGTCATCTAACTGCTCACGATATTCATCAATGCCGGTCTCCATTCCGCATGCCATGCAGGTAACCCTGGCATTAGCTCATCGGCCGTGCAGTTCAGCAGGCCCACCGCAAAATATGCAAGTTAAATCCGGCATAGGCACCTATTATTTAATTTTGATGTGATAACCCGGTAGAACGATCTTTTGAACAAATACGTCAGGACTCTACTCCCTGGCAAACAACTTTTCTCTGCTTATCACCTGCCATGTGCGCCAGCCCTGTTTTACTTTCTCCTTCATCTCTTTTATAAATGCTGCATATCCAATTTCTCGGCATCGTATCAAATTTTCAATATTATTTGAATTGTATCTCCTGGATATCGCCGATGAGGCCCTGTTTCGGGAGCCTATCGGCCGTTTGGATGGATCTTCATGGGGACAGAAATTCGGAACTTCAGGCGTAAAATCTTCGCACTCAGCACAAGTCCAATACCCTTTGGATTTGACACATTTCGCAATACTGCAAATTTTCGAGGGGCCGCCGCCCTTAAAACAACCTGGACACGGTCCGGATTCTTCTCGAATCTCTACGAAGAGCTTCATGGTTTCAATCGCTGCTGAGACATTCTTGGAGTTCATATGAAATCCTGGGGCAACATCAGGAAGATTGAATCCCTCCCAGATCTCTATAACTTTTTTGCAGGCCCCCAGACTTTCATGCTGGAATAGATCACAACCCATACAGATAATACCACATGGAGCGAGCAGGCCTTGATCAGCAGCAGTCACCTCGGAAAGGGAAAGCTTCATGTTAGCGTATCTCCTTTTAATCTCTCATCCCGACTCAGAATCGAGCCTAAAATGTTCCAGGCATGAAGGAATTTCTCATATCGACCTCGCTATTCGAGCGCTTTCAAAAAGTGCTTCCTTGGCGCTTCTGGGTTCCAGGCAGTCACCCAGTCGATATGTCTCTATGTTCATACTCTCCAGTTTTACCTGGTCGAACAGATAATTATCCGGTTTGTTTCCAACAGCAACAACTACACATCCAGCTTCATAAAAGCACGTATTACCTTCGGAATTAATTACATCGACTCCATTTTCAGAAACCGTCACTAATTTGCAGGAAGTCAGCATTTTCACATTCTGTTCCCTTAGTAACTTCAGCATAACATTTCTAGTAACTGACTCAATCTCAGATCCGATTTTTTGGAGCTGCTCTATGATAGCTACCTCGTAACCCTTTCCTGAAAGATAAAGAGCCACCTCACATCCCGCTGAGCCTCCTCCGATAACTACAGTCTTTCCAGACGGCGGTTTATTACCGTTAAATATCTGAGAAACTGTCAAAACTATCTGATTGTTAATACCGGGAATTTCCGGCTTAATAGGAATGGATCCGGTCGCCAAAATCAAAACATCCGGTTTAATCTCCTTGATCTTATCGATAGTGACAAGGGTATTTAATTTGCATACCACATCTTGCTTTTCTACCTGTCTCTTTTGAAATTCTATTATGGTACGTATCTCTTCTTTGAATTTTAAAACGGACCCAATTTGAAGTTGCCCGCCTAAAGAGGAGTCCTTCTCATATAGAGAAACGTCATGCCCCCTGCTTGCCGCTACCCAGGCTGCATTCATCCCTGCCGGTCCTCCACCAACCACCATAACTTTCTTTGGTTTTTCAGCAGGAAATATTTGCATTTCTCTTTCTCTGCCCAGGCTCGGATTTACGGTACACTCGATTCGTCCATTCCGAAAGATCGATTGCATGCATTTATTACACCCTATACACAGCCTTATGTCTTCTATATCACCTTTTTGTGCCTTTTTTGGCATCTCGGGATCAGCCAGAAGCCCCCTTCCTATGCATACAAGATCAGCCATTTCTTCTTTTATTATTTTATTCGCAATAATCGGGTCTGTTATCCTGCCGACTGCCATAACAGGAATATCTAATGCGTCCTTTATCTGTTTTGCAGAATCCGCCAGACAGGCCTTTTTCATAAACATAGGCTGGCATATCCATTCATAGGTTGCATCATTCCCGGCTGAGACTTGAACGACATCAATCCCATCTTCTACAAAAAATTTTAACATCTCGATGCTTTCTTCTGTTGTCAATCCATTTTCTACAAATTCTTGAGCGCTTATTTTGAATGAGATGGGGAAATTGGGGCCAACCTTTTGTCTTACTTCTCGAATAATCTCACTGGCGAACCTTGCTCTGCCCTTGATGTCACCCCCATATTCATCCTCTCTTATATTCGAAAACCGTGATAAAAACTGATTTATTAGATACCCATGGGCACCGTGTATTTCGATCAAATCAAACCCTGCTTGAATTACTCTTTCAGCAGCCTCACCAAACTTACGTATGATTTTGTGAATTCCTTCTATCGATAGGGGTTCAACCTCCCCTCTAATACCTGGAGATGGAAGGGCGGAGGGAGCAACCGGTTTACGTTTGATTACGCGGGATGGCACCTGACGCCCGGCGTGATGAATTTGGATCGCGGGTACCGCGCCCTCGAACCTTATTACATTGGCAATTTTGAAGAGTCCTTCGATATATCTATCATCATAGATCCTGGCCTGATGAACAGAGACATAACCTTCTTCAGACACGCTGTGGGCTTCCATAATGACCATTGCGGGACCTCCAGCGGCCCTTCTGCGATAATGCTCAACCGTTTTATCAGTTATTGTACCATCTGATTCAATCAGAAATGAAGCTAATGGCGGCATCACAATTCTATTTTTTAATCTAAGTCCTTTAATAAAGAATGGGGAAAATAATTCTTTCATATTTGTCTCTTAACAAATGATAAATGAAATACCGCTAATTTATCCTTGTATTACTTAAAATCTGAGATTGAATTTGATTCTTCGTGAAGCTCTCCTTAAACAGCACTCAATTTTCTGTTTCACCTGTTCATATAAACCTGTTATCCGAAATCCTATTCTCTGCTTTCTTGCCGGAATGCTCAAGCCATCCGGTTCGTGCACCCTCATAACTGTCAAACTGGGGTACATATGGCTTGATATCAACCAATGGAGTACGTTCCAAAATATCCAGATTCCGTATGTGGAGCACGCCCTCTTTTATTGTATCCAACTGGACAACTGACAGACCTATGGGATTGGGTCGCCTGGGGGCGCGAGTCGAAAACAGCCCCCGCGGATAGGTATCCAGGAAGGGGACGACCTCCAGCCTGAATCCTCTGCTAAGGTGGAACAGGTATAGCAAAATGATGTGAGAAAACCCTTCCAGATCCTTTAATCCGGCTTGATATTCCTCAAAAACCTCAACAGTGCCACAGATACCTTTGCCACCCGATGGTTGTATCGGCATACCTTGAGTGGCCTCGAATGGTGAGTGTATAATTCCGATAGGCTTCAATTCAATCATCTCTTCCTCATATAAAAAAGGAAGATAATCTGCTATAAAAAATGCGAATACCTGCTTTGTCAATTTTGGGGATCTTGCAAAAGATACGAAGGATTAAATATCCGACCCCAAAGGGGCCGGAATTGCAATAACCCCTTGAAGGGGAT
>CAZVGY010000074.1:0-20069 GCA_964627015.1 uncultured Desulfobacteraceae bacterium
AACTTTTTATGTCCAGTCCAATAATGCGTCTTGACAAAGAAGATCATAAATTTTAGGGTGCCTTGAAAAATTAGAATTTTCGTTCGAGATCAAGGAACAGAAAAATTAAAAAGCGCAGCATATTAGTCATATGTGAGCATTTTTCATTTTTCTGTGACACAGAGATCGGGCGAAAAGGCAATTTTTCAAGGTAGCCTTTATACAATCAGCCACCATCTGGCCCCATCGTCTAGCGGTTAGGACGACGGCCTCTCACGCCGTAAACAGGGGTTCGATTCCCCTTGGGGTCACCACGGAAATACAGGCACAAAGCGTCAAACGCTTTGTGCCTTTTTCTTTTTTGGGGTCACATAGGGATAGTTTGGGATCTGCATACCGTCCAGGGCGTCCACTGGATTTTTCACTGTTTCCTTTCAGCAAATGACCATAGGTGCCAGCTGTTATCGTAATACTTGAGTGCCCTAATTGATCACGAATATAGATCAGGGCACAGCCTGTAAAGATCCTGATACTGGCAAAAGTATGACGCAGATCATGGACCCGGATCTTTCGTAAACCTACTTTCTTAAGCATGGGATAAAAGACATCACTTTGCCACCGATCATAGTTGACTGACCTGGTCCAGGAAAAAAAGAACACTTTTCTAAGTTCAGCACAGCACCGATTTCAATAGCACGGTCGCCATATTGAGGAGAAAGGCCGGTTGTTTCGAAATCGAGAACAATGACGGGGTTTTGATCCTTCAATATAGCCATTGTTTAAACATCATATTTTGCATGAAAACGAATTCATCGGTAGAATTCTTGATTTTTTTCAAATCCGTCACTGTACTCTCGCACCTCTACATCAAATTCTTTCAGTCGATCCAGAAAATCCGGATCAGCCAGTAATTCATCGGACACATCGTAATAATCATACTCCACTTTGATAGACTCGATAATGTTTTCCGGCGTGGGAAAGTGGAGAATATCTTCCACAAAAGTTTCAAGCGCCTGACGGATAGCTTTTTCCTTTTCAATTTCCCCTTTTTTCATCTGCCGGAACAGAGAGCGTTCATGGGCAAAAAGTTTATCAAGACATGTGTCATGTTGAACGGCTAGAGGTAAGAGGTAGCTTACAAGCGATTGATGACTGTCCTGGAGGATAGTCTTCAGATTCAGTGATGATTCGCCTGTAATGTTTGTCTGTTGCCGAACCGGATGCTCCCCTTGGAGTTGTTTCTGTAATTTTTTTGCAAGGTTATTTATTTTTTTCTCCAGGTTATCCATGTTCTGTCGCTCAATAAGCTTTCCGTGACGGCCTGCATTGAAGGTACATTTTTCAATTTCCTTTTCAACTGTTGTAAGAAACTGTTGGGAAGGCAATTTTTTTGCATCGGTGGCTGTCAACGGACTCCAACTGGAGCGCAGCCTGGAATCAGCTTGGGGAAATATCCTGTTAAATGGTCTGAGATCCAGGCTTTTGGTACTGACTCTGGCTCCATGTACCGTGGTTTTCAGTAGTTTGTATTTATTGCGGTAGAAAGTGGTGTTTCTCAATGTAGCCGGATCCGGAGGTGGATTTGCTTTCAGTCCTTTGGAGGCCTCTTCGATTTCCGTTTTGATCTCTTCGGCTTTCTTTTTCGGGATGGGAGGAACTGGTATGACTATTGGCGCCTGTTTTTCTGTTCCGTCATCAGCCTCCTGCGGATCAAGAACCACCTCGACAATTTTCCCACCCATCTGTTCAAATAAAGTTTCGGCAAATCCCTTATTGCCAAAGACACCATTAGGGAACTCCAGCTCTGCAGGTGGTTTTTCCCAGGACAGGGCGACTGGTGCATAAACAAGGGCTGCATCATCAACAATGACCAGTGCCATTCTGATCTGGTTGACGCTCTGCACGTTGAGGATATCCATGTGTTCTTCGATGAGCGGCAGGGCCTCCGCCTGACCAAAACCATAGCGGATCGGATTTTCTCCTGCTTCCATGTAAAGAGCACAGCTAATTTCATTTCCTTGTACCAAGCGAATAAGTTGATTTACTTCAGATACTGAATATCCAGCCTTAGCGATGACAATTCGACGAGTAGCAGTGGCCAAGAACTGTTCAAGGACTTCCGGGGTAATTTGTGCAAATTTAACTTGTGCGAATCGTTGATCCATCTTTTTCCCGTATCAAATGTATTTTGGCTTAATGTTGGGTAATGGTTTCCTGTAGTTCTTTTACGAATCGAGAGGGCCCATTTCTTTGTTGCCCCCAACTAACTGGATACCACCCACTATACAAAATATAGACAGCAAACCTCGCTCGAGTGAAGGCAACATAAAATGTCCGTCTCTCCTCTTTTAAAGCCTCACCACTTAACCGATTGTAGCGAGGTAATCGGCCTTCTTCCATCCCTGGGATGATCACAACATCAAACTGCTGCCCCTTGCTGCTGTGCAATGTTGTAATAACGAGGTTATTTGAGTGAGCACCACAGCCTGCAATATCTTCAACCAAGAAATCTGCTAAATCCCCCTCTCCAAAAGCTTCCATCATTGCCACCCAGGTATCCTTTTCATCTGGTCTAATCTTGGAACTTGATAATAGTGCTTGGATAGAAAGGCTTGAATTAATGGTATTCAACCAATTAATCGCTTTTTGAGTTGGATTCTTTGCATCTGACAGACAACGATAATAATTTTGTTTTTCTTTTAGATCTTCCTGATCTCCAAACACCTTGCCAGCATCTCTCTGCAAGGCCATCCAGAAAGAAAAAAGTTCCTCAAACCGTACTCCCTGTTCCTTTGAAAGGCCGCAACACCACTGGGCCATTCCTTCAACCCATCTGGTTAAAGGTGTTCTCTTGTATCGCTGATCTTTTTCCCCACTGAATTTAATATCCGAGGCGGTAAGAGCATCAGAAATTATTTGAGCGTCATATTTATTCTTATAGAGAATGGCAATATTTCTTCGTTCATATCCGGCCTCGTCAAGTGAGGGCAGGATGTTTTCAATGACAGTTCTAATCTGAGCATCAAATCCTGCCGTTTCCTGAACAAAAGTTATTTCCCCAGGCCTATCATCTTCCCCTCTCGCAGATTCATATTCTCTGGGAATCTCCGGGGCCAATATAGTTCCTGCTCCGTCAATAATAGACTGCCCGCATCGGTAGTTGAGTTTTAACTGGATCTTCTTTGTGTCATCCCGGCTTGAAAGTTCCTCAATATACTTGGGGTCAGCACCGGCAAAACTATAAATGGACTGATCAGGATCACCAACTGCAAATATTTTTATAGGAGTTGAACCAATGAGAGTGGTAACGATCCGGTGGAGAGGGTAGCCTAAATCCTGATATTCATCTATCACCAGCCATGGATAACGTGCGGCAAGACATTTTCTAACAAATGGCTCGTTTTCGATGATATCAAGGGCAATAATAATTTGATCATCAAAATCTATGCATCCCTGGCCACGAATAATTTCTTCATACTTTTCAATGATATTTGCTTTGCGGTCATCTGCATGCCAGTTTGCTGAATCTCTATCCAAATGTGTCCGCCGATATAAATCCATTTTAAACTTATAAAACCTGGCATTATCTCGCTCACCAACAAAATCCATTGCTCTTTGCAGTGCTGCTATTTGATTTTTTTCTGTTATGACAATTAGAGGGTACGGTAATTCTGGACGGAAAATTTTGGCAAAAGGACGAATCACAGCATTGAGACAAAAGCTGTGCACGGTTCCCAAGAAAACATTTGGCCTTGTGGGAAGACCAAGAAGGCGGAGGCGATGTCTAAATTCTCTTACCGCCTCATTGTTATATGTAAGACAGGCTAATCCTTGGGGAGCGGGAATATTGTTTTCCAATAGTCTCAGGATTTTTAAAGACAACGTTGCTGTCTTTCCACTGCCTGGACCGGCAAGAACGACACAGTGATCATTGGAGAGATACGCCTCTTTTTGTTCACTGTTACCGAGGAGTTTATCAAGTTCTTGCTGAAAGAAAGACATGGTAAGCAACTATCGGCAGGTGACAGAATCAGCAATATAGTTGATAGCCAACCTTATATAATGAGGTACCCTGTCCGCTGTCAGCTTATGGGAAAAACGCATAGCGAATCGACCCTTCCCGTAATCTTCTATGCGGGCTATAAAATATTTCTCAATTTTCTTATTTGCCTTAGAAGCCGCTATTTTTCCTAAGACTTCTTTGAATCTTTCTTGTTTTGTTGTTCCAGCTCCTAACTCTTTTAAGGTGGAAAGCAACTCATCTTCATACTCAATCCCTACGAGTTCAATCTCAAGAGTTTTGTCACAAATACACAGGCCAATTTCATCTAACTTATCATCAAGTTTCTTCCAGTCCTCCTCTTCAAAAAGATTCTCAAGTTCCTCGTGTACTGTAGGTTTAAATATTTTAGCCAGCTTCATACATCTTTTGTGGCCTGCGTAGTATTTTATCTCTCCACCCTTTTCAACCGGATCACCATCAGTGATTACGACAAATGGGATGTTCAAAGATTTTTCACATAACAACTTCACGTAAGGAGCAAAGTCTGTGCCCTGGACACTGCAGACGGATATGCCACATTCATCCAGGTTAATATCTAACAAATTGGCAAACGATGGAATAAGAAGACGTTCAGCATCACCTTCAACCAAGATCACGCCACGAGAAAAGAGTATTTCCCCACGAGTTGTATCCAAGTAGCGCTCGATATCTTGAACTTCATAATCAGTTAGCTCTGTTGAGATAGTTGAGGAACCGAGAGTTCCGTTTGCATCCCCATGATTTTTAAGAAAAGCTAATGACTTTACCGGAGCAACACTGACGATATTGGGAGAATGGGTTGTCAAAATAACGCCAGAGTCTCGTTGTAAAAAATCACGGTAAACCAAGCGCTGCAGATGCGGATGCAGATGTGCTTCAGGCTCTTCGATAACAAGAATGGTAGCAGCTCTCTCTCCCTCTGCCTCTTTTCTTTCCAACTCAAGAACCAGCAAAGTGAGGTATAATACATTGCATATACCGAGACTTGTTTCCCCTATTTTCCGTTGAGCAAGTCCATCGACAAACAAGCGCAATGAACGTAATAATCGTAGTGCATCTGTAGAAACAATCCCCAGTGAGGGGTCAACAGCATGGAATTTTCCCACCATACTTTCCAGGCGATCTTCAATAGCTTTGCTCAGTGTTTTCACTTCAGCAAGATCCAATATTTTTTCGGTGGCACTATCAATCTCTGAGGCAGCATCTTCAAGCTCTCCTGGAGCGACAGTCAAGGCCTCCAAAAGAGGACGGAGTGGCGATTTTGACCAAATTTGCAAATCAGATTCTGCATCTCTTAATGCTGGAAGAACATGAAGCGGCATCCATTTTCTTTGTTGGTAGCCAAAAACATTCGTCTCATCATCACCACCATAAACCAGAAAGACATATCTGAGTTTGTCTTGTTTATTTGCCTGAGGTGAGGGGAAAAATTTATAGGTAATTCGTGCTGTTGGCAATTCTCCATTATCTACAAGATAGTCCTGGAGGATTGCCAGGAGAGATTCTTTGTTTTCAAATCCCTGAAGCTCTATTTGGATGGTAATTTCATCACCATTCCCCATGGGATCTTCCAGCCCATCCCAAAAATCATTTTCTGAAAGTTGCCTGGCCGAATCTGGAAGTGATGGATCTAACAAAAGGCGAAGGGCATGTATCAGGTTTGTTTTCCCAGCGGTATTTTCTCCAACTATTACTGTCTTCTCTCCAAGAGAGATGTCAAACTCTTTAAAATTTCTGAAATTCTTTATCTTAATTCTTGATATATACATATTGTTTCTCTGGTTCTTGGTCTGCTAAAAAAGTGTCGGTTGTTTGGGATTCTTTTTCTTTATTTTTTGCTTCCCTGCCTTTTTCCCCTTAACATGCAGACCTTGGAGCACCTCTGCTGCATAGATATCATGGTTGAGCTGGAGGAGGCGTTTGAGGATCTCTTTTCTGGCCTCAGGAGAGATCGTGTAGCGGGTGCGGTCATTTTCCGGCAGGTAGTCCATGTCGTAATAATCGTGGGCCAGGTCGAGGTCTGTCCAGCCGTAGGCGGCAAGGACTGCGTTGTCCATTTCTTTATGGAGTTCACGAAGATGCAGGATGTCTTCATATGACTGGGCGGCTGTTGCTTCGTTCTGTTTACTGACCTTTTCCACCATGGCCGAGGTAAGTTTTTTGGTATGGAATAGGTTGTAGGTTTTGGTCAGGCCGATCTTGAGGCGGAGCATAAGTCCCCGGCGAAACTCGTGGTACTGTTCGCCGATGTTGGCCAGATTGGCTTCTGTTTCCAGAATAAGGTTTTGGGGGAATGGGAAGGTTTGAAAAATGGTAACCGGAGTATAACTCAAATCCGCTTTCATTGTGGTACAATATTTCCATGCCCAGTTATAATGTAAACTGGATTGTAAAAATGCGAATTCATGGTGCCTGGAAAGAGCAAAAACAATCAATTTAGCATCGAAAACCTTATTGTTTTCAACAAAGGAAAAGGCCACGGTTTTACTGACTTGGGCTGTAACGAGTATTTTTTCAAACTGTTCGACAGTATCGTATAATTTTACGGCTCGCTCTGCGTATAGCCACCATTTTTCACGCCTTACTTTTCTCTTATTGTTTTCACGTTGAGGTCGAACAAGTCGCTCAACAATTTCAAAACATTCCGGATATTTTTCTCGGCAATACTCCTCGCTCCAGTCAAAAAAATTGATTACCCAGCGTCTTGGGGATTGATCCGGTTGGGTGTTCAAATCCTGTCCATTGAGATATGGAAAAATGACATCCCTGTTCTTTGGATTTTTTTCTATCAGCTTGTCTGCTTCATCAGGTGTCAGAATAAAGCCCTTGCCCAGCACAATGGTTCCCTGGAAACTCTTATCCGCATTCTGCTGAAGCGGGTGCGGATCACCCATAGAAAGGCTATCATCAAGATATGAGGTAATTTGTGGAACCTTTTTGTTTTGTAAGATATATGGTGTCTTCCATTTACCCTTGTATATGGTGATAACGGCAACCTCAACAGCAGCCTGTCCGGGCCAGCGCATGGAAGGAATGGCAAAGTTGATGCTGCCGCCGTTGTCCAGGATAACCGCCAAACCACCTTCCCTGGCATTGCCTTGGGAAATGGTGTTGGTTGATAGCAAAGCCTGGAATCCACCAGTTTTGATGATCGAAAAAATCCGTCTGAAAAAATAGGTCACCAAGTCAACAGATTTGATGGGAGTATAGGTTGTTTTCACATAGTTGGGAAAAGCTGCCCCAAATGTTCCGCTCAATTTCTGGCCGCCCAGAAAGGGAGGGTTCCCCAAAATACAATCAAACCCACCCTGCTCAAAAACCTCAGGAAACTCCAGAAACCAGTGAAAAAATCGCTTTTCGCCGCTCACGGCCAGGGCCTTGGCACTGTCCCGGCCCTGGAGTGGTTTTCTGCCGCTCAGATAGTCCAAATACTCGCGATGGGTAATACACAAACCCTCGTTCTCTTCGGTCTTGGGAATAAAGAACTGGGCTACCTGGATATCGGCCAGGGTTTTCAACTGCCACCACTCCTGTCCGGAAACCAGATCCTTGTAAGTAGATTTGACCAGTTCCACATCGTCCGGGGTTGACTGATCAAGCTGGTTCAGCTCCCGGCACTGTCCCGCAAGGTCGGCAATGGCTTTATCCTGAAAATCCTCAACCGTTGTCTGGCCGGAGGCCTCATCTTTTCGTTCCCGTTTATTGCGGTTGCGCAGGGTCTTGGCGACCTCTTTATCATCTCCGGCCAGGGTCTTGAAGGCTTCATCGGCAATCCCGTTTTCCAGCTCTTCCTTATGGGCCAGACCGACAATGGCATCACCGCATTTTATGTGATGGTCGAGAAAAGAGAGCGGTTTACCCGGATCATGGGCCTCCAGCCAAAGAGCCACTTTGCACAGCTCCACGGCCAGGGGATTTTTATCCACCCCATAGATACAGTGGGCAATGGCATCCCGTACTCCCTGCCGAAAGGGTTCCGGGGAGGGTTGTTCCTCGCCGCTGCGCAGTTTAGCCACTTCACCGCCAATCCGGCGGGCAGCATTGAGCAGGATATGGCCGGAGCCGCAGGCTACATCACAGATCTTTATGGAAAGTAGGGCTGCTATGGGCTCAGGCTGTTTCAACCTGTCGGCTATAATATAATCCAGGGAATGTTTGATCAGGGGCTGGACCAGTTCATCCGGGGTGTAATGGGATCCGGATGAGGAGCGTTCATCGCCCGCCTTGAAACCAAAACTATATTTTCCTTGTTCCAGATGGAGAGCCGGATCTTTTTCTAGCAAGCCCTCATACACCGAGCCAAACTCCTCCACATTGAGGGAGCCGTAGTTAACCCGCATCTTTTGATGGGTAACCGGATTCTCAAAGATATTGAGGTTGCGCAGGCAGGTGAGCAGGGTTTTATTATCCAAGCTGCATCTGTTGAGTTCCCCGATGGCGTTGTAACCGAACAAATCACCTGCCAGGGGTTTGAGATCAAGTTTCTCCCCTTTTCCGCCCCGGTCAAAGAGGGCAAAACAGTTTTTCAGGTTGATCCACAGGTCACTGAAACGTGGGTCTGCAAGATACGGCTTTTCGGACAGGCGGCGCAGGCTGGCCACGGAATAATAGTCATAGTAAATTTTTCGCTTTTTCTTGTCACAGCCCTTGGGATACACCAGATCCCGTTCCTCAATGACCATGAGAAAGAGAAGACGATAGATCAGCTTCAGAAGATACTTGTATAACTCATCAGCACCAAGGGTGTTATTCTCTATCCGTTCACGGAGCTGTTCGTTATCAGGGTGGGCCAGGAAACCATCACCCAGCATACGGATGGAGTTTTCAACCGCCTGACTGAGGCCGGACCTGATTCGGGAGCCGGAATCCAGAGCATCCTGGTGGTATTGCTCAATGAGGCTCTCCGCACCCAGCTCCATTTTCTGTGGCATACGGCTGGCATGGAGCAGCCGGTACATGATGGCAAAGTCGGCATAATGGTCGTCATCCATCATGGAGGCCAGATCAAACTCAATAAAGGACAGTTTGATGAGGCGGCTGGAATCCCTTAACAGCCGTAGATAGGTACCGTTGGCGACAAGGGCATACAGGTGTTCGGTAAGATTCAGATACTCTTGAACCAGGCCGTGGGGTGACATGCGCGGGCCGCCGCTTGTCCGTTTCCTGTCCAGACTGTCCCGAAATCCCATGATGTGGACAGGAAAGTTATCAAGGTTCTGCACCCGGTGACTGATGGCATAGCTCTTGCCGCCTACGACTTCTGATTTGGCAATAGCGGCGTCAAAGCCAAGCATTTCAAGCAGGGGAACAATCCAGAATTTTCGTGTTTCCGAGGTACCGTAGTCTTTTTCATCCAGCCGTTCGATACGTCGTTTATAAACCCTCCACATATCCTGGGCATCTGCCCAGGCCCTGGCAATCTCGTCTTTCACTTTGGTGTTGCCGGACAAACCAAAATCATTGGCTGTTTGTCCGGACAGTTCTTCCTGGCTGATTTTATCGAGAATATCAGCTGAGAGAATGGAACCTTCTATGCGAATGGTGGAGTATTTCATAATTCTGCAATTTTCCTGTCACGTATGCGACCTTTGAGCGATAACGAGCATATTGTTTTTTCAGGAAACGTTCTTATATTTGACACTATACTTGACTCTGTGGTTAGATTTTAGTACATGCAACGGTCATTAAACGAAGAATAATTTGTTCTACATACATTTTTAGGAGGTACGCTATGGCATTACCCATTGCAGCAACTCCTGTTCTAACCGGGCAAGATGCCAAGGCTTTTTCTGCAACCATTGAGAAAGATCTCAAAAAGCCTTCCAGGTTAGTCCCCACGCCTAAATTAGAACAGGCCCGGAAGCTCATCAAACAACATGCTTCGAAAAGAAAGGAATCGCCTGCAGGTCGATGATTGGATCTTAAACCAGATTGATCCGGAGCAGCATGAGGATATTCTTTCTTCTTTTGACTGTGGGGATCCCGATTTAAACGAATACTTTCAAAAAGATGCTCTACCCAATAAGGAGGCCTTAGTCGGGCAGCCTTATTATCTTTGTGAGGCCACTGCGGAAACAATCCCGGTGGCCTTACTTGATTTATGCAACGACTCTGTCCGCCGAAAATCCAGCAAACAACAGCCTGGCTATTCTGATATACCCGACGTAGGGGAGGCAAAGCACTATCCGTTTCTTCCTGCAGTCAAAATCACCCGTTTTGGGGTCAGCAAACATTTTCAGGGAATGAATGTCGGCTCTCACACCCTGAACATGATCAAAAAACTGTTTGTTACAGAAAACCGAACAGGTTGTCGTTTCCTCACCATTGACGCCTATAATGTGGAAAATGTTTTACGGTTCTATCAAAAAAACGAATTCCAATTTTTTTACGACAAGGATAAAGACAGAAAAACCCGTTCCATGTTCTATGACCTGAAACGCCTTATTCTTGACTGAGTACAAAATATGCCCCTTGCGATCCCCTGAGTAACAAAAACAATTCAGGGCAATACCATGGGGCTTTACTTTTTTTCCGGCAGCAACACATACACCCCCATGAGATCCATGGGCAGTACTGGCTCCACCACTTTATACTTGCCGCCGCCGAGTAGTTTGCGAAATCGTTCGTGGGCTTCAAGCAGGATCTCAGCCCTTTTCAGGGCGGCCTGGTCAAGAACTCCCGAGGCATGCAGCTCTTCTATTTCCTCAAGTTCATTCTCCAAAAAACTCTCCCGGGCCTGGGGAGCAAGATCAGAACTTGGTACGGCATGATGGAGAAGATGCCGGGTCTGCTCCGGACTGAGCCAGTTGTTTTCATCGGCGCTCCCTGAAAAGCCCCAGATCAGCATTTCTTCCGCCACCAGCTGATTGCCGCCTTTTTTGGACTCTATTACATTACGTACTCTGAAGAGTAACAGCGTTGTCTTGCTGGTGACGTCTGTGCAGCGGATAACAGCGGAACGCGCCGGGCCGTATGTATGTTTTTTACTGAGCGAGTTTGCCATAAGGAATTGACAGAGCTGCTCCACAAAGGGGTGATTTCTGCCAAAGTAACGGTATCCCTCTGGTGTTGGTGATACAAAACTGACCTTAATCGGATTTTCTTCCGGCAAAACCGCCCGCAGCACTCCCGGCATGTTATCGGTAAAGAGAGTATAGCCATGCGTTCTATCCCTGGTTATCTGCACTCCAAGCATGTTCAACAGGGCCTCTGTGACAAATTTTTCCACAGCTTCCGGAGTGCCGATGGCCTCATCCGATTCCTTAAGGTCCTGTTCAATTTCTTCCGCCTTAATGGCATTTTGCGCAAAGATAGTACGGGATGCCTTTTCACGCTGAGCAGCCTCTGCGATGGCGCGGGAGGCGGCAAGCTCTTTTTCCTTTACCGTATCCAGCTCATCAAACAGACCTAACTGTTTAGGCTGCGGGCCTGTTACCAGGGGGCTTTCCAAGACGGCCTGGAGAACGGAATCCATGAGTGACTGTGAATCTTCGGGAAAGGGGATGGAAATACCGGTAGATTTTCTAATCTCCCTGACCTTGCGCAGCAGTACTTTGAGGACAACACCGTCAATGGGGTTGTTGTTGCCATAGAGGAGGAAGGTTTTTACCATGGCTGCTGTCTGGCCGAACCGATCTACCCTGCCCTCCCGCTGTTCCAATCGGTTGGGATTCCAGGGCAGGTCATAATGCAGCACTGCGGTAAAAAGATCCTGGAGGTTTATTCCTTCACTGAGACAGTCGGTGGCAACCAGAACCCGCTGTTTCGAGGCTCCCATTTTTTCGATACGCTCTTTGCGGATTTCGTCCGGATCTTCACTGGTGATGATTTGCACATCAGGACCCTTTCTTCCCTTCAGCTCCTGTTTCAGGATGGTGCCAAGATACTTTGCAGTGGCAATAAATCGGCAGAAAATGACGGGATTGTAGCCCTCTGCCAACCACTTCTTGATAATTTTTACAGTCTGACCAGCCTTATAATCAAATTCTATGGTCTGCAGGCTCGTCAGTTGTTCTGACAGTTGCGCGAGTTTTTTGTTCTCAGTGGAGGTCCATTCAGTTCGATCCAGAATTGCTGAAGGTGTAAAGTCTTTTGCCGAACTGAAGTCTTCATCCATAAGAGGGTTGTTTTCATCCGGATCAGCGCCCTCCTGCTCCGGTATATTTTTTTTCATCCTGTTCTTCAACATCTCCAGGCCTGCAGCAGGACTTGACATCACCCCGCGCAGCAGAGCCAGGGCCGACCAATACCTGAGACGCTGGATACCGGCGTGGCCCTGTTTCTTCGTGGTCAGACCAAAGGCGAATTCAAGAATATCCTGATAGAAATCTCCGTATGCCTTTGAAAGATCATACTGAAACTCACCGGCATCCCGTTTTGGGAAGGGGGTGTCTTCATTCATCCATTTTTCTACATCCGCCCTGCGGCGCTGGACATAGTATCTGGACAGGTTTCGCCGATCCTTCTGATCGGCCATGGTCAGATCAAGAGTTTGGAATTCCGGATTTATAAGTCCCAACAGCGACTGGAACTGCTCTGTTTTGCCGCTATGCGGGGTAGCTGTAAGGTACACCATGTGCTGATCAGGCTTGGCGGCAATGTCGCTGATAAGCTTATGGCGCTGTTGGTGGCTCGCTCCCATGGACTGGGCATTGGTACAGGTGTGGGCCTCGTCAACAATGATGAACTCCGGACATTCCTGTATAAAGACCTGGCGGCGAATATCCGACTTGATGTAATCAATGGAAATGATCTGATAGGGGTAATATTCATAGACACTGGTATCTCCATGGATTTCTCGATCAAGCCTGGCCTGGGTATTAGAACGAATAATTACCGCCTCAATTCCGAATTTGTCCTGCAACTCCGCTTGCCACTGTTCGCAGAGATGGGGCAGCACGACAATGGCAAAGCGTTTTATTTCCCGTCGTTCGAGCAGTTCTTTCAGCACCAGCAGAGCCTCAACGGTTTTGCCCACACCGACATCGTCGGCAATAAGAAGACGAACAGGGCCCGGCTGGCGCAGAGCCATGATCAGAGGAACCATCTGGTATGACCGGGGCCTGAAAGAGAGCTTGGCAAGGGATCGAAAGGGCCCGGCTCCGCTTCTAAATGAGAGACGGCAGGCATTGTACAGGAGGCGGGCAGATGAAATATCGCCTATGTCATCACCGGTCGGCAAAGGAAAGGAGGTGGATTCTATGGTATCATCTGCAAAGGCTAAGGGGAGGTAGATGCCGGTAATTTCCTCTTCAGAGCCGCCGAGCGGTTTCAGTAGGACGAGATCATCCTCCGGGGAGGGCAGGACAACCCAGTCCCGGCGGCGGGCATGTACAAGGGAACCAGCTTTAAAATCCATTTTTTATTTAACCTTGTAAAATATATCGGGGCGCCTGCCTGTTATTTCGGCAAGATTATCCTGATAGTAGTAGACAAATATCTGATCACCATGATTTAAAATGGCCTTGCGTTGTTTTTTGTCCTTTGCTTTGATCTCCGGCTTATCATGGGGAGTGCCATCACAGAAGACCCATACATCCGGTTCATAGAAAAAATCCGGCTGACAGTAAATCCCGTCGACCTGCTTCTGGGCAGCATCGGGTAATTTCAGACCGTTCTCATGAAGAAAAGTAAGAAATTTCAGTTCGGTCGAAGATGTTGGATCTATCTGTTTCAGGAGTGACTGATACTGTGATTCGTAATCCGGATATGCGGCATTGGTTATGACCTCCAAATTACAGAGTACCAGTTTTTCCAGGGCATCGCGAATAAGATGACGGTTGATGATGTCATGATGTCGCTGATTATAATAGCTGAGCAGGTCATCGTACGAGGCATCTTCCGTATATTCGGGATCATCATAGCGACAAACGGCAATGGCTTCCTGTATAACATCTCTAAAGGTATCCTTTTCTTCGACAAAGCGGGAAAGAACGCCAAGGCTTCCCTCTGCTGCTTCATAGAGAAAAATATTGGGTTCTTCTTCATCTCCCATGAGTTCGACTCCAATTTCTCTGGACTCGATCTGAAAAATATTTTCTATGGCTCTTTTCAAGGCGTATTGGAGGGTAACAATGCCGTCATAGTCAAGTGCAAGAGATTTGATGGGTTCAATGTACAGGGCATCAGCCGTGTCGTGGGTAAAGAGTTGTACTTTTCTTGTTTCCTCTGCATCAGGTGGTGGTGCCTCTTTTGGTTCATTTTTCCACCAGCCGGATTTCAAGCCCATGAGAAAACCGGTTGCCTCTGTTGCTCTCCATTTTTTATTGATCTGAACAAGCCGGGCAGTGGGCAGGAAACGAATATTCAAAAATTCATCTTCTTCGTTTTTCACGATAGCTTTACGGATGGTGTCGGCACCACCGGAAGGCATGGAAAAAAAAGTTTTGATTTCAAACCCCTTAGACAGCCGCTCCTCTTCCTCACAGGAGATACGTTCCATCTCCCTGGTTTTGGTCTCTGTCATTTCCATGAGATCAACAAACACCTCTGTGGAACCTGCTTCTGTCAGAGGTGTTTTGGAAAAAGGACAGACACTGGCATTATATTCATCATCCATCATAATATAGCCGGCATTGGTGCTGATTTTGGCTTTTTTCAGCTTTAGATCAGCTTCCGGAGCAAGGATCTGGATTACCTGATACTTGGAACCATTGTGATAGATTACATTTTTAGGGCCGAATTCCCTGAGCGCAATAAACCGAGGGCGTGAAACATATTCACCCGCATCCCCGAAGGGAATAAACGTCCGTATCGGCAATCTGGTAAAATTGTATCCTGGCAGGAAACCTTCTGAGGCGAGATAGCGGTAGGGGTAAAACTCGGAGAGGCTGCCCCTGGTAATCTCATTCTTTAATAAATCTCGTTGGCGAAGGGCTTGTGCTACATTTCTCCTGGCATCTTTGACCTCATCTGAATTACCTTTATAAATGCCGCTTTCCAATATGCGATTGGCGTCAGCTATCTGTTTCTGCATGGCAAGATACAAACGGCGCCAGCGTTCCAGGGCATTATCCAGTGAACCTGCAAGTGAATCGATGACTTGATCAATCTGTTCGCTGCTTAATAGAATAACGGTTGGTGTTTTGCGCAAATCGTGGATTGCCCGGTTGAAAGCATATTTAATCTCATTTTTGGTCGCATTATTTAAGGTCAGTTTTTCTTTTACATCTTCCCTGAGAGGCAATACGGGATCATCTTGATTCACCAGTTCCATCAGGCTTTGATTCAATTCGGTAAGCTTAACATGCGAAAGGCATACGGCATTTAAGTGCGAGGTGAGCAGTTCTGCATTATACAAATCTATACGGGGCGGAGTAACTACACCGGCCACCATTTCAGCAGCATGGTTGAAGTAATGTCTATCATGCGGAGAGAAGGCCGAACAGTTGGTAAACACAAGGGCTGCCTGGCCGCTTCGGCCTGCCCGGCCGCCACGTTGGGCATAATTTGCAGAATTGGGGGGGACATTTCTCATATGGACAACATTGAGATTGGCAATGTCGATTCCGAGTTCCATGGTGGGTGAACAAAAAAGGGCACTGTATTCCCCTGATCGAAATAATATTTCCCGGTTGATTCTTTCCTCATTACTCAGCTGACCGGTATGTTCCCTGCCAATCAGCTTTTTACGATCAGCAAAATCGGAACGATACATCTCCTGATAAAACTTGTTGGGCCGATGCTCGATTTCTTTATAGGAACGAACTGTGATTTTATCCGGGGTAATATGCTCGCCATCACCAAGTTTCCAGATAATGGTATCAATGCGCAGTTGATAGAGGGGGGTATCTTCGTTTTCTTTATTCTTGGCAATGCTTGACTGTAACCAGCCGGCTTCAGCCAGCAAATTAAAATAAGAGGCTATAAAATCTTGGTAATCTACCTTCTTCTTGAGTAAAATATCCTTTTTTTGAGCCTCTGATTTGAGATATTTCCCCAAGGCGCTGTTAGGTCCGGCACTCTTAAAATATGCTGAGGCCCTGGATCGTCTGCTCAGTGGTTCGTAACCAATCTTGTACGGACTGTTTATTTTTTCATTCTCTTCAAAGGTCCACGGTTCCTTGAGCTTCTCTCGAATCTTCTTTCGCTTTTCATCAATGGCATTTTGATCGAGATACTCCTTGCTGTAAATTGCGTAAAGCTTTCTGAAATACTCAAGGGTCTGGTAGACGACTTCGGTTCTTTCCGGCCCGGAAAGTTCACTGATAAAGGGAACAGCCTGCCAGGCAGCATCGGCCTCGCAGTTTTCCTGTAAATTTTTATAGTCAATTTCAAGAAGAGCACATTGTTCCAGGTTTGGCAGTACTACACGCCAGCCACGCCTGAGATCATAAATTGCCCGATACATAAGATAGTCTTTCAGGGTTGCTTCAATTTCCTTCAAAACACTGGGAAAACTACTTTCGGCTTGAATAGCATAGTCAGACAGAGGTAAATTCAATGCTTCAAAAATTGCCTGATCAAGGCGGGCAAAATCAAGGGTGTTATGTTTTTCCAGGGCATGATAGATGGCGGAACGAAGGTGAAGAACTCGAAGTGTATCGTTGAAATGTCCGGATTGCAGAGCCGCGTCCTGCCGGTTGTCTGTAAAACTGAGGAGTTTTTGATCCTGCCAGGGAATTCCGGCATCGGCAAGTCTGGTCAAAATAGAATGACTTATGACCGTAGTTGACGTACTTCTTGCTTCACTGCCAAGTCTGGTCAGCTTGGTTCTCTCGCTGGTTTGAGAATGATATTGTGCTCCGCTGGTGGGGTCAAAGAGGAGTTTTTCCGCCATAAACCAGCCGCTGTAGGGATAGACTGGGTCAAATGAATAGTTGCCCTGGATATCAAAGTATATACGGATCGGAAAACGATCTCGATATTTTTTTATAGGCCTGCATTCCCCTGATTTTGTTCGTTGCAGCCACGCTTCAGGCAACTGCTCCAGGTCTGTATCCGGGTTCCAGACATCATCACCAGGAATAATATACCCTGTACGTTCGTCAGAGTCTGTGTCAAAGCTATCGGAAAATTCACGGGGTCGTAAGGTCAGTTTGTCCTGATCAAGGGCAACGCTAAGAAACTCATGACCGGATAATCGGCTGAAGACCAGTGGATAGAGAATGATTTTTTCATCACCACTTCCTAAATGATGGGTGGGATCAAGGGTTATGATTCGGTCTTCATCGGTATGTAGAGAGACATACACACTTCCTGTTTGAGCAATAAACTGGTGGATCTTATACGGTAAATACGAACGCCTTATGCCTGCTTCATCAAGAGCAACATTGACATTTGCCAGCCATTTTAAAAATATTTGCAGCTGCTGTTTACAGAGACTGATCTCCAGACCGGAATCTTTTGCCAATAGATGAACAACCTCTGTGAAACGCATGGGCGTCCGTCTGAGTAAGACAGAACCTGTTGACTCAAGTGCTATTTTCTGTTCGAGCCACACACTGAGAGGATGTTTTTTTAGAGCGTCCTCATCTGCACCTGGGGCAATTTCTGTTTGCAAACTCTTTTTTAATTCCTGCTGGGATGGTTTTGTTGCAGTTTCATTAAAACAGGGGGTAAGATATTCATTAATGATCTGTGAAGTATCAAAAAGAGAACCGAAAAAGGTAGTGGCGATGCTGGCTACCTGTGCTTTCTGTTCCTGAACAGTCCCTCCTGAAACCATGGTTGCAGATGTGCCTATGCAGGTTACATGATGTGCCGATTTTGCTTTTATACGGCGAATCAACATGGCTACATCTGCCCCCTGTCTCCCCCGATATGTATGTAGTTCATCAAAAACTAAAAATTGCAGGTTTTCGTAAATCGAGGAGACAATGGGATGCTCTTTAGATCTGGTAAGAATCAATTCAAGCATCATATAGTTGGTTAAAATAATATCTGGTGGCGTCTCTCTGATACGTTTTCTTTCTTTTTCTCCCTCCTGACCTGTATATTGGCCAAAATCTATGGGAAAGTCCTTGCCGGTTCTTTCCTGATACGTTGCCTTGTACTTTTCAATTTCCTTTGTCTGGGAGTTGATCAAGGCATTCATGGGATAAACAATAACGGCTTTAATGCCAGAGCCGGTCCCTTTGTTCAGCAGATGATTAAAAATGGTACCCAGAAAGGTCAGAGATTTTCCAGAGCCGGTACCGGACGTAACGACAAAATCTTTACCCTGACTGCCTATTCGAATTGCTTCAACCTGATGTTTAAATAGAGAAAAACCTGAAAAGATATCTTGAATGGAAGGGTTCAGAACTCCTTCTGAACAGAGCTCCTGAACAGAATCACCTGATTCAAAAGCCGGATTAAACTGGAGCAGAGGTTCCGGCCAAAATTTACCTCCTGCCATTTCATCTTCTACTTTTTTCCTAATTACCTTGTCTTTGATATTAACAAAACTGTCAACAAACAGACGATAATCAGCCATTATTTGGCTATGCAGTTGAAAAGCATCAAGTGATTTTGCCATATTAACTCGTTAGCGGATTTTTTTATCAAGATCATCAAGCAAGAAATGACACATGACAACTTGCTGTTTTATCGATAATGCATTTACAAACCTAGAGTTCGGAGTTTCATCCTGCGAAAGATGTAATCCTTCCATAGGATGAAAAGCATCAAAAAAAACAAAAAAGTACAAAAAACTGTTGACATAGGATGGAAACGGCGTTTTCCGCGTCTTCTTCTGGAGGCCACTATGGAAAACAAGGGATACTCCACTATCCCCAGAATTCTGTTTGAAAGTATCACATTTCTTTCCGGGGTTCTACCTGTTCGTTCCGCCCCGACGTTTATTGAATTGTTGATCGGGACAATGCTTACTCAGGCCGGGTTTGCAACCGAGGCCTGGCTGGCAATTAACCCTTTCCTTTGCGGAGCTGGAGTGCTTATTACAACTGCCTCCAGCAGGGCAAATGGTCATGGGTTGCACGTGGTGTGCAGCTGGCTAGACTGGTGGTTATTTCGTTTCCGCAAACAGTCTGGTTTTTGATCTTTGATGATACTTTTATCTATCGGTCATCCCGGAAAGCACCGGGCAGTGGCATCTATCATCAGCACGGGAACAAGGCCAATCGCCCGCAATATGCCAGAGGATAGAACTGGGTGACAATGGCCCTGTCCATTGCCGGTGGTAAAAAATATGCTGCGATACCGTTGCTGTCTCGGCTGATGCGGCAATCCCCCCGAGAAATAAAGGTGTTCAAAAGTAGAATTTTCTCATAAATAATAGAGAGGAGATTCTGCATGAAAAAATCAAGATATAGCGACAATCAGATAATCAATATTCTCAAGCAGGCTGAGGCTGGGACACCAGTATCAGAGCTCTGCAGAGAACATGGTATGAGCATGAGAAAGTTTTTACATTGAAATAGCCCTTATATTTGGCTACGCAACGGCGAAAGATTGCTAACGACATGAAGTCCATAACCTGCTTGAAAATCAATCGTCCGACAAACATCTGTGTTACTCCCACAGGATTTTACCGAAGATCTTCCTCTGAAAGGGATGTGATTTCAAGTCGATTATGGTCATTTGTCGCTGATTATATGTGTGTACAGATAGTTACGTTATGCTTAAAAATATTTAACCGGACAGTAATGATATGGTTTCTCTGTTAAATCATGTTGGATTGCTCACATGAAAGAACATTATGATCTTCCCCTCCGCAATGCTCCAAATAGAGGAAAGGTGAAGACAGAGTTTATCCCTGCCATCAAGACAAAGCTGGGATGATAAAAAATGCTTCAAGCATTTTGGAATGATTTGATTTTTCTGTTTAAAAATGGCCACTTGGGGGTAAAAAGTGATAAAAAATTATTCCTTCGGTTCCATAACCATCCAAGGCAAGCAGTACACATCGGATCTGAAAATTATAAATGGGCAAGTTTATCCCAATTGGAGGAGAAAATCTGGACATACTGTTGATGTTGACGAAGTTGCCGACATTCTCAAGGCAAAACCAGAATATCTCGTTATTGGATCTGGTAGCTTTGGCAGGATGACGCTCAGTAAACAATTAATACAGCATCTTGTTGACTGTGGGATTCAGGTTAGTGTG
>CAZVGY010000075.1:0-19643 GCA_964627015.1 uncultured Desulfobacteraceae bacterium
CTGACTGCCACCTACTATCCCCTAAAACTGTATGGGAAGATCTTAACTTTTACATCTTATGGCCCGTCAAAAGTTGAGGGGAGCCGGGCTATTTCCTGTGGCAACAAATGAATCCTCATCCAGTATTAAAAAAGCTTTTCGCAAGACCTTATTCTCTTCAGCTTGTTTCAGGCGAATTAGGCATGGGGAACTATCCGCCACGACGAGACAGCTGTCTACCCTAATAGGGGCGGGGGTCACTCTTATCGCCTCTCTGGATGCACTTATATCCCAAACTGCAAATCCTTTCCTGAAAAGATTACTGGCAGAAGTAAAGGAATCAATAAATGAAGGAAACAGCCTTACTGTTTCCCTGTCTAGACATCCTAACGTCTTTTCACGATTTTATGTGGGCATGGTACAGGCCGGGGAGGCCTCGGGATCAATGGATATTGTACTGGAGCGACTTGCAGAATTTAGCGAACACCAGCAGGAGCTTAGGGGGCGGTTTCACGCGGCCCTTGCCTATCCTGCCTTCATGTTTGTAGTCGGTTTTTTGATTCTTTTTTTTCTTATATCCTTTGTGGTACCTGAAATCACAAAAATCTTCACAGAAATGCGTCAGACCCTTCCCCTAACTACGTTGGTTCTTATACGTTTAAGTGCATTCTTTGAATCATACTGGTGGATCATGTTCCTTGTTATTACAACCTCGATCTTTCTAGTAAAAAGCCTGATAAACCAGCGGAAAGGCCGGTATATATGGGATTGGCTTCGACTCAGTATTCCTGTACTGGGACCAATCAATGTCAGGAGATTCATGGCCAAGTTCGGGACTATCCTGGGGACTTTATTGCAAAGCGGGGTTCCTCTTTTAAATGCCCTTAACCTTATGAAGGAAATCATGGACAATGTCCTAATCGCCGAGGCTTTAGATAGAGCAATAGAAGCAATCGGTAAAGGAGAGGAACTTGACAGTACCCTCAGCAAGAACCGCTGGTTTCCACCCGTAGCTTTGCAAATGATATCTGTTGGCCAACAAAGCAATAAGCTTGAGAAGATGCTTTATAAAATAGCAGATGCAAACGAAAGGGAGGCCGAAGCCAGAATAACGGCGCTTACTTCACTGCTGGAACCTATTATGATCCTCAGCATTGGTTTGGCAGTTGGATTCATCGTAATATCCATACTGCTTCCTATATTTGAGATGAACAAAATAATAGGTTGAAAAAAAGAGGACTTATTATGAACAAGAACTATGCTTCACGCAAACATGGATTCACGCTTATAGAAATAATGGTCGTTATCGTAATCCTAGGTATTTTGGCTGGGCTGATTGTTCCCAGAATTATAGGAAGGCCTGAAGAAGCAAGGCGAATCAAGGCCAAGATTCAACTGAAGGGCCTGGAAACCGCTCTCAAACTATATAGGCTGGACAACAGTTCCTATCCGTCCACTGAACAGGGACTTCAGGCTCTTGTCAGCCCTCCGGTCAGTGGCCGGTTGCCTTCTAGTTGGCGGGAGTACGGATACCTGGAAAAGAGAAAGGTGCCTGCTGATCCATGGGGAAACGATTATGTCTATCTTTCACCCGGTATCCACAATGATTTTGATCTTATTTCATTCGGTGCTGATGGAAAACAGGGAGGAACAGGCAAAGATGCCGATATAGTAAACTGGGAGTTGGAATAATTGTTCTTCAATGAAAGATAAGCAATTTACTAAAAATGCATACAGGATGATACCATGACGATGATACGCCTGAATAAAACCACAGGTTATACGTTTATCGAGCTCACGGTCGTATTAAGCATTATCGGTGTATTGCTCACGCTGGCTGCCCCGGTAAGCAGACATACTGAATTAAGTGACCAGCTAAAAGTAGCAACCAGCGAGATGGTCAGGCTAATTAGAGAGCTCAGAAGCGAGTCTATCTTCGAGCAAAAAACCTTTATACTTAATTTTGATCTACAATCAAACAGGTTTTGGGTATGTTCTTCGAACATGACTGCAAATGAAAGAAAACAAAAGCAAGAAAAAGCATTCTCCTTGCCTGAAGGCATTCGAATCATCTCCTTAAGCTTTAAGGGAGAAGAAGTGTTAAGTTCGAGTGACACAGGCATAACATTCACTAAAAAGGGATATATTCGTCCTGCAATTATCAGTTTCGGTTCCGAGGATGGAAGGGGCTTTACACTGGAACTGAGTCCTTTTTTGGGCAGGATAAAGGTACTGGAAAGGTATAGATTGCATGAGTATAGTTGAAAGCTTCCTTGTTAGCTGGTTCCCAGGATTCCTCCATATACGACCTAAAGCTTGGGCGAATAGTTGTGGCCTAATCAAGGAGTACCTGAAAGAAAAACGAGCCTCTTACGGATTTACTTTGCTGGAGGTAATGGTTTCCCTGGCAATAATTGCAATTGCCCTCACAGCTTTACTCGGGGAACAGGCAAGAAACGTAGCTGTTGCAGATTCGATGGCGGTGGAGATAAAATCCGCACTCCTTGCCCAAGGAAAAATGGCCGAACTCGAAACAATAAACCCGGGTGAACTTTCATCCGGATCCGGAGATTTCGGGGATGATTTTCCAGGGTATAAATGGAAATGCACCGTAGAAGATAATGTTCCGGATACCCGCATAAGTATTCCCGGCTGTCTCAAAAGGATTGATCTACAAATCGCTAGAGAAAAGGGCAACAAGCGTGAATATCTTGTAAGAATGTATCGATTCGCTCCAGAAATACAATAGGCCCTATATCTCTCCACACCCATTTAATTTGACTGAATTGAAGAAATTGAAAATGACAGGACGAAAAGGCTTTACCCTGCTGGAAATATTGATTGCCATATCCATATTGGCCATTGTCCTGATAATAGTCTTTTCTTGTTATACCGGTTCGCTAACACTAATGAAAGATGTCCAATATAGATCAGATGTTCATGCAAGGGCTAGGATCGCTCTAACACAAATGATAGAGGATCTTGAATCAGCATGCATTATTGGGGATAAACAGTTTTTTACAGGTAAGGCTGACGAAATAAATAACCAAAATTCAGGGACCTTTAGCTTCTGTTCTTCGGCCTATCCGGTCTTCGGCTACGAAGATAAACATGCTGGAGGGGCAGTGATAGCATACTCCATTATTAATAAAAGCAGAGAAAATACATTTAACCTCTATCGAAGCGAACTTCCATGGTTTGAAGAGGCGAATCATGAAAAGACAAGACGGCTGCTCTTGTGCGATGGATTGACATCATTGGCCTTCACATATTACGACTCATTCGGCGAGTCCCATGAATATTGGGATTCTGCAGATGGCCCGTTTAGAAGCAACCTGCCGAGACGGGTTTCTGTTTCACTGGAGTTCGCTAACAGGATCGAACCCGGATCTCCTTTCCGATTCTGGACCTGTGTTTCAATCCCAGCGACCGGAGGAAACCGTGAAAAGGTATTTTGAAGAAGATAATGGCTTTGCTCTGGTCTTAACTATCCTGGTAATAGGCTTGCTCGCAGCTCTGACAATCCGATTCAACATCGAGGTAAGAACCGATCTCTATGCGGCAGAGGTTATCTTCGAAAACATAAAAGCAGGCTATATTGCAAAATCAGGATTCAACTATGCCTTAGCAGTGTTGTACAAAGACGCTGAACAAAACGATTTCGATTCCCTTTCGGAGCGATGGAGAAATGAGGCGGCTCTTTTTTCCAAAGCCTCTTCTATGTTTAAAGACGGCCGTTTTGAATTAGAAATAAAGGATCACTCAGGAAGGATCAATATTAATCGTCTGATAGATTCCGAAGGAAACTACAATAAGGCTCAAAAGGCGCTCTTGAAGGCTTTTTTTAGTTCAGAACAATTCGGTCTGTGGCCGGAGGAAGTGGATTGTATAATTGATGCAATCAAAGACTGGGTTGATCCAGATGACAGAGGTCGAATGGAAAAAGCCGATTATCAAAATCTGCAGGAATCTTATTTCTGCAGAAACGGACCCATGATGTTCGTTGAAGAGATGCTTTTTATCAGAGGTGTCACCAGGAAACTGTTTTACGGTACAAAAGATAGTCCGGGCATTTCGACTTATCTGACTACCCTTGGAGATGGGCGAATCAATATCAATACGGCTGATCCACTTATACTCAAAGCCCTTATGGCAGGTGCAGGCCAGGATCTGATAGAAGATATGGTTACCTATAGAGCAGACGCTGAAAACGATCTCACAAATCCAGGCTGGTACAAAAAATTCACAGAATCGGAACAAATCAACATTGATCCAAGCCTTGTGACTGTATCAAGCGAATTTTTTGAAATATGTTCAAGAGGTTTCGTAGGAGCTGTAGAGAAGCAGTTCACAGGTATAGTCAATAGAACCAAGAAGGATGTGCAAATAATTTCATGGAAGGTGGATTACTAAAAACCCCCTGACTATCACATTTCAGAAATACGAGATCGAATACTTCTTAATGATCAGAGAGGGCTGAAATGCCTGGGAAAATATTGGGGCTCGATATACGCACGGATGCGCTAAACGCCGTGTTGGTAAAAAGCCATCTGAGGGGTTGCAGAATCAAGGAGTGCAGACATATTCCTTTCAAGCAGAGTGAAGGCCTTGATGAAGCCCTCAAACAATTTCTGAACATGTCTGATTTTAAGTGTGACCATTGTATTGTTTCAATGCCGGGGGAAGAATTTTCTTACAGAAACCTTCAAATGCCATTTAAAGAGACGGAAAAGATAAGGCAGGCGATTAATTTTGAACTTGAACCATTGCTTCCCTTTGACATCGAAGAAATGTTGGTAGATTTCACGGTTGAAAAAAAATCAGGACAGAGTCAGGTTCTTGCTGCCTCCATTAAAAAGACTCTAGTCATAAAATACATGTCTATATTAAAAAGCCATGGTCTTTCTCCACATATTCTCGATATACAAGCAATTCCTATCATCTCCTGGATCCTGGATAAAGGCTCATCACCCCAAAGTGGTATTTTTCTTGACATAGGTCCGGGCAAAAGCACCATGGTTTTGTTCTTAAGGCGACATATCGTACTTATCAGAATGCTTCCCTTTGACACGGCTAATCTGGACCGTGCGCTTTCAATCGGATTTCAAAGCAACACGGCTGACTCTAAAATTTTTAATGAGTTCAAATCTTCCATTAGATGCTTCTGCAGGAGAGTGATCTACACCCTCCATACCTTCCGGTGGCAAAATAATGAACAGGCCTTTCCGGAGAAGGTGTTTTTCTCGGGAACCGCCACTCTCCTCCCCTTCACGAGAGAACTTCTGAGCGAATCTCTAAGTATGCCGGTAGAACAAATAGATCTGAGGTATGATAAACGTTTTCGAATGGATGAAAAAATCTTGCAAAAATGTAACACAGGGCTGATGAACACAGCGCTTTCCCTTGTGATAAGAGGAGAAAAAGAAGCCCTAGGATTCAATTTTAAGAAGTATGAATTTAAGACCTCAAAACAATCTCCTTTTTCTAAAAAGGGATCCAGGAGATCTGCCATCGCCGTTATGCTGGCCTTTTTAATGCTCGGCCTTCACATTACAACAGATTATTTTTTAATGATAAGCCAGCAAAGCCTTCTGGAAAAAAAGATTAAAAATCTGTATATGGACATTTTTCCCAATAGTCCAAAGATCCTCTATCCAGTCCATCAAATGAAATCGAAAATCGTCCAGACAAAAAAACTTTTACAACTTCCACCGGGAATAAAAGCAAAAGAGCGGGTTCTTGATTTGTTGGCTGACATTTCAAAGCGTATACCAGCCACCCTTGATATTCTTGTGACTCACACAATTATTGATACAAATAGCGTGTTGATAAGCGGCAGCACAGACAATTTCAACACAGTAGATATAATCAAAAACGCTTTGAAGCAATCTCCACTTTATCTTTCCGTTAATATCTCCTCCGCTAATTTGGATAGATCAGGCCTAAGAGTATATTTTGAAATGAAATTGCAGAGAAAAAACCAAGGCGAAGGTTCGGAACAGTGAGACTCGCAAAAAGGGAAAAGATCTTTGCAACCGTCGCCTCTTTGGCTTTTGTAAGCTTTTTGTTATCCCAATTTATTATTTTTCCCTTTCTTACTCAAATGAAACGGGTTCAAAAAAGTATCTCCATTCAAAAGAAAAGCCTTAAAGAGATTACTGTCCTGAGAGCCGAATACCTGGCCCAAATGAGGATGATAAAAGAAACAGACAAAAATATTTCAGCGCGTGATAGAAATTTTACCCTTTTCTCTTTTCTTGAAGAAGCAGCCGGAAAGGCTCAAATCAAGCCACATATCAAGTATATGAAGCCATCTGATTTTCAGGTAGCCGGACCTTATACGGGATCCATAGTAGAATTAAAGCTTGAAGACTTAACTCTTAAACAACTTGTTAACTATCTTTATTGCATTGAATCACCGGCAAAAATCATATCAATAAAGAGGATGTCTATAAGAAAGCAAAAGGAGACCTCAGGATATCTGGATGCCTTATTGGAGGTAGTTACAATCCACAAGACCTAAAAGGACGAGACGATATCATGCCCAAAACAATAAAAAAATCGGGCATTTTATGCCGGGCTATACATCCAGCCTGAAATTCCTCTAGGTGTGAAATGAAAGATATTTACCACAATTTACTCAGCCTTGTTGCACTGTCAGTAAGCCTGCTAACAGGGGCTGATATGATTTCCAAATTCTCAGCGGACATGCCGCTAATTCCAGAAGCTTCTGATAACAGAATTCATCATGTACCCGGGGACGGGCAGCAAAACAGAGACGGGTTGACCGGTTTTTCGGTCATCACCGAACGAAATATATTTGGAACTGCCGAAGCCAATCCCAGTCAACAGGAGACCCTTGACGCCGAACAACTTGATCCTACTTCACTCGACATAGCTCTTCTGGGAACGGTAACAGATAACATGTATCAGGGCTCCTACGCTGTCATAGAGGAAGCTGGAAAGACTAGGCAGTGTCTTTTCAGGGTGGGAGACAGCATCCAGAACGCCGTTATTGGGAAGATTTCAAGAGGGAAAGTGATACTAGAGACAGGCGATAAGACGGAGATACTCTACATGGAAAAAACAGTTCCAACTGGTTCCGCGGTTCAACATCCTGCCAAAAATATAATGGGAGATATGAACGTAAAGATGGATCTCAAAGATTTGAAAAATGCATCTGGAATCATTTCCCGGGAGCTTGCTCACGTTGCTACGATTCCTCATTTTAGTAATGGCAGACCAAGCGGAATAGTATTAACCGGAATCAGGCCAAACTCTTTTCTTTATAATCTGGGTCTGAAAAATGGAGACATCATTTACGGGTTAAACGGTACTCCGGTTAAGGCGAGGAATCAAATCCTTTCCTTATTTAGAGAAATAGGGTCAGGCTCCAGTATTTCCCTGGAATTTAAGCGAAAAGGCCGTCGCAAAAAGATCAGTTACCAGTCCAGATGACTCGAAATTAACGATCTACATAATAATGACATAGTGGTTTTTCTTTTCTAATCTTCTTTATATGTCTATTCACTAACTAGAAAGAAGAGAGATTCAGACATGGCTATGACAAGTGGATGTGCACTGGATCGATTTGCTGAAAAAGAGCATAGATCAACCCAAACTCCTGCACGGCTGATCATAAATCGATGGGAGTTGTTCAAAATATCCACTCTCTGCCTTTTGTATATATGTTCACGGATTTTTTTTGTAGACCAGTCTGCTCTCGCAGAGCACTATATGTTTCCTAAAACAAAAGTAGTGGCCGAAAGGCCTGTGACACAGGTTAATTCACCCCCCTCTGACGAAGCCTCTGCTCCCGAAAATAAACAGAGTCATGGACTTTTCAAGGGACCAGATATAAAGGATCGCTATGTGACAATTGATTTCGACGATGTAGACATAGAGGTCTTTATCAAATTTTTCAGTGAGATTACGGGAAGAAATTTCGTTATTGACAAGGGGGTCAAGGGCAAAGTAACAATTATTTCACCTACCAGCATATCCATAAAAGAGTCTTACAAGGTCTTTGAATCCGTGTTGGAAGTGCATGGGTTCGCCGCCATACCGGCCGGAAATATAATCAAAATTGTGCCTGCTGCCCAGGCAACCTCAAAAGGCATAGAAACAGGGCTGCGTTCTAAAAATGCCGATCCCGAAGATAGGATCGTGACTCAACTGATCCCCCTGGATCACGCTGATCCTGACCGGCTCAAGGAGCTCCTTTCTCCCCTTACCTCTAAGAGCAGCATAATCGTCTCTTATCCTCCCACCAGCATGTTAATAATAACCGATGTCCTTTCTAATATAAGACGTCTGATCGATATCATAGAAGCTATAGATACTGAGGGCACAGGAGAAGAGATATCTATCATTCCCCTGGAATACGCGACAGCTTCCGATATGGCGAAATCCATAAGCTCTATCTTTATCAAAATCCAGAAATCTAAGCCGGGAAACCCTGTTGTTAGAGTTGTTCCAGACATCAGAACAAACTCCCTGATTATTTCTTCATCCGAAGAAGCGACCGAGAAAGTGAGGGACCTCATAAGGATGCTGGACAAAAACACTCCAAGAGGCGAGGGAGGTATCCATGTATGTTACCTTCAAAATGCCGATGCGGAAGGCCTTGCAAAGATCTTGACAGCGATCCCAGGCGGTCGAAGCAAAGAAATGCGGACAGGAAAGACTCCCGGTCTATCCGGTGATGTGAGGATAGTACCCGACAAGGCGACTAATTCCCTTGTCATAACTGCGAAAAGAGATGACTTCCTTGTTCTCGAGGAGGTAATCAAAAAGCTGGACATACCCAGACGCATGGTCTACCTGGAGGTCTTGATAATGGAAGTGAATGTCAAAAAAGATTTTGATTTGGGAGTTGAATGGCGGGCCGGGGATCAGCTTGGCAGCTATGGAGGTGGATATTTGGGAGCATTCATCGGTTCGGGCGGGATAGGTCAAGACGGAGCATACAGCACTATGCCAGATTCGAGATCAGCACGTAATTCCGTATCCCTCCCTACAGCCTTTTCCGTGGGGGTTATCGGAACAGGTATAAAAATAGGGGATCTCCTTTTCCCGACCCTGGGTGCGGTTGTCCGTGCGTACCAAAAGGACTCGGATGTACACATTCTCTCTACCCCTCAGATAATGACCACCGATAATGAAGAAGCCGAGATAAAAATAGGAAAAAACGTACCGTATATTACCAGACAGGAGACATCCACAGCCAACATTGATTATACCTCTTACGAATATAAAGATGTAGGTGTATCCCTTAAAATAATCCCTCAAATCAACCAGGAAAAATTCGTCCGTCTCAAGCTGTTTCAGGAAGTAACCAGACTAATCGCACAGGAGGGCGCAGGAGAGGGTCGTCCGACGACCTTCAAAAGGTCAGCACAGACTACTGTAATAGTAAAAGACGCAAGCACAGTTGTAATTGGAGGTCTCATTGGAGATGACGTCACCAATGTTGATTATAAAGTGCCTTTTCTTGGTGACATTCCCATACTCGGCCATCTTTTCAAATCAATCACTATGGAAAATGAAAAAACAAATCTATTCATATTTCTGACCCCTCACATCATTGAAAACCAGACGGAGGCAGATAAAGTCTACAAGGGGAAAAGACAGAAGATAGAAAAAATAAAAGAAGGGGTAATAAGGGCATACAAGAGAAAACAGGGAAAGGAACCATGACACATGAACCCCCGACTATTTGGAGCTATTTTTATGGAACACCAACTAATAGGTAAAATTCTTACACAGATTTGCGGTCTGTCAACAGAAACCCTTGAGGAAAACCTCAAGGTCCAAAGAAAAAAAGGAGGACGGATCGGGAATATATTAATAAAAAACAAAGCTATTTCTGAGTCCGACCTGCTAAAGGCACTGGCAAGGCATTTTCAACTGCGCTTCTTCCCCACCCTGTCCACAGAGAATCTTAGACATGACTTTACCACAAAGATCCCCATTCAATTTCTACGTAAGTACAGTATAGTCCCCATTTACACAAACGACAGTACATTAATAGCCGTGAATGACCCCCTGCTTTTTCAACCACTGGATGATATTTGCAAAATACTGGATCTGGACAAACCGGAAATCGTGATTGCACCCCGTTCCGCGATCCTTTCTGCCATAAATACCGTATATGAAATGGCCAGGGATTCTACCGAGCAAGTGATCGAAGGATTAAATGAAGAAGACACGGATTCCATTATATCCGAAATTCAGGAGACAGGAGACATACTGGAAGATACAGCTGGAGCTCCTATTGTAAAGCTGGTCAACCTGATGTTCTACAAGGCAGTGAAAGAACAGGCGAGTGATATTCATATCGAACCGGCCCGAAACCGGATAAAGGTCCGCTTTCGTCTGGACGGCATACTTTATGACAGGCTCTCGCCCCCTAAGCATGTAGAGTCTGCGTTTATATCCCGCATAAAAATAATGGCAAAGATGAACATCGCAGAAAAGAGACTGCCCCAAGACGGCCGTATTGAGATAAAAATCTCAGAAAGACAAATAGATGTCCGTGTTTCCACAATACCCACAGCCTTTGGCGAGCGGGTGGTCCTGAGGTTGCTCGACAAATCCAACCTTCTCCTCAGTCTTTCTGACCTTGGCATGCTCTCGCATCAGCTGCAGGAATTTGACCGGCTAATACAAAATCCCTATGGGATTATACTGGTCACTGGCCCAACAGGAAGTGGAAAAACTACCACTCTCTATTCCGCCCTCTCGAGTATTAATACATCGGACATCAATATAATAACCATAGAGGATCCTGTTGAATACAGTATAGAAGGAATAGCTCAAGTCCAGGTAAATCCCAAGATAAACCTCACGTTTGCCAATGGATTAAGATCAATTGTACGACAAGATCCTGACGCAATTCTGGTGGGAGAGATCAGGGATCTGGAAACTGCTGAAATCGCTATTCAATCCGCTCTAACAGGCCACATGGTTTTCTCCACACTACACACTAACGATGCTGCAAGTGCTGTAACTCGCCTGATCGACATGGGTATAGAACCCTTTCTCATAACCTCTTCGTTGATCGCTATATTGGCCCAACGTCTGCTCAGAGTTATCTGTGAGGAATGTAGAGAAGAATACCTGGAGAACCAGGAATCCCTTGGGATTATGGGAATTAAACAGGAAAAATTATCAGGCAAAAAGATATTCAGAGGTAGAGGTTGCTCTTACTGTATGAATACCGGGTATCGAGGCAGGACAGGCCTGTTTGAGCTGTTGATAATGAGTGACAGCATAAAGGGCCTTATCTCGCAGAACTCCGACGCCGATCGCATAAGACGAGCTGGAATTGCCCAGGGGATGACTACTTTACGGGAGGCGGGGATTGAAAAGGTGCTTCAGGGGATTACCACTATTGAGGAAGTCCTGAGGGTGACCCGCCAATGAGCATAGCCCTTATTAAACTCTTTTAAGGAATCCCGCCATACTCGTTAGTCGAAAGACAGATTCAAAATCAAAACTTTTTTCAGGAGAGAACACGGCAGGTATTTACAAGACGGCCTATCCCCTCTATTTCTGCTGCTACCTCGTCCCCATCTTTCATATAAATTGACGGATCCCTGAAAGCCCCAACCCCTTGGGGGGTTCCGGTCAGGATAATATCCCCGTTTGTCCTAAGGGGTCTGGGATGGGAAGTTTTTATAATTCCAGGTCTCTCTTCATCCTCTCGAATTCATCCTTATCAATTTCTCCTTTTGCATATCTTTTCTTCAAGATATCCAAGGGTGTTTCAACAATCAAACCTTCGGAGCCTTTTGACCTTGACGCCTGAACCAAAAAATAAATAAGAACAGCGACTAAAACCAGTAAAATTATCCACATAATTCCCCCAGCAAAACCATACCCCCTCATATGATCCCAACCGCCAAAGCAACCATAAGGAGCTTCCGCGCACGCAAAAAATGCCAGTGGGGAAAGCGCTACCAACATAGTAGCCATTTTTCTTAGAAGCATCGTCTCTTTCTCCTTATTTAATTGAATCAAACAGTTCTTTTAATATTCGGGTGAATCATACGGCTACTGGTTATAAATAATAAAGCCAAAGCAGGACTCAGAAGTCGAAACCTTCACGAAGCAATAAGGACTTCTTTTTCGCTAAACTTCCAGGACAGCGTTATATCAGGATTCGCAAGGTCCTCAGGCAGGATCTCCATAAAATTCAGGTCATGTTTCGTATAGATCTTGAATTTCTCATTCATATCGTTCCTGCAAACAGGGTCTTCCGGTTTCTCGCAGATCTCGATGTAAATTATCTGGTATTTTGAATTATGAATCATGAAGCTGGGCTTCAAAACTTCAGGTATAGAGACCTCCGGCCTGTAGATATGAGATATCCTCTTTTTATGCAGCCAATTATCTAAGTCCCTTTCAAGCGTAGAGTTCACCCTGTAGCCGTTTTCACATTCGTATCGCGCCGGGTATTTCTTTTCATAATTCTTTTCGCTTGAGCTTTTAGATTCGTCTTCTATTGGAATCACCTCCAGGGAACTATTTAACTTACCATACCGCCTCAAAGAAAAGAAATTTGAAATAGTCTAAGAGGAAAAACAGACCTTTACCCCCTTGCAACCAAGGGCTAGATTTTTGGGTTGTCCCAAGTTAAGCATCAACCCATTACCTCCAAAAAGCTGCTTACTATTTCTTTTATTTCTTTAAAAGTATGTCTGCTAGCGCCAAGACCTTGCAGTAAAAAACAGAATCACTCCAAAAATCTCTAAACGACCCAATAGCATGTTAGCGGTGAGAATTAATTTTCCGGCATCAGGCATATGACTGAAATTAGACATCGACCCTACTGAACCAAACCCTGGCCCCACATTTCCCATTGTTGCTGCAGAGCCTGAGAAAGCAGTTACACTATCTATTCCCAACGCAGTTAATAAAACACTCGATATAAAAACAATAGCTATATATATTGATATATATAAAAGTCCGGCTTCTATAGCCCCTTCCCTTACAGGAACCTTGTTAATCTTAGGTGTGACTACCGCCCTAGGATGCTTCATCTCAACAATGTTTTTTCTGAATGCTTTCCATAGGATTACCAGTCTGTCCACCTTGATGCCTCCCGAGGTAGAACCCGCACATGCACATTGTAATGTGAACAAAATTAAAATAAGTTGAGCCAGGGAAGGCCACCCGGAGGTATCCGCTGTAGCAAAACCGGTAGAGGTTCCTAAAGATACAACCTGGAAACAGGAATATCGGAAAGCCTCAAACCAACTACCATAGTAAACGCTATGAATGCTCAACGTAGTTATCAATACACCAGTAAAAAGAGCGAATAAATAGTAACGGACTATTTCAGACTTCCAAAGGTCTCCTATCCTCCCAAATACCGCTCCATAAAGAAGGCCGAAGTTCATTCCCGATAAAACCATGAAGACTATGATAACTGCCTCAATCGAAACACTGTTATAGTGAGCGATACTCAAGTTCTTGGTAGAAAACCCGCCCGTGGCGATAGTGGCAAAAGTATGGGTGACTGCATCATAGAGATTCATGCCACATAGCATTAGAAAAATTATCTCAAGCAGTGTCAGTCCGACGTAAACGTAAAGCAAAATCTTCAGGATTTGTTTAGTTCTGTAATTGAAATTATCCTTGGCTACCGATGACATTTCTACTTCATATAGAACCATCCCGGCCTTCCCCATTGACGGCAACACGGAAAGCACAAAAATGACTATTCCTATTCCTCCAATCCAATGGGTACAAGAACGCCAGAATAACAACCCTAACGGGAGTGTCTCAATCTCTGACAGGATGCTCGAACCAGTAGTAGTGAAGCCTGAAACGCTCTCAAACAAGGCATTAATAAATGTAAAGGGCCCACCCCATAGGACATAGGGCATCACTCCTCCCAGACAAGCCAAAAGCCAGCTCGCTATAACTATGATAAACCCTTCACTATGACTTATGTCAGCAGTTGGAGGAACGAAGAGCATGGGAAAGGCACCAAACAAAGCTGAAATTCCTGCACTATATAGTAATGGAAACAAGGCATCATCTGAATAAAACACAGAGACGAGAGCAGAGAGGAAAAGAAACACCGCATTGAATAAAAGAACAACTCCGGTATATCTTAATATTACATGGGTTCTCATGACGACATCCCGATTTAACTATGTTGCGTTGCTATCAATTCTTGAATGGAATTAGCCAAATCATGTAATTCATCTTCTGTTTCGATGCCCGGTTCAAAGCTCACTCCTTTGTTTAAAAACTCACGTATTCCGTTCGTTAATCTAAGAATAGGGCCTATTACATAATAGTTAATAAAATAATTAAAAATTAAGGCGAAAACCAGAGCTGCCAAAATAGCAATAATGCCAGGCATAATGGCCCTGTAAGCTCTTTGCTTTAAATTAGAGGCGGTCTGATACATGGTATGGTCGTTGAGAGTCATCAATTTCTCGACAGAAATTTTGGCATCCAGAAAGGCTTTATGTACGGTTTTAGAATACCAATCAAGATTCCCCTCATTTCTCGTGCCGACAATAGGCCTTTCCCAGAGGCTCTTGTAGTTGGCATATTTTTTCCTGATTTCATCTATATAGGATTTCTCGCCTTGAATCGTTATATTCCCTTCGGCAACCTTAAAAGCCTGGTCAAATGAATCATCGGCAGAACTTAGTATAGTTCTGCCTTCTTCCCACCGGCCAAGCAGGAGCAATAAAACAGCACTGTCCTCTCTCTCTAAAGATTCTACCATCATTTTGGCTGCACTTATGCTCTTATAGTTATCGTCCAGAAGATTGTGCACAGATGTCCCTATCCTACGAAATTCATATATAGACCATAAACCTGCGACACCCAACATGATAGTTAAAATCAAAAAGCCGGAAAATATTTTTGCTCTCAAACCCATTTTAATATCTCCTCATATAACAGTTATATCATCCCAAGGCTCTGGATTTGGTTACAGCAATTTATCCGACGAATCCGAACCGTTATCAATTTAAGTTTCCCCTCTTGGGATATGTGATATCAGCAGAACAGTTTTGTGCCCTAAATATCCCGTTAGCCAATGGAAGGTCCTCTTTCAGATTATGAATTGCTATATTTATCTATCAATGGTTTTGCAGCCTCAATAGTAGCAGAAGCAACATAGTCTTCGACCTTGCTGCCTGGTACCCATTCACTGATAAACTTTCTACTTTACTCTTTTGGGTTGATTCGAATGTTCTCAAAACCGGTTCGTTTTTACATCCCTTCAATCTCCTCTATAGGAGATGCGCCTTAATCAAGGTACCCTGACATTGGGAAAAAAATCGCTAGTCACTGCCCGGTATTCCCAGTCGCAAGAATACCCACAGTCAACCCCAGTATTTTCATTCCATTTCTCATAACCCCCGCGGACTGATATCCTTAGAGTTGCCTTGTCAGGACCGTTCTTAAAAATTTCAACAAACCTTGAGTCGCCATAACCCCATAATTCCTGGGTATAGGCCCCGGCTACTTTTAGGATGCCTTCAATATAGGGTTCCGGCTCTCACTTTTCAACCAGTTTTTGACCCAAAGGATGAAATGCAGCTTTGCGAGATTCATTATCGAACTTCTTAAACCCTTCCTCTCTCGAAATATTTTTTATTTGGTAATTGATTAAGTAATGGCACCAATGTTATTAAGGTGTCATGGACCTAACTCACTATTATAGGCTAATAAGCAAGGAATCAAGGGCCAGAAGATATCTGTCGAAAAAATGCCTTAAAAATGGACACAGATTTTGCCCTCGCTGCAATAGCCGTAAACTTTATAAATTATCGTCTGGTAAAAGACGTTGCACCAACTGTAAATACACCTTCCATGATTTCTCTGGTCGTTGGATCAATCATGGTCGTTTAAGTTGCGTTCAGTGGCTTTCACTAATAAAGCTCTTTGAATTGGAATTGTCTGTTCGGAAAATGGCAGAACAGATGAACCTTTCCTATAATACAGTTTATAATGCGGTTCGGGCAATTCGTTGTGCGATCTTCGCTCATGCATCTGATGCAAATGAAGTCATGGACGGCGAAATAGAACTGGATGAATGCTATTTCGGCAGCCGGCGAAAAGGGAACCGTGGTCGCGGAGCAGCCGGTAAAGTCCCAGTATTCGGCATCCTGGAGCGAAACGGTAAGGTTCTGGTTACTGTTGTACCTAATGTATCTGCTCAAATATTGATCGGTTTAACTGTTAAAAAAGTCCGCAGGGGAAGCATTGTCTATACTGATAAATTTCGCAGCTATGACAGCCTGATGTTTTGCGGTTACCGTCATTTAAAAATAGATCACTCAAAAAAATTTACATCGGGTAAAGTATATATTAACGGTTTAGAGGGATTTTGGAGTTGGGCCAAGGAACGACTAATTAAACATCATGGCGTTTCCAAAGAAAACTTCCCTCTTTATCTGAAAGAACTGGAGTTTCGTTATAACCACAGACATAAAGATATCTTTGAAATTATCACTGATTATCTGTCTGATCTGGTGCCTAAACGTGATTAATTACCTTTTATTTTAGCATGTGTGCCAATAAAAGATGACCAGGCAGCGTGATTCGATAACTTGTATCTTTCGAACCCATCAAACTGTGGAATCTCTAATTTAGTGTCCATCTTAATTTCCTCCAGGTAAACTAAGACAGACTTTTTTGATCAGGAATTGCTATAGTTGATCTAAATGTTGATAACTCGTTAATATCTTGGGTCGGTTCGATATGGGACTGATACTGAAAGGCCTGTCTGCCGTTTCATGAAACCGCGCCTCTGGTCACGATTCTCCAAACGAGCCTTGATATGCTTCAGACCTCCGACGCCGATCGCATAAGACGAGCTGGAATTGCCCAGGGGATGACTACTTTACGGGAGGCGGGGATTGAAAAGGTGCTTCAGGGGATTACCACTATTGAGGAAGTCCTGAGGGTGACCCGCCAATGAGCATAGCCCTTATTAAACTCTTTTAAGGAATCCCGCCATACTCGTTAGTCGAAAGACAGATTCAAAATCAAAACTTTTTTCAGGAGAGAACACGGCAGGTGTTTACAAGACGGCCTATCCCCTCTATTTCTACTGCTACCTCGTCCCCATCTTTCATATAGATTGACGGATCCCTAAAAGCCCCAACCCCCTGCGGGGTTCCGGTCAGGATAATATCCCCGGGAACCAGAGTGAAATGCCTGGAGAGAAAACTTATTAGAACGGGAACCCTGAATATCATATGGCCTGTGTGACTGTCCTGCATCTTTTTCCCGTTAAGCCAGCACCCTATTTTCATAACGTGCGGGTCCGGAATTTCTTCAGCAGTCACCACCCAGGGACCCAGTGGACAGAAGGTATCCAGAGTTTTGCCCCTAACCCACTGGCCGTCGCCGAACTGCAGATCCCGCGCGCTTACGTCATTGGCGCAGGTGTATCCGAACACCGTGGAAAGCGCCGTTGACTCCGGGCAGGCATGTACCCTTCTGCCGATAATCACCGCCAGTTCAGCTTCGAAATCCACCTTACTCGTTATACTCGCAGACCAGGAAATCTGCTCATTATGCCCGATCAAGGTATTGGGAAATTTGGCAAATATCAGAGGTGAATCCGGCTCGTGTCCCTTGCTTTCCTTAACATGATCCTGGTAATTAAGACCTATTCCAATGATCTTGGTCGGGAGAGTAACAGGAGGCGCCAGTTTCACCTTCTCAAGGGGAATACTTTTCTTATGAAATTCAATCGCGCCGTCACGTTGAATGAAATCAATCATATTTCCCTCAAAATCACAGGGGACAAGAGATTTGCCTTCGACCACTCCCAGACGAATACGGCCTTCCTCATAATACTGCGCAATTTTCATGGTAAACCCTGTATGCTACGATTTGAGATATTAGAAAGATTCAACAACTACATCCTCAATACATGACTATTTCTGCTGTGTCACAGCATTCCCATTAGGTAACTTGAACCGAAAAACTTACCATACTGACGGATGCTTGGCCCGGTTTTGAAAAGCCTGTTGAAATCCACAAGTAACACATGTAATATCAACAGTCCAATAAAGGAGGGAGAATATAATGGGGCTAAACCATGACAGCCGGCGTCACACTTCTTTTTCAAAAGAAGAGTTCTGCCTCTTTTGCCACCTTCTCTATGAAAGACATCTCGTAACCGGCGCAGGCGGCAACGTGTCCGCACGCCTGGAGGACAAGGCCCTTATAACGCCGTCAGGTTATTCTCTTCGTGATATAAGCCCCATGGATCTATTAACCGTCAATATCGATCAGCCTGTCCCCAAAGGCCTGAATCCTACCAGAGAGGCGTCAATGCATCTTGCTCTTCTCAGGGCCAGAGCCGATATAAATGTCGTCTTTCACGTCCATGGGGCTCATATTATCGCGGCTACTACCATGCTGTCGCCAGGGCCGAACACTCTCCCTCCTCTTACCCCAGGATTTGTTTTCTGCGCTTACCCGCTCCCCATGATCCCTTTCATACCTCCCGGGTCAGACAGACTCGCGAATGAAGCGGCTGAAGAGCTGAGAGGTAAAAACCGCAAGGCTCTCCTTCTTCAAAATCATGGTCTAATAACAGTTGGAAAGGATTTTCGTGAGGCCTTAAATATAGCGGAGGAGATAGACGAGGCAGCCAGAATATTTACGATTACGAATGGAAAGGCTAAAAATATTCCGCTGGAAGAACCAGGAAATCTGACCTGAGTCACTTTTTCGCGCCACCGGCGCGGCCCGGCTTGATTCTTCAACTGGTGCATCCGGAAGCAGAAGGATCATTTGCCGCCCTGGCAAGCCGTTCCAGGAAACGGGCCCATCGCCCCTTTTTCTTATATTGCCTGGCTATTTTTAATTGAGAATTGGGTTTATTCCCGAGGCTCATAGGATCCCTCTACTCGGCCGTTAAGTCAAAAGGTTTACTAGGGTTGCAGGTTCTATTTAACAAATAACAGAGGGTCCGTAAAGACTTGAAACAGAAATTTGGCTCTAAAAATGGAGCCATGGTCCTTTCACGGTTTATTTGCTTTGACAAAAAAGATTTATCTGTTGTAAATTAAGACGCAATCTATTTAATATCAACTAAGGAGGTAAAAAGAGATATGACTAAAAAGAGCCCTTTGGAGAACAAGATAATCCTGGTGGTCGATGACGAGCCTGATGTACTAGAAACCGTGTCTGAAGAGCTCGATATGTGTCTGGTCCATAAGGCAGCCGATTACGACACCGCTCTCCAGTACCTGCTTAGCTATACCTATGATATTGTAATACTGGATATCATGGGCGTAAACGGCTTTGAGCTCCTGAAGACCTCCGTTTCCAGGGAGTTTCCTACCGTGATGCTCACCGCCCATGCCCTGTCAGCTGAATCACTAAAAAAATCAATAAAACTGGGGGCTGTTTCCTTCCTTCCCAAGGAAAAAATTTCAGAACTGAGTTCCTTCCTGGAAGATGTTGTACTGGGCGAAGGCAAACCGGTCTGGCAAAAACTCTTTGACAGACTGGGAGGCTATTTTAATAAGCGCTTCGGTCCTGATTGGAAAGAAAAGGACAGATTTTTTAAGGAATTTATTGAAGAATTAAAAAAAGAAGAAGAATCCGATTAAATATCCGACCCCAAAGGGGCCGGAATTGCAATAACCCCTTGAAGGGGA
>CAZVGY010000076.1:0-19640 GCA_964627015.1 uncultured Desulfobacteraceae bacterium
GCCACTGAACTCTGACCTGGTCCAAAGGACCAGGGTTTCTATGCTGGACTAAAAACGGACATGAATGTCATGGGCTACAAAATCAGGGCTGGTGTCCTGACAATCAGCGACAAAGCTTCACAGAATTTGAGAAAAGACCAGAGCGGAAAGGTGATCACTGGAATTCTCGAATCCCAGGGCTTTGATGTCTGTCTTAAAAAAATCGTTCCGGACCAAAAAAATGAGATAAGTAATACGCTCGTTGAATGGGTGGACAAAAATGGTTTGTCACTTATCCTCACCTCCGGAGGAACTGGACTCAGCCCCACCGACGTTACTCCCCAGGCCATGAAGGAAATAATTGATTATGATGTCCCAGGTATGGCCGAGGCTATGAGGTCTGCCAGCCTGAAAAAAACGCCGCACGCCATGATATCCCGTGCCATTGTCGGAGTCAGGAAGACCTGCCTTATTATAAATCTTCCGGGCAGCCCGGGAGGTGCCAGAGACAACCTCTCCGTGGTAATACCGGCGCTGGAACACGCTCTTTCTAAACTTGGTGGAGACATTACGGACTGCTCTACCTGAAAAACAGTACATCACTTTTTATCCTTGTATGGGCCCTGCTCTTTTTGATATCCCAGATAATCATGAAGTCGAGGACAATGCTTTGGGCGTTCAAATACCAAGCTTGAATTGCTATCCTGTGAGACAACAACGGCACCGGGTCCGGCCAGTTTGACGGTTCCAGCCTTTTGAACATGGTCTGCGCACATAAAACGGTGAACACAATGAAAAAAGGCGGCCTAGACATACTTTCAGTCGCATCTGAAGCAGCCCCTCTCGCCAAAGTGGGAGGCCTTGGCGACGTTACCGGGAGCCTTCCTGTAGCCCTGAGAGATTTGGGATGCCGGGTCACCGTGATGCTTCCCGCCTATCGTGAGGCAATATCAAGACTTGCTGAAGCTAAGGTCGCAGCAAGGAATATCCCTGTAAAATTTGGGGAAGCAAGCCTGAAAACAGATATGCTAGCCGGTGAAATAGCCCCGGAAATTCCGGTCTACCTCATAAGGCAAGACATCTTTTTTGACAGGAAGGGGATATACGGAGAAGAAGGAAATGTTTATGCCGATAACACGGACAGGTTCATCTTCTTCTCAAATAGTATCCCTGTCTTTTGCAAGGTATTAGGCTTTAATCCAGACATTATCCTGGCAAACGACTGGCATACAGGACTGGTTATGGCCCTTTTGGCTGAAGGTGTCTTACCCCGGACAGCGGGTGTTTTCTCTATTCATAATATGGAGTACCTAGGCCTCGTCCCTCAGGAGGAAAGATATAAGATAGGCCTTCCTGACAACTATTATATTACGGAAGGCCTTGAATTTTATGGCCATCTTAGTCTGCTTAAGGCTGGAATCGTATATGCCCGTGCCGTGACTACGGTCAGTCCTACCTATGCACAGGAGATACAAACTCCAGAGATGGGTGCAGGCCTGGATGGGCTTATGCGATCGGTCAGGCCTCGTCTTCACGGCATACTTAACGGAGTTGACTACGAAACCTGGAATCCTTCAACTGATAGCTACCTGGCTGCCAATTTCACGTCCTCGGATCTATCTGGGAAAAAAATCTGCAAAAAAGACCTTCTAAGGACAACCGGGTTGCCGATGGACCTTATTGAAAAACCTTTGATCGGTATGGTCACCAGGCTGGTAGAGCAGAAAGGATGCGGGCTTGTAACCCAGGCAGCGGAAAAATTATTGTCGATGGATACCGGTCTTGTAATACTCGGTATGGGAGACAGGATTTTTCATAACCTTTTTTCAGATCTTCAAGCCAGATTTCCTGACAGATTCTCTTTCAACCTCGACTTCGATCCGGTCCTTGCACACAAAATCATTGCTGGTAGTGATATGTTTCTTATGCCTTCCCTATACGAACCCTGTGGTTTGACCCAAATGTACAGCCTCAAATATGGTACCATTCCTGTGGTCAGGGCTACCGGTGGCCTTAGAGATTCAGTATTAGACACTGAAGAGGGGCCGGAAAAGAATACCGGGTTCAAGTTTAAAAATTTCAATTCAGAAGAAATGCTTCAAGCGCTTAGCCGGGCATTAAAGGCTTTTCGAGAGAGAAAAACCTGGCAAAACATGATGAGAAGAGCAATGGCTGAAGATTTTTCATGGAAACGTTCGGCAATGGAGTATTTGTCTGTATTCAACAAGGCCCTGAAAGCTGTGACGGACGGCAAAAATGAATGAAAAATACCTATGCATACATGGACATTTTTATCAACCGCCCAGGGACAACCCCTGGCTTGAAGCCATAGAATACCAGCCTTCTGCTATTCCGTTTCATGATTGGAATGAGCGCGTAACCGCTGAATGTTACGCTCCGAATACTCGGGCCCGCGTTCACAGGGGAGATGGGCTTATCCTCGAGTTGATCAATAATTTCACTTTTATGAGTTTCAACTTCGGCCCTACCTTGCTTTCCTGGCTGGAGAATGCGCGACCCTGGGTATATGAACAAATCCTGGAAGGAGACAGGAAAAGCATAGAAAGGTACAATGGGCACGGCAGCGCTATTGCACAGGTTTATAATCATATTATAATGCCGCTGGCCAGTAAACGTGACAAACTTACCCAGATAAGATGGGGCATATCCGACTTTAGGCATAGATTCGGCCGGGACCCGGAAGGCATGTGGCTAGCAGAGACCGCTGTAGACAGCGGGACCCTCCAGATCATGGCCGAAGAGGGCATAAAATTCACTATCCTTTCCCCTTATCAGGCATTGAAAGTTCGTCCTCTTGACGAAAAATCGGGTTCAGCTACCTGGCAGGATGTATCAGGCGGTCAGATCGATCCAACCAGGGCATACCGGGTAAGGCTGGACAAAAAGCCCAATTCTCATATGGCTATATTCTTTTACGACGGTCCCCTGTCCCGATCAGTTGCTTATGAGAAAATGTTAGCCTCGGGAGAAAATTTTCTTTCACGCATAGAACAGGCATTCACAAACGGCCAGGTGGAACCCAAGCTCGTTAGCATAGCCACTGACGGAGAATCTTACGGTCATCACTTTAAATTCGGAGATCTAGCTCTATCCTGGATATTCCATAAGCTGAAAGGTGGAAGCGACATCAATCTGACAAACTACGCTTCGTTCCTCGAACTTTTTCCACCCAAGCATGAAGTTGTAATTAAGGAAAACACCTCATGGAGCTGTGCCCACGGCGTAGACAGGTGGAAGTCGGACTGCGGTTGCAAGTTGGGCAGTACTCCAGAGTGGAACCAGGCATGGAGAGCGCCATTGCGACAGGGCCTGGATAGCTTATCTCACAGCCTGGCGGAGATTTTTGAAAAGGAGGCAGGCTCACTGTTCAAAGATCCCTGGGAGGCTCGCGAAGACTACATCACTCTCCTGTTAATGTCATCTGACGATCAAAAGAGAGAATTCCTCGATCGCCATGCCTTAAAGACTCTAAGCTATGAAGACAAGGTAAAAGCGTTTCAGCTTCTGGAATCACAACGGATGTCCATGTTCATGTTTACCAGTTGCGGCTGGTTTTTTGACGATATATCAGGTCTAGAGGCAACCCAGGTGATAAAATACGCTTCCAGGGCCATTGACCTGGTAAGCCCATGGGATGAAAAAAATCTTGAGGCAGATCTCCTAAAAACCCTCGCAAAAGCTAAAAGCAATGATCCTGCTCAGGGAAGTGGGGACCAGATATATCACAAAGTCATCGCATCATCTCGTATGGATCCTTCCAGGACTGCCGCTCACTATGCTCTTGCCGGACAGACTCAGTGGCGGGAAGGCGAAAATCTTTTTTCCGGAATTGTAAAACCGTTGAGTCAATTGAAACTGGAAGGAAATAATTTCCAGGCAATTCTAGGTGATGTCGGGATTTTGGAAAAGCGCATCCCCAAGGAATCCAGGCGCATATATCTTCTACTTAAGAAAAGTTTTTCAGACGCTACCTGTCTGGTTGGCAGAGTGGACAGCCAGTTAGATCTGGAACAGTTGGCTTCAGAAATCCGCCTGCACCTCTCTGGTGAAAACCTTTCAAAAACAGAAGAGCTCTTCAAAAAGATGCTGGGAAAAGTGGATATATACAGTATAAATGATCTTATCCCAGACTCTCGCCGCTTCCTTATCCACAGTATCGCATCTACTCTTGAAACAAAAGTATTTGACGCACTTGAAAAAGATAAAGATATCAAAGAATTTATGGACCTATTGGATATCGCAAAAGAGACAAGCCCGGAGATGACTATTGACCTAATGGCTCTGCTGTTAACCCACGAGCTGTCAGGTCTAATGACGCCTGATGGGAAGAATTGGTCAATCGACTGGGACCAGCTGCGTCCTTTAGCAGAACAGGCAAAAACTCTCAAAAAGGACTTGAATAAACAGGACCTCAGGAAAAAGGCCCTAGCTGTTATAACCCATATAATGAGACTTATCGCTTCGGAACGTTCCTCTGTTTATATAGATGAATTGATTGATTTCCTTAATCTGACCGAGGAAATGGGCCTGAAACCGGACCTGTGGAAATGCCAAAATATGTTTTATGACCTTTATCAGGATGATAATTTTTATCAGGGGCTCAATCCTGAACCAGCGGCCCTTTTTCGCGAACTCGGGAGAAGGATCGGTTTTGCCATAGAAGGCTTAGAAAATTTGAAAGCCGGAAAACATTAATAAAGGGATTGTACTATGGACCTAATCATGGTCATACACTGCCATCAACCAGTAGGAAATTTTGATAACGTTTTTGCGAAAGCACATGAAAAATGTTACGGCCCTCTGTTGGAACTACTCAAGAAATACCCCAAGGTCAGGGTAGGGATACACTTCTCAGGCCCATTACTGGAATGGTTGGAGGCGAATGTACCAAAAAGTCTTGACCTGCTCGCTGATCTAGTAGGCCGAAAACAGGTCGAGCTCCTTTCCGGTGGGTTCTTTGAGCCGCTCCTGGCTTCCATTCCTATGGAGGACGCCCGGGGTCAGGTTTTGATGATGAACAATTATCTTGAAAACCGGTTAGGGGCTATGCCTGAAGGCTTCTGGTTGACTGAAAGGGTTTGGGACCCCTCCCTCCCTCTCACTCTCTCAGGCACAGGTATGAAATACACTGTGGTCGACGATACTCATTTTTATTATGCCGGTCTCAAGCCCGATGAAATCTATGGGTCGTATATAACAGAAAAAGAAGGCCACACGTTGCGCCTGTTGGCAACGCCCATGATAATGCGATATATTATACCCTTCAACCCGGTTGAGGATGTCATGGTCCACCTCAAAAAGCTTGATGAGGCTGGGAGAGGCGTTGTGCTGTATGGTGATGACGGCGAAAAATTCGGACTATGGCCCGGGACCCATGAATGGGTTATCCAAAAGGGATGGCTTGATAAATTTTTTTCCTCTATATCTGAAAGCTTCGAATGGCTGCAAACGGTTTTGCCACATGAATATATCTCATCCATCCCCCCCTTGGGCCGAATATATCTTCCCCAATCATCGTATGAGGAAATGACAGAATGGGCGCTTCCGCCTGAACAGAACCAAAACCTTGAAGATATCATCGCCTCGATCAGGGAACGGGGACTGTGGGAGGAATGGCGGCCTTTTATACGTGGGGGTGTTTGGGATAACTTTCTGGTCAAATATGAAGAAGCTAACCGGATGCATAAAAAAATGCTCTTCTTGAGTAATATGATCGGGCAGGATAGAGAGGCCAGAGAGTTCCTTTGGCGAGGCCAATGTAACTGCGCTTACTGGCACGGCGTTTTCGGAGGACTATATCTGGGGCACCTGCGACGAGCCGTCTATGAAAATCTGCTCCGAGCCCAATCGCGCCTAATAACACAACCGGTTCAAATAATGCGTGAGGACATTGACAAGGACGGCTGTAAAGAAATCCTGTTGTGGGGCAAGGCCATTAGCTTGGGCCTGGCACCTGACAGGGGAGGATCAATTTTTGAACTCGCCCTTTATGGGAGGGGCATAAACTTAAGCGATACTCTCACCCGAAGATTCGAAGCCTATCACCGTCGTCTGAACCAAACCCGGGACACACAGATCAATCAAAGACAGGGGATCGCATCAATCCATGACCTGGCTGACGGTGAAAGCCTGGATATGTTAAATTTCCTCGTCTATGACCCTTATACCAGAACGTCTCTTTTGGATCATTTTCTGGACCCTGAAACTTCGATCGCGGGTTATACCACTAACGACTACTCAGAACTTGGGGACTTCGTTAACGGGCATTATCAGGTGGAAGAAACAGGAATTAATTCAGGCGGTGCGGATATCATCCTGTTCCGCTCAGGCAGGGTCGGGTCCGCAGATGTCAGCGTTAGAAAGACGCTCCGGTTGGTAGCGGCTACAACCATAAAAATCGATTATGAGTTCAAATGCCTAGGCAATGAATCAGTGTCCTGCTTATACGGGTGTGAATTCAACCTGACCCTCTATTCCCACCTAGACCCTAAAAGGTACTATATGACACCTGATACCGGCCGAAAGCGGAAGATTTCAGAAACAGGAACGGAAGAAAATATTAAACGCTTCGATCTGATAAATCTTCCTGACCGCCTGAATGCTGAATTCACCCTGTCCAGACCGTCCTCAGTCTGGTTTTTCCCAATTATGACGGTTTCCAAGTCAGAGGAGGGGTTTGACCTGTCTTACCAGGGATCAAATATCCTTTTCTTTTTCCCGCTCAACCTTTCTCCCGGCAATAAAACCGATTTTTGTTTGACAGTGGATCTCAGGGAATTGCCCTAGACGGAATTTCTTGACCGCCTTCCTGATTTCGGATAAATTTCGGCCCGTTCACAAAACCAACAAAAAACCAGAGGTGAAAATTCAATAAGCTAATTGCCTGAAAAATCTCGCTGCTCTCATAAAAATTATTTTTGTTCCGGCCATATGCAGTCGGCCTTCATGAATACAAGCCCAGTCACTGGCACAACCTTATTGACAAAATAAATTAAAAAGGATGGATATGGACAACAACGATTTATTTTCCGGCTCCAATCCGGACGAAAACTTTGAAGAATTATTAAATCAAAAACCTATTGGACCACGATATTTCAACCCCGGTGAAAAAGTTGAAGCGGTTATAACGAAAATAACCAAGGAATGGGTCTTTATTGATACAGGTAGCAAATCAGACGGATATATTGTAATAAACGAATTTCTCGATAATGACGGAGAAATAGGTGTAAAAGAGGGAGACACTGTCAGCGCCTATTTTTTATCCTCCAGAAACAACGAAATGCTGTTCACAACCCTGCTTACCGGAGATAATGCGGGTGGCAAACACCTGGAAGAGGCCTTTTATAGCAGTATCCCTGTTCAGGGCCTGGTTGAAAAAGAAATCAAGGGTGGATTTGAAGTAAAAGTGGCTGGAAATATTCGGGCTTTTTGCCCTTACTCCCAGATGGGGCTGCGCAGGGAACAAAACGTTGACCAGCACATAGGTCAGCACCTGACCTTTAAAATAGCTGAATATGGTGAAAGAGGTCGTAATATCATACTCTCCCATAAGGCTGTGTTGGAAGAAAAACGTCGAAACCAGAAAGAATCTTTAAGACAAACATTAAAAGAGGGGATGACCATATCAGGAGAAATCACCTCCATAAAGGAATTTGGAGCTTTTATCGATATCGGCGGGATTGAAGGGCTTATCCCTGTTTCTGAAATTTCTTGGGGTCGGGTAGAAGACATAAATAGTTTCATCTCAAAAGGTCAAAAAGTAGATGCCGTAATCAAGACCCTGGACTGGGAAAGAGATAAATTTTCATTCAGCATTAAAGATATCCTCCCTGACCCTTGGAAAGATATATCATTGAGATATTCTGAAGGTTCCATCCAAAAGGGAAAAGTTGTTAGCCTTGCACCTTTTGGAGCCTTCGTAAGTATTGAACAGGGCGTAGACGGTCTTATACATATCTCGGAACTGTCAAAAATCAAAAGGATAAATCATCCCCGCGAACTCCTTGAGGAAAACCAGGCTGTATCAGTTAGGATAATCAGAATTGACCAGCAGGAAAAACGTATCTCACTTGAAATGATAACAGAAGATCATGATCCCCATGAAAATTATTCTTATAGTAAAAAGACTTCAGCTAACGGCAGTAAATCATTCGAATCTCTAGGCACGCTAGGAGACATTTTCAAGTCAAAATTGCGTGAAAAATCCGTCTTATGAAAACTGTATTTAATTTAGAACACGAATATATAGAGCTTATAAAGCTCCTGAAAGTAACAGGGCTATGCAGCACCGGAGGAATGGCCAAGATTGTCACTGAAGAAGGCCTTGTAAAAGTCGACGAACGAACCGAATCGCGTAAGAGGTACAAAGTCAGGAAAGGCCAGAAAGTAGAATTTGAAGGACACACCGTGGAAGTTAAATAAAGCCCAGCTCTTCATAAATAAGAAGCTTATCATATCCTCATGGAAACCAGAGAACGTCAAAAGCTTGACCGAATGTTCAATCCCCGCGCTGTGGCACTGTTTGGCGGCACTGCTACAGAGGCCTCATTCGGACAATTTATAGCTTTAAGCCAGATCAAGTATGGCTATAAAGGTACTCTCTATCCAATATCCTCCAAGGGTGGAGAAATAGCCGGCCTGAAAATATACAGGAGTCTTAAAGAAGTCAGGGGCCCCGTGGACCTCGCCTCGATTTCTATTCCTGCCAGAGCAGTACCTGGTGTGCTCCAGGAATGTCTCGATTATGGGGTACCGGGTGTTCAAATCCATTCTTCCGGATTTTCCGAAACAGGTGAAAGAGGAGGAGTGCTCCTTGAGGCCGAGGTAAAGCGTATCGCCGCCCAGGGACTAAGAGTAGTTGGTCCCAATTGTTTCGGCATTCACTGCCCCAGAGGAGGAATAACCCTGCTGCCGGGCTCGAGGTTTTCAAAAGTGCCCGGTCCACTGGCTATGATATCTCAAAGTGGTGGAACCGCAACCGACTTCGGGTATGAGGCACAGTTTTTGGGCCTGGGACTTAGTAAGGTGATTTCTTTTGGCAACGGCTGTGACCTGGATGCAGTGGAGCTCCTTGACTATCTAGCGGACGATCCTGAAACCGGCCTCATAGCTGCATATCTCGAAGGCATTGGCAATGGACGTAAATTCCTGGAACTGGTAAAAAGAGTTTCACCCGAAAAGCCGGTAGTCATCTGGAAGAGCGGTATTACTCCCCTGGGAGGAAGAGCGGCCATGAGCCATACAGGATCAATGGTAGGTGAAGCTAAAGTCTGGAATGGAGCGCTCTCTCAAGCAGGAGCAGCATATGTCCAGGGTCTTGATGAGATGATGGATACGCTGGTGGCAATTAAATATCTCAAACCCGGGTGTCGGAAGATAGCGCTTCTGGGCGGCGGCGGAGCGATAGGTGTATTCAGCTCGGATCTGGCTTACAACTGGGGTCTGGAAGTCCCCACATTCAGTATGGAGACACAAAAAAAGCTCAGGGAATTTTTTCCTACCCCAGGCAACAGTATGGCCAATCCTCTTGACACGGGTTCTCCGGCCCTGCCGGCTGAAACCATAAAACACCTTGCCGGTGAAGTTATTACGAGAGAACCTGTGGACGTCCTGATCATTATTTTGCTCCTTCGAACTCTGGAGGTGGAGATGCCATCTTTTTTCAGAATGAACGGCGTGGAACCTCCCCCTCCGGGTAGCTATCTGAAAAGCCTTATCAAAACTCTTTCACAGCTAAAACATGAAACAGGAAAAGATATAATAATGGTACTTGAGAATCGAGCTCGTGCGATTGAAGAGCTTCCTGTTGAAGCCGTTTCAAGAGAAATGCGCGCCCTTTTTCAGGCGGAGGGAATTCCAGTTTATCCGAGTGCCGAACGTGCTGTGAGAGGCATATCGAACGCGCTAAGAGCCGTGGGGCCACAATTAAGACAGGCCGAGAAAAAAACTTATTAATACAAGCGTCTGCTGGTAGTGGAAATTACAGAATCACCCGTGGGATCTACATACTTCTCGGAAATAATTTTGTGGCCTAATGCGGAGGTAGGATAACGGAAGTGAGGCTCTCTCGCTAGCGCAGCCTGTACTATTATCTCTCCTACTTCATCAGCAGTCTGACCCACTGATTCAAACTCTAGACTGACTCTTTTCATATAAGGTTTAAATAAAGGGGCGTATTCTTTCTCCAGCATTACCGGCATACCACTGCCGGCCTGCCTTGCTGATTCAATAAAATTTGTATTTACAGGACCAGGTTCTACCAAGGAAACAAATATGCCTAAAGGTTTGACAACTGGAGCAAGACTCTCCATAAACCCCTCTATCGCAAACTTTGACGCACAATAAGCGTCATTAAAGGGCTGCCCGATTAATCCTCCTATGCTGGATACAGTAATTATATGTCCTTTGCCTGCCTGTCTCATTACAGGAAGAACAGCCTGAGTTACACGCCACACCCCGTAGAAATTTGTATCCATAATGCGCTGGAGATGTTCCAGTGGAGTCTGTTCCACAGTTCCCAAGAACCCTCCTCCCGCATTGTTGACAATCAAATCGAGCGTCCCGTAAGTTTCAATAATTTTATCGATACAATCGTCGACTGACGCCTTATCCCTGACATCCAGGGGGCGAACATCAACATACACTCCTAATTCCGCCGCTCTGTCCTCGAGCAGTGCTCGTTTTTTCATATTGCGCATGGTGGCTACTACTTTAAAACCGGAGCGTGCCAGCATAACAGAAGCGCTCAATCCTATACCCGAAGATGTCCCGGTTATAACAGCTACCTGCGTCATAATTTCAACCTCGAAAGAATATCTTTTCTTTTTTCAGGCTCCCTTTTCCCTGACCATACTACTTCATCTGCATCCATTCATCCTTCCGGCAGGCCCGGCCGAACCTTTATTACCGATTCTTTTCTTATCTGCACGGAGCCCACCCTCGCGCCACTGGGCTTTGTCACATACCGCGCTCTTGTAAATGAAACAGGGGTTATACCGCCATCTTTAGCCTTACTATGAAATGCGGCTATAGCAGCGGTTTGTTTCAAGATTTCCCTACCAGGTTCTTCCTCAGGCTTTGCCCTCAAAATAACATGACTTCCCGGCGTACCACGGACATGGAACCAGTAGTCGTTGGGATCAGCAGCCTTCAGGCTCAAAAAATCGTTTCCCTCATCACTTTTTCCGGCAAGCACCTGCCATCCTCCGGGGAGTACATATTCGTGCAGATTATATTTTTCCTTCTCTTTTACACGTTCTGTCATACCGGGTGATTGCTTTATAATGGTAAAATGTAAATGCAGTATTTAGGTTAAAATACGAATTCAGAACAAGTTTAATATAAGGGCATGCAACTGATTAGACTTAATGTTGACTCACAAGAAACATAAATTTAGAGTGATTTCTGATTGAAAAAATTCTGGCTATACCAAAAAAGACTTCTTTAATAAATATCCCGGTCCGGCTTCAATATCAGCATGCCCAGAGGGGGCAGGTTCAGGCTAAGGGAGTTCGGCTGACCATGCCATGGAAGCGAATCCGCTGTTACCGTACCCCCCATACCCACATCAGAACCTCCGTAATAAGAAGCATCTGAATTGATAACTTCTTTGTAATTCCCCTCGCAAGGAGCACCTATACGATAAGAAATGCGCGGAACCGGTGTAAAATTGAAGACAAAAACCAGGAGGTTCATAGGATCTTTACCCCTCCGTATGTAAGCTACAACCCCCGTATCCACGTCCCTGAAATCTATCCACTCAAAGCCATCCGGTTCAAAATCGATTTCATGGAAGGCTGGTTCTGTCACATAAAGCCGGTTGAGATCTTTTACATAAACTTGCAATCCCTTATGGGGTCCCCATTGCAGAAGTTCCCAGTCAAGAGCTCTGTCATGGTCCCATTCAGCCCACTGCCCAAATTCCGCTCCCATAAAAAGGTTCTTCTTACCAGGTTCCCCATACATGTAACCAAGGAGGAGGCGGAGATTGGCAAATTTCTGCCAGTCGTCCCCCGGCATCTTGGAAAGTAGTGAAGCCTTGCCATGGACTACTTCATCATGAGACAGGGGAAGTACAAAATTCTCATGGAAAGCGTAGATCAAGGCAAAAGTGAGTTTCTCCATGTGATAACGCCGGTGAATCGGATCCTTTGACATGAACAAAAGCATGTCGTGCATCCAGCCCATATTCCACTTGAACATAAAACCAAGTCCGCCAAGATGCACCGGGCGAGTAACTCCCGGCCATGCGGTTGATTCTTCAGCGATTGTCACTACTCCTGGAAAACGCTCGAATATTTTAGTGTTGAAGATCTTTATGAACTCAACAGCTTCAAGATTTTCCCTTCCGCCGTACCGGTTAGGGATCCATTCCCCTTCTTTCCGAGAATAGTCCAGATAAAGCATGGAGGCGACCGCATCAACCCTCAACCCGTCTATATGATACTTGTCAAGCCAGAATAAGGCGCTTGCTATCAGGAAGTTCCTTACCTCGTTACGGCCGTAATTGAAAATCAGGGTGTCCCAGTCCCTTTGGATACCTTGGCGAGGATCCTTATGCTCATACAGATGGGTACCGTCAAAGAATTCAAGTGCATGTGGATCTCGTGGAAAATGGGCCGGCACCCAGTCCATTATAACGCCCACCCCCGCCCTGTGGCACTGATCAATCAGGTACATAAAGTCCTGAGGAGTTCCAAAACGGGAAGTAGCCGCAAAATAACCTGTCACCTGATATCCCCAGGAACCATCAAAAGGATGTTCCAATAGAGGCAGAAACTGGATATGAGTGAACCCCATTTCCTTTACATAAGGAATAAGTTCTCTGGCAGCCTCTCTGTAGGTAAGCCATCGGTTTCCCTCGCTAGCTATGCGTCTCCACGAACCTAGATGAATTTCATATATAGCCCACGGTTTCCTGAGAGCATCCTGGGAAGCACGAGAATCCATCCATTCCCTGTCTGTCCAGGTAAATGCATCAATGTCATTAACCACAGAAGCAGTCTTGGGTCTCCTCTCAACCTCAAATGCAAAGGGATCCGACTTGATAAGGATGGTTCGGTCCTTCGTAAGGATTTCAAACTTATAAAGAAGGCCCGGACGGAGATGGGGCACGAAAAGCTCCCAGACTCCCGAGCTTCCGCGGGTTCGCATCTGATGCCTTCTACCGTCCCACTGATTAAAATCGCCAACTATGCTCACACGTTTGGCCGAAGGTGCCCATACAGCGAACAAAACGCCACTGACGCCCTGGTGACTGATGTTGTGGGCGCCCAGTCTATTATATATTTCAAAGTGGTTTCCCTGGTTAAAAAGATAAAGGTCGTGGTCACTGAGGACAGGCTGAAACGCATAGCAATCGAAAAAGGTGGAAATGGAACCATCCCCGAAATCTGCTTTCAGGCGATAGGGCAGAATTTTACTTGCTCCCGGGAAAAATGCCTCGAAAAAACCCGGTTCTCCCACTTCAACAGCACTTACCGGACGACCGGGGTCCATATCTAGGACCATCACCTCCCGTGCACCAGGGAGAAAAGCCCTTACCGCTACTCCGGAAACACCTTCACGGTCAACGTAATGAGCCCCTAGAAGTACAAAAGGATCGGCCATTTCACCGCGTGCAAGAAGTCTGATTTTTTCCGCAAAAGTTGTGGAGGACAAAATATAATCTCCCAATATTTCTACCACGGTACCTTCAAAAAATCACGCCCATGTGACGAGGCCCATAGCAAAACGATTTTCAAGTCTCTTATGACTTGGAGTGATGCGCACGGTGTAGCCAAAGGGACCTGTTTCCATACATGGAATCTTTCCCTTAAAGGTGAAGACACCTCCTGCTGAATCAATCGCTTCCATAGGAACGGTGCTTTTCTCTCTAAACTCTCCGTGCTGATCCAAACGCCCGTAATATGCCTCCACCATAACGTCTTCCGGGGTAAGAGTTCCTAGCCTGAGACGGGCAAATACTTCCAGTTCCTGGCCAACAGCTTTATCAATTCCCTCTCCAGGGCCGACTTCCTCGAGAGAAACCTCATGCCAGTTGGTCATGAGTCTTTGCCTCCAGGCCGATAAGTCCCTGGCACCGGCAAAATTTTCTGCACATAATGCATTATAACGTCTGGAGCATGGCAGGTAGTACCGATTTGTATATTCCTGGACCATCCTGTGTGAGTTGAAAAGAGGGACCAGACGTCTAAGCCCGGCGCGCATCTTTTCCACCCATTCCCTTGGAATACCGTCGCCGCCCCTCTTGTAAAAAAGCGGTACTACTTCGTCTTCGAGAAGGTTGTAAAGATCCCGGCTCTCGATATCGTCCTGGGCTTCGTGGTTTTGGTATTCTTCTCCGTGCCCGAGTGCCCAGCCGAAGTCTCTATGGTACCCTTCATCCCACCATCCGTCCAGAACGCTTAAATTTAAAGACCCGTTGGCCAGCGCCTTCATCCCGCTGGTACCGCAGGCCTCAAGTGGTCTTCTGGGCGTGTTAAGCCAGAGGTCGGTACCGGACACGAGTAATCTGGCTACATAAAGATTATAGTCTTCCAGGAAAACTATACGGCGCCGGAACCTCTCCTCTCTGGCGAGATGTACAATCATTTTTATGAAGGCCTTTCCTTCATTGTCTTGGGGATGGGCCTTTCCTGCCATTACAATCTGTACCGGGCACTCCGGATTATTTATGATTTGATCCAGCCTGTCGGGATCCTTAAAAAGAAGGGGGGCCCGTTTATAGGTAGCGAACCGGCGGGCAAACCCAATGGTAAAAGCCTCCGGGATAAGGACCTCGCTCGAGGCCTTGACGGCCGTTGCTGAGGCACCCCGGTTTTTCAACTGCTCCGTCAGCCTGCGACGGGCAAAACCCACCAGATAATCCCTGCATCTTTCGTGGGCCCTCCATAGCTCAGTATCCGGGATTCGCTCCACCTGGTCCCAGAGATGCTCCGAGTCCGGGTCTTCCGCCCAATTAGGGCCCAGATAACGGTCAAAAAGTCCCGACATCTCCTCTGAAATCCATGTAGGCACATGTATTCCATTGGTTATATAATCTATAGGAACGTCCTCTACCGGATGGCGGGGCCAGACATTCTGCCAGATTTCCCTGGAAACCCGCCCGTGAAGCCGACTGACCCCATTGGTATGTGCCGAAAGTCTCAGAGCGAGTGTGGTCATTCCAAAGGGCTCGGAGTCATTACGCGGGTCGAGGCGCCCATATCCAAGCAGTACCTTGAAGCTTATTCCCAGTTCTTTTGTGTAATCCTCCAAGTATTGTCTTACCAGGCCCGGGTCGAACACATCGTTTCCGGCAGGGACCGGAGTGTGAGTGGTAAAGGCAGTACTTGCAAGTATAATTTCTCTGGCCTGGTCAAAGGAGAGGCCTTTTTCTTTTTTAAGAATATTTATTCTCTCCAAAGCAGAAAAAGCAGAGTGCCCCTCGTTCATGTGGATCACCGTAGGTTCAATATTTAAGGCCTTCAACGCCCTGACACCTCCGATACCCAGCACAATTTCCTGCCTGAGCCGCATTTCCCTGTCTCCACCATAAAGCTGGCCGGTTATCTGGCGAAACTCAGGTGGATTGGCCTCCACATTAGTATCGAGCATATAAAGCGGCACCCTGCCTACATCTATACGCCATATCTGGATATGAACAGGCTGCCCCTTTAAGTCCACCGATACGCTCAGAGGCCTTTTGTGTGCATCATTTACCAGTTTAACCGGCATATTTGTAAATTCATTTACCGGAAAAGTCTCCATTTGCCAGCCGTCGGTACTTAAATACTGGCTGAAGTAACCTTCCTGATAAAGTAATCCCATGCCTACTAATGGAACGTTCAGGTCACTCGCTGACTTTAGGTGATCACCCGCCAGTACTCCAAGCCCCCCTGAGTAAATGGGCAGGCATTCCGTGAGTCCGAATTCCGCTGAAAAGTAAGCCACCTGAAAAGGAACCCCCGGGTAATAATCCGTTGTAAGTATTCTGGGGTTGGAGATATATTGATCGAAGTCTTCACTGAGCCGGTCCAGTTGTGCAACAAAGCCCTGATCACGGGAAAGTTCTTCCAGCCTCCCCTGACCTACCAGGCCCAACATCAGGACAGGGTTATGACCACACTCTTCCCATAGCCCCGGGTCCACGCGCTGAAATATATCACGGATTTCTCCCTTCCAGCTAAAGCAGACATTATAAGCAACCCTCCTCAGGACCTCCAGACGGTTAGGCAGATTGGGAACCACATTATATCTGATCTTTGCCTTCATATATTCATCCTTCCAGATCCTTCTTTGTGACTACAGTTATTCCCCGCCGAGTGACTGTAAATCTCTTACGGTCTTTTCTCGGATGGTAACCTATTTCCATTCCAGCAGGAATATTTACACCCTCGGCTATGATGGCCTTTTTAATTAGGGCGTGACGCCCTATTACTACATTTTCCATTATGACCGATTCTTCCACACATGACCAGCTCTGTATGATTACATTGTATGAAAGGATGCAGTTTCTGACCACACCCCCGCTTATAATAGAGCCGTGGGAGACCAGAGAGTCCAATGCCTTACCTGCACGGCTTTTCTGGCCTCTTTCCTGGGCAAAAACGCTCTTTACGGGCGGGTACTGTCTCTGAAACGTGCGGATTGGCCAAAGACGACCGTACAGACTGAAGTAAGGATCTACGCCGGTCAAATCCATATTTGCGTTCCAGTAAGCGTCCAGGGTCCCCACATCCCGCCAGTAAGCTGAATCCTTGATGATCTCAACCCCTTCTTCCCTTACCCCCTCTTCATTTGTATAAAAAACTATATCTTTTATTTTGTTTTCCACGCGGTAGGGATAGGCCTGTACCCTATGGCTTTTGAGTATATCAGGCAAAATGTGTTTGCCGAAATCAGGACGGTCATCGTTGGAAAGGAGATCAAGCAGGACCTCGGTTTTAAAAATATATATCCCCATGGAAGCCAGAATATGCGCACTGTCTCCAGGAATGGTCCTAGGCGTACTTGGCTTCTCTTGAAAATTCAGGACTCGAAAGTTTTTGTCAACCTCCATGACTCCATAATCACCAGCCACCTCTTTACCCAGTTCCATAACAGCGACAGTCACGTCTGCCTTACAGGCCTCGTGATATTCCCTGAAGCGAGAGTAATCCATCTTGTAAACATGATCACCGGATAGTATTAGTACATGGTCCGGTGACGTGTCTGCAATCATATAAGCGTTCTGGCGGATTGAATCAGCCGTACCCTCATACCATTTTTCGCCTGACATCATCTGGGGTGGCGCGATCTTCAAAAAATGTCCCAAGTCTGCGCTGAATATATTCCACCCACCTTCAAGGTGCTGCATCAGGGTCTGAGACTTGTACTGGGGCAGCACGATAATCTTGTAAACACCTGAATTAATACAATTGGAGAGGACGAGATCAATGAGCAGATAAATACCGCCAAACGGAATAGCCGGTTTAGAACGCTTATCAGTAAGCGGCATCAGCCTTTCACCCTTGCCTCCCGCCATTATAACCGCCAGGCAGTCTTTCATAATTCTCCCCCTTACATAGGTGGCTGACTAACGCAATACAGGAATTCCTGAGAAATATATCAAAGAGGAACAAAAAAAGAGGCCAGGTTTCATACCTAACGTGACCTATTGCCAGCCAGGGTTTCCGAAAACAGATGCTTACAAGAGTCCCTGGAAATTAAATGAGAGTTAACAATACTTTAAAATATCATATTGAGAATATCAACATGTTTTGGCATAAGGACAATAAGTCATCAGGATGTTACCTTCCATATATATATTCAACATCCTCTGTTTTATGAAACTCATCCGCTCAGAAAATTCATTTTTAAGTAACATTTTATTGAAAAACGAGTACCCGGGCGCAAACCTGTTGATGTGGTTTCAAGAATAAGATGTTTTTTTCCAGAGGGATGGTATGGAAACTTTTTAAAAAAAAGCCCGGTCCAAAGAACCGGGCTTCATGACTTGAATAAAAACTGCGAAGCTATATATATTTGTCATTCTCTACATTGATACTTTTCCCTTCTTCTAACTCAGAGTATGGCATGTATCCCTCAATAGCCATCCTGATTCTGGTCTTCAGTTCTGAAAAATCAGAACTTTTTAAAACATAGTAATCGGCCGCGATCGATTTAGCGTCATATTTAAACTCTTTATAGGCCGTGCATAAAACAACCGGCAAGTTATAGTAGGTATTTCGAATATCCTGTAATATATCTAGGCCGTTACGCTCTCCAAATATAACGTCCATGACAACTACATCGGGGTTTTCTCTTTCAATAAATTCTAATACCCGTGATAAATCAACATTCGTTATGACATCGTATCCATCTTCCATGAGTTCATCAGCATAAAGGATTCTGATTGATTCGTCTTCATCCAGAATGAGGATCTTGTTCATTTTCATCCCCCCGAGATTCCAATTCGCCTGTAAGCACGAGCCAAGCAGTTAAAATCAAAAACTATCGACAATAGACGCTGAAGACAGCTTATACACTTACCATCAGGAGATCGGTTATCCTCTTCTTAAGTTGATTTAGACATGAAAAATCCTTGACCATGTATCCATCTGCTTTAAATACTCTTGGATCAGCTGAATAATTATCATATGCTGTAACGATAAGGACAGGGACACATGGGTATCTCGTCTTGATATAGTGCAACATTTCCCATCCCTCGAATCCTTCTATATACAATTCGAGAATAACAAGGTCCGGCTTCCGATCTTTGACGTATTCTAAAGCTGATCTCGTGTCCCTTACACCATAGACATTAAACATCTCATCTGTAAATTCTTCTGACAAGTATTGTTGAAGATGAGGCTGGTCATCTATAACTAAAATACTGGTGTTTTCTCTCTTGGTTGTTATCTTGGAACCCATTCCTAATAAAAAGGACTATGCAGTTTAAATTCGAAAATAATCGGTCCTGCTTCCGATGCATCAACTTCCTGAAGCTCACAGAAATTCTGATAGCCTGAAGAAGAATTCTGCATTTGTTGTGCCACAAAGAGTATCAGGAACATCAGTTCTTAAGATACCGTAACAATATCATTTTTATTAGCAATCCGCCTTTACCAGTGCATTAATAAGGCTCTCAGAAATAGTCAGAATTTTTATCGGAATGAAAAATTGCCTGACACTGTAAAGGAACATATTTGAAACCTAGCTCATAATCCAACGTATGATATGGCTACCCGAACAATTGGATCTGAGTAAATTTTTTTTAGTATTCAATTAAGTCTTTAAGACCCGTGCTTTCATGAAAACAGCGCTCAATTTAATTATCCATGAAGGATATTTTTATTCTTCCATGCTAATTTAAGATTAAATAGCCGTTAGTTTCGTGTAAATCTTTAAGATTGACATTATTCAAAAGGTGGCTTTTCATTGGTAAAAAAGATGGCTTTTTGCCAGGCTCGATCGACTGTAAAATATTAGGATTATCATTGAGATAGGAGAAACATTCCTTAGATGTTTTTCAAAAGATATTGCACTGACAGCAATATCTGGAGGTAAAAAATTTTTTGGCTGTATTCCTTTTGACTTATGAGATTAACAACATCCTCGTCCTTTATGTGTAAAAGTTAAGATCTTCCCATACAGTTTTAGGGGATAGTAGGTGGCAG
>CAZVGY010000077.1:0-19118 GCA_964627015.1 uncultured Desulfobacteraceae bacterium
ATAAAAACAGTACATAAAAATTTTTGAGTCAGGCTTTTAATGACAAGCTGTATTTGATTATGGCTCTGAATCTGATGGAGGATTGTGACCATGGCGGTTAGGGTCTCAATGTGTCTAAAATAAATTGTGGGTGATATTTTATTATATCGTGATTAAAGGAGGGATGGCTAAATGTTATTTTTAAAGAAGATGTTCAAGATAAAATTTGTACTTCTGGTCGCGGCGTTAACGATTATTTTCGGAGCACAGACTAAAGCGGCCGAGAAGGTGGATATGCATATCTTCTCCCCTCTCGATCTGACAGGTCCATACTCGGCGTCTCATAATACATTGCTTAAAGGAGCAAAGGCATTTGTAGAATGGGTCAATGAAACCGAGTACATTCCCGGCGTCAACATAATACTCGATGTCTATGACCATGGGATGGATGTGTCTAAGTGCCTGGTCGCGTTTAACAATGCAGTGAGTTCCAAAAATAAACCGGTGGCGGGCACTGCCGGGAATTCAAGCGCTACCGCAGGGGCCTTGAAATCTCTTGCAAAAAGGAAAAAAATTCCGCTTGTAGACGGTGTTTCAAACAGAACTATACTTCAAGAGCCTGGCTGGGTGTTCGGCTACTCACCCCCTTATGAATCCTGGCCGGGTGTTGCCGGAAAATGGGTTATGGCTAACTGGAAAGCGGACAGCAAGTTCGAGTGGATTCGCAAGCACTATGAAAACAGACCTCCAAGGCTTGGGTACATCGGCTGGGACAATGCATTTGGGCGTGCTCTTGTTGTGCCGGAGACCCGTCCATATCTTAAAAAAATAGGAATAGACTTCGTGGGTGATGAATATATCCCCATGACACCTACCGATGTGACTCCTCAATTAGAAAGATTAAGAAATGCCGACTTTATATATTTCGGAATGTACTCCGCAGACCATGCAGTATGTCTTAAAAATGCTGCGCGTTTAGGTCTCCGGGATAAATTTCTCGACATCAGCTGGCCTGCTGACAGCCCTTATCTGCTTAAGATGTATGCCGGGCCTCTTGCCGAAAATACTCTTATTCCGACGCTGTACCAGCCTTTAATCGAAGACTGGCCTGATTTTTTAAGGGAGAGTTTTGAAAAAAGCGGACTGGGAGAACCTTATTTATTGGGGTATTCATGGGGAGTAGTTCAGTTTGATATTATGTTTGAGGCTATAAGGCAGGCTTCAAAGGTTGTGGGGGTGAAGAATGTCACTGGTCAAGATGTTTATAACGCGCTTATCAAACTTGAAGATTATCCCGCGAAAGGGGTAAGCGCAACAATTACCTATACTGAGACAAAGAGATGGGGTCCGGATTTTACAAATTTTTACCAGATCAGAAATGGTAAGGTAATAAATACAGGTGAAGTTATAACCCTTCCCGACCTTACACCTGGTGGGAAGGATGTTGTTAAATAGAAATATCCTTTAGAAATAACATGATTAGACAGGCCTGTCTTTGGACAGGCCTGCTCTATTATAAATTCTAAAAGATTTTTATATAGGTCCAAATTCCCGCAGATTTTTCTAAATTGACTTTTCGAATAAAACTTCCTTAGGTTTGCACTTCAATGGAATGAAATCCCCCTAAAAAAAGACACGAATAACGGGTAATCAAATTATCCAAATAAAGACATGGGAAGAAAAAGAAACATTTTATAAAGGTGTCTTACCGTCACCACAATAAGGTTTGACAATACGCCGGTAGCCAGCAGAATTATAAGGATAAGAAACCCGTAGCGCTCCATCATCAGAAAATAATCGGCGTATTTAGATGGCAGGAATCTCAGTAGAATCTTACTTCCGTCCAGAGGAGGGATGGGGATAAGGTTAAAACAGGCCAGTATTATATTAATTTGAATAAACGCTGAAAAGAACTGCATAGCCAAAAAAAAGACGGAAGAAGAATTAATCGGCCCGAAACTGTATACAAAAGCAAAGAGAAAGGAAAAAATAAAAGCCAGGATCAGATTTGAAACAGGACCCGCCAATGCCACCCACATAATTCCGTTTTTGACATCTATATTTCTGTTAAAGTTATTCGGGTTAAATGGAACAGGTTTTGCCCAGCCGAAAACAGGCCCTCCCAGAACGATCATTGCAAAGGGTAATATAATTGTGCCCACGAGATCTATATGAGGTATTGGGTTCAGCGTGAGACGCCCCAGACTTTTAGCTGTGGAGTCTCCTAATTTATAGGCTATCCAGCCGTGTGAAACCTCGTGCACAACAACCGAGAAAAGAATAGGGATGGCAAAAATTATTATCCTTATAACCAGTTCAAAATTCATAGCAGTGCTGGTCCTTTATCGATTATTAGTCAGTTTATCCATTTTTGCGGTTCTTTATAAATTTCATGGAAATGATACAGGCACCTAAAAGGTGCCGGCGGATTGTAAAAAGCCTGGCCCTTAATCCTGCATAATTCTTTCCGGTTAAATATAATATGTTTATGCCGCTTAGTGCAACCGTCAATGATTCAACAACGTAACCCCACGATCATTTTGGCACTTTCTTTAAGCTCTTATTTGTCCCAATGCTCACGATTATAGCCAAAAAATCAGTATGTTTTACTTGACAGGGATTTTTTAACTTTTTATAACCAACCAATCGGTAGGCAAAAAACAGATGTGGCCATTACAGGCTGTCTAAAGGGCTGTATGAGATATGGGGTGAGTCTTATGGACAAGGGGAAAATGGCCGACTCTCGTTACCAGAAGCTTCTGGAAGCAGCTGTAAAACTATTCGGTGAAAAGGGTTTTCACCGTGCAAGCATGTCCGATATAGCCAGGGAAGTGGGACTGGGTAAAACCACCCTCTATCACCATATAGAGAGCAAGGAAGAGCTTTTATACGTGATACTTTTCAGGGCGTGTGAGTATTATCAACGGGTGCTCAGAGAAGCCTTGTCTGCTCCAGATGATCCCTGTCAATCACTGGAAAAGGCTATTGAGGTTCATATAGATTTGCTAGTTTCCGAGTTCGAGCTGGCTAGTCTGGTTTTAAATGAATTTCATCATATTTCAGGAAAATACAGAAGGACAATCCATTCGGAGATAAATAAATTAACCGGCATATGGGTTGAACTACTGGAAAGGGGAATTAGTTGCGGCGCTTTTCGTTCTGGCCTTGACGTCAAAATGACATTACTCTGTTTATTTGGCATATGTAACGGGATTGCTCAGGCATACAAGCCGGAGCGTTGGAACAGTACGAAAGAATTATCCCAAATTATTACAAAGGGTATTATGGAGGGGATCAGGGCCTAAGTATATGTTTGCATAAATCTTGTACCAGGTTAGGCTATGAGGTTTTTCCTTAAACAAGAGCTAGAGAGCCGATCCAAAAGATCGGCTCTCAGAGAAGCAGGGATATTTAAAGATAAATTTTACCTTTTTTTCGATATTTTCACCCCCGGGGGAAAATATCCGGTACATAAATATTTCTTTCAACCATAATTGTTTTCCACTCTGTACCTGGTAAATAAACGCATTATAGGGGCCCGCTCGCTTGAATTCATAAAACTAATTTTGCTGGGATGCAGTCCGGGCCGTAATTTTTAGTTTTAATTTCAAAATTTTGTATACACTTATATTTGACGAAATCCTGTGGGACCAACGGCTAATTTCTAGGTTTCGACCAACCGCACCCCTCAAAGAGCAAACATCGGAGGGGGAAGGATCATTAAGCCACCGTCGATACAAAGCTCTGACCCTGTTGTAAAGCTGGATGCATCCGAGGCCAAGTAAACGAAGGCGCCAGCTATCTCGTCTGGATCTGCGATGCGTTTCAAAGGAATCCCCTCTGCAAACTTGGCTTTTTGTTTCTTAGCTTCCTCCTCTGACAGATGGAACCAGTGAGAATCGACCAGATAAGTATCCACCGGCCCCGGGCTGATAGTATTAACTCTTATATTATAGGGGGCAAGGTCTTGGGCCATCGTTTTGGTGAGCATTACGACACCGGCCTTTGAGATAGAATATATCCCCACGTAAGGCTCAGGAATATGGGCATCCACTGAGGCGACATTTATTATCTTACCGGCGCCTTGTTCCTTCATTATTCTGGCGACAGCCTGACCTAAAAAATAATAGCCCTTGAGGTTCAAATTTATTATTGTGTCCCACAGGCGCTCAGTGGCATCAAGTATGGACGCCATTGCCGGGCAGGCTCCAGCATTATTGACCAGAATATCAATCCTGCCAAATTCGCTCATGACTGCTTTCACTAACCTGTTTATTTCGTCAAGCTTTCCAGCGTGTGCCCCAACCGCTAATGCTTTTCTCCCCAGTTTTCTGATTTCATCGGCCACCTTATCTACGTGATCTTGGTGTCGGCAATTGATTGCTACATCAGCTCCGGCACTGGCAAATCCCAGAGCCGCATCACGACCAATACCTCGACAGGCTCCTGTAACCAAAGCTACCTTGCCTTCAAGGTTGAATCTCGAAAGATCGAACATATTAATTACCTCCTAAAATACTTTTTGAATATTCTAAATATACTCGAATTGTATTCAAAAAAGTTGACAGCAAAATTGTTATTTAGCTTTCGCTTTCTTTCTATCCTTGAATCTCTTGAAAAAGGTCTGAAATGCTTCGCTCTGTATGGAGATGCTACTGTACCACTGCTCAAGTGCGAGTCCTTCAGTCAGCGATAGTTCCTGAGCTTTAGTTACAGCCATCTTCACAAGTTTTATTGAGCTATAAGGTCTTTCAATCATTTTTTTTGCCAGTTCTTCTGCTTCAGACATAAGGTCAGCAAGTGGAACAACCTTATTTACTATGCCTAGCCTGAAAGCCTCTTGCGCAGATATTTCTTCAGACAGCAGAAGAACCTCGATAGCTCTGCGCCTCCCCAACAATCTGGGCAAGGTTTGAGTTGACGAACCGCCAGGACAAATTCCATTCCTTACATCGCCCTGGGCGATGGTTGCAACGTCAGCGGCTATTACGAAATCCATGGCATATAAGATTTCGGGGGCCCAACATAATCCGTTAACGGCCGCAATAGATACCGTGCCAGAATTCATCAGCAGCATGCATGTTTTCTGTAAATAATCCTGGTAACCGGAAAGCTGCAAATCAAGATATCTGCCCTCAAGCATGAGAGCAATGCCAGGATTCCCTTTTATCACCTTTTCCTGACCTGAACCTGGATAGCCTTCCAGATCATCTCCTGCAGAAAAAGCCTTACCCTTGCCAGTAAGGATGATCACTCTTATGTTTTCGTCTTCCTCGCATTCATTTACAAGATCATAGAGTAGAATGTAGTCTTCCCATCGAATAGCATTCAATTTTTCCGGTCTGTTAAATGTAATGTACCCAATATGATCACGTTTCTCGAGTAAGATATAAGGTTCACTCTCCGGCATTCGACTAACCCTCCTTATGACTTATTTTAAACACCAGTTTATGCAGCGCTCAATTGAACGATAATGTAGCCTCTCAATTTTTAAATATTCTGCATTTTTTAGGCTAAATTTTACTCATGTTCTGCGCCAAATTGACTACCCGGCACAAGGTAAGGGACATAAACCTATTTTTTTTATTTTTCCATTTTGTTAGGTGCCTTTAAAGCAGTTCCCAGCCGTGAGTCGACCGGAAAAACGCAGCACGGTCAACTCGGCTGGGAATGTGGAGCAAAAGAATGTAGCTATTTTTTAGGTTCCGGATGCAGATCGGGTGTCTTCATAAAAGGTAAGAAAGCACGGGGCTTCCCATCCTCTTCAAGCCTCCAGAGGGTAACCCTGTCGGGGCCTGGCCTTTCCTCGGAAATCGATACAACACAGAACTTGGTATCACCAAAGGGTGCGAAATCTTTTAACTGGACAAGATGCTTTCTGAAGTTTTCTCCATTCAGATTTTTCCAGCCTACGTCTTTCACAGTTTCTTCGATTAAATGTACCAGCCAGGGCATAACCCCCCAGTAGGCACTATATGCCATGCCCAGATATTCAGGTTTTCTATTATTTTCTTTGAAAACCCGTCTAACTATTTCCATGGTAGGCGTGTCATCGTCCCAGGCGGCGATGGGCGGAGTACAAACCCATCCAACCATTGCCTCTGGAGCCAATCTGGCCTGAGTCCTGTTTCCGGACCACGGACCTCCCGCCAGATGGAGTTTGCCTGGAGTTGTATCATAAAGCTCATGGTTGTTTATGCCCAATGCCTGGGCGGATTTTGCGATAACCGCCGGCCCATGGCCCAGCGTGTTGCTGTGAACCCAGTTAGCTCCAGCACTTTTTATCTTGCCGAGCTGTGCGGTTACATCCATAGCCCTCATGCCGTATACCTCTTCGGCCACTATCTCCACACCCATTTTCTTTGCATATTCCCTTACAGGCTCAATCAATGGGGCCCGGCCCATGGCATTATCCCAGGTGAGAAATGCCAATTTAGCTTTTTGGCCGGTTTTGGGGGCCCATGTTTCAGCGAGCCACTTGATTAGAAGCCCACAAGAATCAGCATAACTTGGACTCCAGGCGAAAGTCCACGTTCCTGGAAATACGTGATAAACCGCTGTGGGGGTAGGACTTCCCAGACCCACTATTTTATCCTCTACATACCTTTCGGCCAGTGCCTCCTGTGCGTTCCCGTAAGCCATAAGTACGAACGGCGGCTTTGGTGTCATGGATCTATACTCTTCATAAGCCTCCAGGGCCTTTGTCAGTTCGGTTCCAAAGTCCCTTGCAACGAGTTTTACAGGGACCTTCCCAAAAAGACCGCCTTTTTCTTCGTTGTACCATTTACAGAAATCAACGACTCCAAGATAATTGGGGTAGGTTGTGGGGGCATACGGACCACTCAGCGCGCTGCAAAATGGAATTTTGAACTCGTCAGGCATGTCTTTAGTTATATCCTGTTGGCAATATCCTTTTACAGGCATAAATAAAAAAATAAGTAAAAGGGTGGCTGCTCCCATAAAAACCCAAGCACCTCTATTTTTCATAGCATCCTCCTTAAGACCCTTTTTTATTTCACAACGTCCTTGCCGCCCGGCAGAATATCGGGCACATAAACATCCTTCTCAAGCAGAACCTGTTTTCCATCCTGTATCTGGTAAATGACCGCAGTATCAGGCCCTACCCGTTTGGTTTCAGAAAAACTGCACTTGCTGTGATAAAGCCTGGGTTGGTAATTTTTCATATTTATTAATGCATTATAGACCTCCTGCCCGTCGACTTTATTCGGTCCGACCTTGACAGCTGCCCGCCTTATGGCTTCTATATAGACATCAAAATAAGCGGCCGCCCCGGAATAATACATGCCGAATATGGGAGGCAAATTGCTCTCCTTAAAGGCCTTGACGAAATAGGGGATCTCCCACTCATTTTCCATCATTTTATAGCCTGTCAGGCACATGCTCCTATTGGCCAGCTCTTTTATATAGCTCTGTAACTGGACAAGACCTGAAGCCCAGAATGTGCAGGCCTGAAAATCATCCAATAAACCCAGCCTGGAGGCATCTTTCAGTACTACCCCGATACTCTCGGGATACATGCCGAAATAGACAAAATCTGCATTTTCGTCTTTTACTATTCTCAGTATCTGAGGGGTGGTATCGGAGGGTGACAGGGGAATATATGCCGAACCCGCAAAATCGACACCTATGTTTTCCAGGTAGTCCCTGAATTCTTTCTGGTCAAAGGCGCGGCCGAATGCATTGTCCCAGCCTATAATGCCAAGCCTGGGTTTACGATTTTCATAATGAGCCCTTATCCAGGGATCACTGCTGTCGGGTTTCCAGTTGGCCTTTATCCAATCACCAAAAGCCGCTGTCATGCCCTCATAACAACCCTGCACGCTGAATACCCAACCGGGGGGCAAAACTATATTTCGAGGTGAAGAACCGGCTATTATCGGAATTCTAAGACGCTCTGCCAGGGGCTTGCAGGCCGGTACAGTGCTGCTGGAAAAACCACCCGTAGAAAGTACGGCCTTCGGCGTTTTATTGGCGGCCATTTGAAATGCTACCACCGTCTTGCTGATTTCATTGCCTGTATCAACAATATCCAGAACAATATTTGCGCCTGGTACTAATTCCTGGTCATTTGACCATTTTACATAGTCCTTGGCCACCTTTGCAAAGAGCTGATGAACCCCTGCATAGGGTCCCGTCAGATCATACAGTCCGGATATCAGGATGTCTGTCTTTTCTGCAGACTTGACCTGGATTGGTGTTGTTAACAGTAATAATAATCCAAGGCTTAATCCCATTAGTTTGATGAAACAGATTGTTTTTCTCATACCTCCCTCCTTTAGAGCATGTTAGAGACGAAAAAAACCACCTAGCCCAGCCATCTTTTCCTTCGTTTATAATGTTTGATGTCCTTGTAACTTTTCTTTTCACCGACCATATTTAATCCCAAGTAAAATTCCTTAACATCATCATTGTCTTTTAGCTTATCTGTCGGGCCGTCCAAAACAACTCTTCCATTTTCCATTACATACCCGTAGGTCGCAAGTTTCATTGCTGCAACAGCATTCTGCTCTACCAGTAATATCGCAGTCCCGTCCTGCGCATTGATTTTTCCTATGACCTCGAAAATTGATTTTACTAAAATGGGACTTAGGCCCAGGGAAGGTTCATCCAGGAGCATGACTTTTGGGTGGGCCATAAGCGCGCTTCCGATTACCAGCATCTGCTGTTCTCCTCCTGATAAATAACCTGCCGTATTGTTATGCAGGCTCTTTAACCTGGGGAAATAACTGTATACGGAATCGATATCACTATCGGGATTGCTGTTCCCAAAGGCGTAGGCGCTGGCCTTGAGGTTTTCCTCGATTGTCAGGTGTTCGAAAAGCCTTCGCCCTTCAATAACCTGAATTATGCCCATTTTAACAATTTCCTGGGTTCTTTTTCCATCGATCCTTGTACCGTTAAATACAATGTTACCCTTTGAAATTTCGCCGACCTGTGATTTCAGCAGGCCGGATATTGCACGAAGAGTCGTTGTCTTTCCCGCGCCGTTGGCCCCAATAAGGCATATTATCTGCGAATCGGCAAGTTCCATGGAAATACCACGAAGCACCTGAATGACAGTTCGATAAGTAACTTCGAGATTATTCACTTCCAGCATTGGCCTCTCCTTATTATTACTAATACGAACGAAAGTATTTTTTTCGAGGTCTCAGTAATTAATAGTTAAATGGATGCAGGCGATAGGATGACTTGAAGTTCTGCCACCGCTCGTTCAATCCTCTTGGTTCAAGAACTACGAATAGGACTATTGTGAGTCCCTGAATTAGATTACTGAAGGCCCCCTGGAAAAACGCCATGTATTGTGGAAAATAGTCTCCCAGTACCAGAGAAAGATCTGAAGCAAAAAAATCTATGAGGCGTAAAAAAATGACTCCGAATATAGCGCCGGCAGTGCTGCCTAAACCCCCTATTATCAGCATTCCTATATACCAGATTGAGCCCATAAGTGTGAAGTTATCCGGGTTGATTGCCCTCATCCAGCTACCCCAGAGAGTCCCGGCTACACCTGCAAACAGGCCACAAATAAAAAAGGCTAAAAGCTTATAATAAAAGGTATTCACTCCCATAACCTCTGCTGAGAGGTCATTGTCCCTTATAGCCACAAAAGCCCGGCCTACACCTGTCCTAGCTATATTTTTTGTAAAATATGTAATTAGAATTGCTATGATCATTATTGGATAAAATATCTTTCCCTGAGAATCAAAGGCAAATCCAGCAATAATGGGGGGATTCACAATCAGGCTATGGGTCCCTCCAGTTATATCCGGCCTTATGTTAACAATACAGGTCGGTATTATGAACTGTGCTGCAAGGGTGGCCATAGCCAGGTAGAAACCTTTAATCCTGAGAGAGGGAAGTCCGAACATAAGCGCTACAATACCACTTATTATCGCCGCGCAGGGCAGAGCCAGCAGCCAGGGGAGGCCGACCCTTGAAACCAGCAAGGCTGAGCTGTATGCACCTACGGCCATAAAAGCCGTTTGTCCCAGATTCATCTGCCCGCAAAGCCCCGTGATAACGTGTAACCCTTGAATCGAGACAATGCTGATCCCGATAAGATTTGCAAGAGAAAGGAGCCGCCCGCTCATGAAAAGAGGGGATGCAAATAAGAAGGCAAGAAAAAGGAACAGCAATACCCATTGGAGCGGGGTTCGCACAATGGCCATAGTCTGTGCTACCGATGTGTCAAATGTGCCACAGGGGCGATTGAAATTAGCGACCATGTTTAAATCCTCTCTATAGTTTCAAGGCCAAACAGTCCATGGGGACGTAATATCAGGACCAGAAGTAAAATAATATGGGGCGTTATCTCCATAATCCATGAAGCGATATAAGTTCCTGCGAGGTTTTCAAGAATGCCTACTAACAGCCCGCCGATACATGCGCCCAGGATTGATTCCAGTCCCCCGAAAATCACCGCGGGAAATGCTTTGAGGGCTATTAATGGAAGGGCCTGGCTTACTCCGAGTTGAAGAGCGAGGAGTACACCGGCAATGGCTGTTATGAGCCCACAGACGGCCCAGGCGAGGCTAAAAATTTTTTCAACACTTATACCTCTTGCTTCCGCAATTACATGGTCTTCGCAGGTAGCCCTCATGAGCAGGCCCATTTTGGATCTGTGCACGAACAGTATCAGTACAATGATAACAAAAAGTGCAATACAAAAGGTCCATATCCACTCAGCTGAAATGGCCACTTTGCCCAAATGTATAATTGAGTTTGGAAATATCGGAGGCAGTTCATGGTCTACTGTTCCCCATATTCCTACCACAATACCGTCGAGAAGATAAGAAAGCGCAAGCGTCAAAAGTACTGATGAAAGAATAGGCTCACCGATAAGAGGTCGCAGGCAAAGTCTCTCCAACAGAAGACCCAGAAGCATAGCCCCCAGCAAAGCGATCAAAAGGCTTAAAATAAAAGGGAGTTCCATGCTGGCAAAAAAAGTCCACATAAGATAGGCCCCAAAAGCCAGCATTGACCCGACGGCAAAGTTAAACACTCCTGTGGCTCTGTAAATAAAAACTATGCCCACCGCTATAAGGCTGTAAACCATTCCTACTGCCGCACCGCTTGAGAAAGATTGAAAAAAGGTATCCATGCTGTTGCCTCATGAGTTTGAATCTTCTATGTGAATATCTATGGTTATTTTACCTTTCTTTCCATCCTGATAGGTTATTTCTGTTTCCACGGGAAAACTTGATTCGTTATTGTATGCAGCTTCTATTACTCCACCATATCGTTCCTCAAGGAAGCCTCTTCTCAATTTTCTGGTCCTTGTGAGTTCTCCCTCATCAGGGTCAAATTCTTTGTAAAGTAAAATATACTTTCTCAGGCGTCCTGTTGCCGGTAGATCCTTGTTTACTCTTTGAACATCTTCTTTTATCAGGTTATACACTTCCCTTTTCTGGGAAAGATCCGTAAACGTGGTATAGGGCAGGCCGTTTTTCTCCGCCCATTGACCCACGTTTGTAAAATCTATATTGATCAAGGCGACAGGATAATCCCTTTTTTCATCACCTACGACCATAACGTCTTTGATATACGGGCTGAACTTTAATTTATTTTCCATATAGCTGGGTGAATATTTGTATCCACCCTTGAGTTCCCTCATATCCTTAAGCCGGTCAAAAATAATTACATGCCCTTCATCATCAATTACACCGGCATCTCCACTTTTAAACCAGCCATCTTCCAATGCCTCCTCCGTGAGTTCGGGAGCTTTATAATAACCTGAGAACATCCGGTCATTTTTCCACAAAAGCTCTCCTTCCTCGGAGACTTTCACCATTGTTCCCGGTATGGGTGGCCCGACAGTTCCCAGTTTTGGTTCCTCTACATGCATGGTAGTCGGGGCTATTTCAGTAAGACCATAAGAGTCAATAATCCTGACTCCGATCGCCCTGAACCAGTGCAGCGTATCCGGGCCCATAAGTGATCCGCCAGTGGCGGCAAGCCTTGTTTTTTCAAGACCGAGCTTGTCTCTTAAATGGCGAAAACATGTCCAGTAGGCTATCATGTAAAGGAATTTCCAGATCAATGGAACTTTCTGTTTTTCAACTATTCTGAACCGGGATATCTTATATCCTATGGGGAGTGTAGCCTTATAAATAAGCCTTTTGATTTTTGTGGAGTCATTTATTTTTGCTATGGACATCCTGTAGAAGTCTTCCCACTGGCGAGTGCCCAGCATTATTATCTGAGGTCCGATCTCTCTTATATTTTCTAACACTGTATCCCCATTTTCGGGGAAATTAACTATTACACCCCACATTAGCCATGTTATTATTCCCATGAATTGTTCGGCGATCCAGGCCAGAGGAACAAAAGAGACGGCGTTGTCTCCGGGATAAAAAGCCGTAACCATACTCCAGTCAAAGACAGCATTTATCAGATAGTGCTGGCTTATTACGGCGGCCTTGGGAAGTGCCCCTGATGTTCCTGAAGTAAAACATAAGACGGCTGGGTCAGCGGGCCTACCTGTTTCAATACTTTCCTCAAAGAGAGTGGGGTGAGTCCGTGCATACTCTCTGCCTAATTCTTCGACCTCTTCAAAACTCATAATAAAGGGGTTGTCTTTATAGATCCACATACCCTTTGGGTCCCAGTATATGACTTTTTGAAGATAAGGTATCTTCTCCTTTTCTTTTAGTTCTAAAAATTTATCCGTCTGTTCCTGATCCCTGACTACGGCAAACTTGCAATCCGCATAGTTTACGAAGTATTCGATCTCGGTCGAAATCGCATCCACGTACAAACCAACTATTGCCGCTCTAACCGACTGAACCGCCAGCTCGGTAAAATACCACTCAGGCGCATTGTCTCCAATACAGCATACCTTATCATCCTGCTTTAAGCCGAGACTCACTAATCCAAGGGCAAATGCCTTGATATGTTCGTAACATTCGGTCCATGTGTATTCATTCCATATTCCGTAATCTTTTTCCCTCATCGCCACTTTGTTGTCGCCATACTTTTTAAAATTATACAAAAGCAGCTTGGGGGCGGTGTCCAGCCCTTTGGATTTTATTTCGTCTACAAGCCTTTGTGATTCTTCAGGACTTCTTCTGATAGGTTTTCGTTTGTTTCCTGCCATATCGAAAATCCTCATAAGTTTTTAAACGTTTCAAGAACAAGCAAGGTCGTATGATACTATATCCTTATAGGTTTTCACCCAAATAGGCTTTGATTACCTTTTCATTCGAAGCGATTTCGCCGGGGGATCCCTGGGCAATAATTTTCCCAAAGTCAATCACAATGATCCTCTCCGAAATATCCATTACAACTCCCATATCGTGTTCTATCATCACTATTGAAGGATTGGATGTTTCTGATACATCAAGAATAAAACGGGCCATATCTTCTTTTTCTTCCATGTTCAATCCAGCCATTGGCTCATCAAGAAGAAGCAGGTCGGGTTCCAGGGCGAGTGCGCGACCCAGGTCAACGAGTTTTCTCTGGCCGTATGACAGGCCGCCCACTGTTGCTTCCCTGATCGATTCCATTTCTAAGAGATCAATGATTTTTTCGACAATAGTGCACTGCTCTATCTCTTTTCTTCTCTCGCGACCGAAGAACAAAGCGCCCCAGAAAGCGGAGGGATTGTATTTGGTGTGACGGGCGGCCATGAGATTGGCCCTGGCAGTGAGACCGGTATAGAGCTGAATGTTTTGAAATGTTCGGGCTATACCGATTGCCGCCCTTTTATAGGAGGGCATTGTTGTAATGTCTTCATCCTTGTAGGTGATTGCACCTTTTTGAGGCCTATAGAATCCGCTTATACAATTAAGGAGACTCGTCTTACCTGCGCCGTTAGGGCCAATAATAGATAATATTTCGCCGGTCTTTATATCAAAGCCGACATCTGCCAGGGCCGTAAGACCGCCAAAATTTAGCCACAGGTTGCTGCATTGAAGAATTATATTATTCTCTGTTTGCAAGTTTGCCTCCCGTTAATTTGTCGGCCTAAAAGTTTTTTGGTTTTTCGTAGCCTTACATGATGATAAAAAGAAAAAGGTTTTTAAGGCTTCAGAATATGAAATGCGATCATCATAAAGGGTATATATATATCAAAATATGGATTCATTATGCTTATGTGGATTTTTAATTGTTTTTTTTCAAGAACTCGGCTGCGGCATTTCTATATTCCTCCGGCATGACCGTGGAGGGATCTGACTGTGGAGCGAGTGAAGGAATAGGATATCTTATCCCTCTTGAATATAATCCCTTTAATCCTTCAATAATTTTTTCAAGCATCTTAGGTGGAATTCCCATCACCAACTCTTCTTCCTGGACAGCTGCGAATTGCCTCTCCCCAAAACAGGGAACGGTCAGCTGAGGCTTTTGTGTGAGATAGCAACGAACAAGGGAGTCATTGCAGGCTGACTCGCCTACACAATGGAAAACCATCTGCTCATAATTTTCCCACTGAATAGCGTTTATGAGTATGATCATCTGGGCCGGGGTGCCATACAAAAGTACCACATCCGGTTCAAATTTTTCTCCGGCGATTGGAGCAATGCCGATGGCTTTGAATTTTCCCGCCGGTATGCATGGCATTTCCGTTTCACATTTAAGGCCGTCTTTTTTGTCTTTAAACCAAACCAGACTTCGGGTTGTTCCATCTGCTACCTGTTCCATTTTCGGCCGCAGGCCAAGGTAGGGTGTGCAAAAATGATTTGAAAGATCTTTATCTGAAAAATCATCCAGTGTCGCACCGATGGTCCATCCGTTAACCCTTGCCAATGTGATCATCTGGCAGGTTTTAAGTTTATTAGGTAATTTGCGCCTGCCTTTCAGGTTCTTCGAATCCTCTTCCTTTTCAAAGAATTTGAATCCCACCGGAAATGTCCTTAGCCTCAAGTATTTTGTCAGATCCTCAGATATTTGCTTATAATCAGTCATTTCTCCTTTTACTCCAATTTGTTTAAGTTGTGATTGTTTGTAATCTTTCTGAAAACTTTTTTGTTAAAGATCGCGTTAGGCTTTTTTAAAACAGGATTTATGATTGTCTTTGGTCTAACCCAGTCCTCCTGAAACCTCCAATGCCTGCCCTGTTACGTATTTTGAGGCATCTGAGATTAGAAAGTATACTGAATCAGCGATGTCGGGGATTTCGCCAAGGTAGCCCATTGGAATTCTATCTATAAGGTCCAAAGCCTCATCCGCCTCCAGTCTTGTTGGCCTGATTGAACCAATGAATCCAGGAATAATGCAATTCACATTGATTCGGAAAGGTGCCAGTGACTGCGCCAACGTTTTGGTAAGAGAAACTATAGCGCTTTTAGCGGTTTCATATTGTAGAGGATTAAGTTTTTTGTTCCACGCCCAGGGGGCAAGATATAGCACCCGTTGTAAGGGGAAGGTATTGTTTGTATCATTAGTAAAAAATAAAGCCAGTTCTTGCGCACAGTGCATATTTTCATCATACATAGCGCTAACTGAGGAAGGCCTGACATGTTCTCTTGATTCTATGTCAATAATGCTCATATTATGTATCACAATATCTATAGGGCCAGATTCATCGCATATTTTTTTGAATAATTCAGGCGACATCCTGCCGTGTCTATCAAAAGAATATGATTTTATATGGCCTGTACTGTTGGCAGCCCCTGGTTCATACTCACTGGCGGACCTGTTTTTATAGTGAATAAGCTCTATGCCCCTGGATAACAAAAAATGTGACAATGCGTTTCCAAGTGAATTATCGCTGTTGATCAATATCCCTTTTTTACCTTTCAGAGTTTCTGTATTTTTTGGAATCTTTTTCTCAGCATCCTCGAGCAAACCGTAAAAAAGCAGATTGAGGATTGACTTCTCCATTTCAAGCTGGCTTATACACCCTCTGAGATCCCAGCGTTTTAAGACCCAGGAATCCAGCATGCATCTTATGAGGTTAGCTATTGCCCTGCTATTTTCTGCCCTGCATTTCTTTGTATTCGAGCATTCCTGAAGGACCTGTTCAAACATTTCTGTTCGTTTTCTTTCTCTTTTCAGTAATTTTTTTAAAAGCGTATTTTTTAAGATATATGATTCCTGATAGATTTGCAGTATCGAATCAGACCATTGGTACATTAGATTGAATTCAGCCCTGACCATACGACGGAGTTTTTCAACCGGATCAGCAATATTTTCTATTGCTTGGCTGATGGTTAAGTCGCTTATATCAACCATATACTGATAAAGCAGGAAGAAAATGTCTTCTTTGGAGCTCACATAATCATATATATTTCCATAGCTTATGCCTGCTTCTTCTGTTAAGTCTCTCAGTGTGGTTTTATGAAATCCTTTTTGTGCAAAAAGTTTACTGGCGGCGAGAACGATTTGTTCCCGCCGTTTTTCAACAAGCTCTTTGTTTTTTACCCTGGATGGTATCTCGCTGGTGGAAAGGGAAGGCAGCCTCATAATTAATCCATTTAAAGAGGTTCGATTGGATAATCAGAATGTGACTGTTCGATCAGAACATATATTTGATCATTTAAAGCATGTCAACAAAAAATAGATCCTTGCGAAAAAATAAAGCTCCCTATAAAATAATTTAATGAATCGCTGATATAATTGATTTTTTACTTCCTTTTACGGAGGCGAACGCTATGAAAACCCGAAGGGCCGACTTCGCTGGTTCCTGGTACCCTGGGGGGGAGTCTGATTGTAAAAAAGCGATTGAAAAATTTACAAGGATAGACATTGCCTGTGCCTCTCCAGATGAGACGCCGGTGGGAGGTATAGTGCCCCACGCTGGATGGTATTTCTCAGGTGAGATCGCCTGTAATGTCATAAGATGTTTAAAGGATGGGGCCGACCCGGATTCGATTATTATCTTTGGCCGTCACCTGCATCCTGGGAGTGAAAGCTATATAATGAAAGAGGGAAGATGGGCCACACCCTTTGGGGATGTGGAAATAGATGACGAAGTTGCTGCAGCTCTAACAGATGAATTTGCGTTCAGTGTGGAAACGACGGCTGATTATGAGCAGGATAACACCATAGAGCTTCAGCTGCCATTCATAAAACATTTTTTTCCTTCCACAAAGATCGTTCCCATGGGTCTTCCCCCTAGACTGGAATCTCTAAAAATTGCCAGAAGAGCGGCGAAGATCTCCACCGAAATGGGGCGAAGCACCATAGTAGTCGGATCAACAGACCTAACTCACTATGGTTATAATTACGGATTTACTCCTAGAGGGGTTGGTGAGGATGCCTTGGAGTGGGTCAAAAACAGCAACGATAAAAGAATTGTAGACATTATCCTGGATATGGACGAAGAAAGGGTTATCGAGGAATCTTTGGAAAACCATAATGCCTGCTGTGGCGGTGCGGCTGGCGCAGCGATAGCTGCATCAAAGGAACTGGGTTCTGTAAAGGCTAAGAAAACGATGTATTCTACTAGTTATGATATACGACCTGACACCAGCTTTGTAGGCTATGTTGGGATTGTCTTTTATAAAAAACGGCAAGCAAACGGCTCATAGCAATTGCGAATCAAAAAGCAATACTGAATTCCAAGCATTAATGATATTTGATTTTTTTAACAGGACTTGGTAAGCTAACAATCTTATTATTGGATGGGCCGTTGTAATTTTGAGCCCCGTTGTCAGCAAAGCAGGGGTATGAAAAGATCGGCCCGAGTAGAATAACCAGCAAAATAAAAGAGACTTCGAATGGGCCATAAAAGAATTAGGATGGACCTGCTGATCCATGATCTTAAAGTCCCGTTGGCAGTTATTGAGGCTGGGACGACTTCATTATTAAAAAAAACTGAGAAATATGGACCCCTTACAGAACAACAGGAAAAGGTGCTTGTGCGAGTGTTGAGGAATGTTAAGGCCACCCAGACACTGGTGAACGATGCCATGGAACTGGGACGTTCCAGGCAGGGGATTGTCCATTTATCAAAGTTTACTATATCTGCACTTATTGAACAAACACTCGTGGAAACCCTGGATCTTGCCGACAGCAGTGCCTCGGAGAAGGTTTACAGCTGTACTGATCTCAATCTATTGAAGGAGGAGCTTAAGGAGAGAGGCGTTATCCTTTCAGTAGATGAAGATATATGGTGCCGTGAACTTCTACTTGACAAGGCAAAAGTCCAGCAGATTCTCCGGAACCTTTTGAATAACGCCCTGAAATACAGGAAAAAACAGGTCGAATTGGGCGTTTGGCAGGAAAACAGTTTTTTAGTGATGTCGGTAAAAGATGACGGCGAGGGTATTCCCGCAATATATCATGAGAAGATTTTTGACAGCTATTTTCAGTTGGATGCCTCGGACTGTTGTAGTGTAAGGGGACACGGCCTGGGTTTGGCCGGAGTCATGGTATTGGTAGAGGATATGGGTGGCGAATTGATGCTTGAGAGTGACGCCGGAACAGGTGCGAAATTTTCAGTTAAAGTACCCCTTGACTCGGATAAGTAAAAATTGAAGAAGCGAAGAAGCCCCGGCTATCTCGGCCTACATAATTTTGCTAAGTTCTTCTTTGGATACGCGTGTTGAATAAGTGTCGTCAAATTCCTCCCAGAACTTCTCATGTTGCTTTCTCCAGTCAGGTCCGAATTTCTTATCAAAAAAAGGCTTGAGTCTCTCAAACCATGTGCCTTGTTTTTCCAATCCCTTTTCCCTTGCCAGCAGGATATCCGCCAGATACAGAGGTATCTCAGACATTTTCTCTTTAGGCACATAACACTGTGCACCTTCCTTGATCGACCTTACGAGGTTGTCGGGGCTCAGGGCATGGGCGGTCAGCATCAATGCTGGAATATTTTTTTCATTAGCCAATTTGAGAAGGTCGTAGCCTCTGACACCCATTATATCGAGAATGGCTACATCATAAGTGTTTTTGGCGAGGAATTTCTTGGCGGTTTCATAGTTCGGTGCAGAGTCGATAAAGCAGGTATCAAGCAATTCTTCCAGCGTTTCTAAGATATCGGGCTCATCATCAACTAACAATATTCTTTTTCCTTTCAGGATTTCTTCCATTTTAAGCCCTCCTTGTAAAGCTCAAGTTTTCCGGCTAATATTAAACCCTTATATTTTCTCAGTCAATATTTTATAGAATTAATCAATAATTAATGGTTCTTCTCCAATTTAGTTGAATAAAGCCTGGTAAATTTTCAGTGTAAAATA
>CAZVGY010000078.1:0-18736 GCA_964627015.1 uncultured Desulfobacteraceae bacterium
AACTTGGTGATAAGCTGACGGTAAAAGATGTAGCTGAAATACTCCTGGATGCTGTCAAGGCAAAATAGAACAATTGCTCTCTGGTGCCTGGTACAGGCAGCCTGGGCACCAGAGAGCAAATAAAAACAACTTACAGTATCCCTACGACTGTTTGCCAAGTTTGCCTTTACCTGTATTTCGAAATCCTAAAAGCCTTTACTTTGCAATTTTTTTCTCAGTCCAGTTTGTATATCAAAACGCGGGAGAAAAATATCGGAGTATGGATTTCCTAGGCATTATTGCTGACTTTGTTTTTTAAACCGCCGAGCACAATATCAAAATTGAAAATCTGGTTCAGTACGACTGCTAAAATTACCGTTGTTGGCAAGGGATCGGTAAAGAAGGTTTGGATAAAATGAGGAGCACGAGCATACAGCCCTGGCAGAAATGCAGTGCTTAAACCGAAAAACAGCGATATACCGACAACAAAAGTCTTGCGCTGATTCCATTCTTCGCTGAACATTTCCTGTAATCCAACACAGATCATAAAAGATCCGGAAAAAATGATGGATGCCCCCAAAACGGGTTTGGGCATCAGTGACAAAACGATAACAAATTTAGGAAAAAAAGCCAGGATTACAAAAATAACCCCCGCCCCAACACTAATCCATCTGCTTAGAACTTTTGTGGCTCCGGCAAGTCCGATATTACTTGACGAGGTGTCAACCGCCATACCACCAAGCAACCCTGCCAGCGCTGTTGAAAATCCATCCGCAAGGAGGCCCTTTCGGATAGGGACGAAATTCGGTTCTGTTAATTCCGGTTCAGATATTTTCTGGGCAACCAGGAGGTTCCCGAATGATTTAAGTGAGCCTCCTAAACCAATTATTACAAATGGGATTATCATCTTCAAATCGAAAGTGATCCCCTTGAATTCAGGACCGATTGTAGGCAGTGCGACTAATGGAAAATCTTTAACAGCAGCGAGATTATGATAGTATTCAGGGATTAATATCAGGGCCAGAACCCATCCTGAGAGCATCCCGATGATCAGGCAGTACATCTTTATAAAACCCTTGCCCCAAAGGTTTGCCAGAACCGTAACTATAAGCGAAAACATTCCTACAAAAATATCGATACTTCGGATTGCATCATCCCGGAATGCTAGCCCAAAGAATGATGTAATCGAAGATTCAATAACACTCACGCCGACCATTGCCATGACCAGGCCGACAATAAATGTTGGAAATACCCCTTTTAGCTTCTGAATTATTGGAGCAATAGCCATTTCGACTAATCCGGCAAAGATTATCATTCCCCTCATAAGTGGGAGGCCCCCTGCCCATGCAGCGGACAATGACAGGCTGAAGTATGAAGGCCCGCAGAGGTTAGGGCATAGATAACCGGAACCGATAAACGGCAATCCGACAGACTGAATTATGGAGCCTATACCTGCAGCAAGCATTGAAAAGGCGATTAAAGTGGCTGCAAAGTCAGGGGTTCCATTTATCTGACTTGCAAAAAGGATCGGAAGGGAAAGTGATATAACCATCAACAATACATGCTGAAAGGATGATACCAGAAGGTGTGCCGCGGGTGGAATTTGGTTTACCGAATACTCATAATGTTCAGAGCTTTTCGCCATCGAAGACTCCCCTTTTAATATGGTGGTTCTGGAAGATTAGTGATTGCCGCCACGTATACTTTGTCACCATCTAAAGTAGTTTTATGTACGTATAAGCATTTTTTTATAAGCTTTCTTTGATATCTGTTTTTTGCCATAAACACCTCCCAAACCCTATCTGTAGCTTCAAGTTTTTTGACAGCCTGCATAAAAGGTTTGTGCATGACTTCATCAGTACATTCCAGAAGGTTTGTTTGAGAAAAGGTGCTATTGATAGCCGGGGAAATCAATATTTCGCCATTCGGGCGAAAAGCAAATACGCGAACCTCCCGATAGTTGTATTTTGAAAAAGGATCTGATATATCATCAAGCGCTTCACGCCCTATATCCTCTATTAATTTAGTAGCATCGTCTACAATTATTCTGATAAACTCCTGTTCTTCATGAGGGTAATTTATTCCCCCTCCTACGAAAAGATTCTTTCCCTCAGGTGTCTTTATTTTAAAGTGGCATGATGATTTTGGAACCGCATAAAACTTTCCAGGTTCCCACCAGGAATAATGTACCCAGGCGTGAGGGTTGTTTTTATTCGCTAATGCATTCAGAATCAACTGATGGATTTTCTTGCCATTTTTGTCAGTAACATTTGAAAGGTTTCTACCCCCTAAATTTTGCATCCCTGCATGATAGATGTTTGTCCCTTTCATATCGTAAATATAAAGATAATAGTCCGGCGTTTTAAATAGAGCGCGGTTATTTCGAAAATGATCCAGACTTTTCAGACCTTCTTTTTCGAGTTTCAGGGATGCATCATACACAAATTTAACCAGATTCTTGGTGTCACGATATTGATACATTGAAAGATCCAGATCTTGATATTTGCTGTTGCATCCAAGAATAAAGATCCATTGAATCAACAAAAGTACAGGAAAAATGACGCTATATTTTTTTGTAGACCGCATATCTTCCCCTTGATAATATTCAAAATTAGGTGCTGTATTTTAACGATTTCACGTTCAATTACCACAAAAATTGCAACTTCGGGGTGCTTCAGGGATTATTTATGCTCTTATCAGGCTAATTTTTTATAATTACTGAGGCTTTTGTGGCCTGGCTCAGTATTTTTTTATGACGTATTGTGTCTTTTAATGGTACATTTTTAGAAACATATTAACTATTCAAAGTAGTCTAAGAGTTCAGGTGGGATCTGTTTTTTATCGACTTCAAACAGCTCGATGAGAATATCGTCTGGTGCGGGAACCATGATGTATTTCCAGAATCCGGCATCTGTAATGTCTTTCGTGAACACAACACCCTTGGATTTCATCTTATCGACTACGCTCTGGATATCGTCGGTCTGGATTCCAAAATGATGTATACTACCCCTTCCTGAAAACCTGGGTGGCTGATCATAAAAATGGATTCTTCCGTTCCCGATTCTCATGAATACGTTTCTTGCACCCGCGAGATCCATATCCAGAACAACCTGTCCGTCAAAAAAATCTTCATAAAATTGCAGGCTTTTGTTTATATTTGACGCAAATATATGGACATGATGTAGATGGTTTTTCATGTGGAGTCTCCCTGCCGGTATTTTTTAAGTTCACTTAAATTTTTAAGCGGTTCTTTCCTCCATCCATAGTCTTTTTGTGCGCTGGAAAGGGATTAGCTTCAATTTTGTTAAAGAGGTTTTTCTGCTTGACATCCTGCGATATTGGCTTATTGTAAAGTCCATATTCATACATTCAGCAATTTCTATTTCTAATAAGAAGAAAGTGTGACATGATAAGCCGCCTCAAATTGTGCCTACCCATCTCCTGGCAAAACAGTTTTTTCTGCCGGGAATCGAAGCATGAAATAAAAACATATATCCATTTATTTAATGAACTGCAAAGAAGAGGTGCATATAAAAAACAAGTGTGCTTTTGGCTTCTTTGCTTGTCAAGTTTTAAGAGCGTGTGCTTTTTGTTTTAGCGCTAAAGCAAGTATCTGCCAGATGGTGGCCTGCTGACCGGCGCTAGGGCCGCTGTTATTCGGGAGGGTTTTTAGAGTTTTTGTATCATAAAAAAACGGAAGTATTTTTGGATAATGGAGGGAAAGCCATGAAAAGTTTTTTTAAGCTGGTATTTGCATTTATCATTGTCGGGCTTGCGTTAAGTAGCCCTGATATACAGGCTGGCGGCGGCAAAAAGACATTTCGGGTCTACATAAAGGTGTCCGATGACTGGCTATCCTATGGGCATATCAAAGTTAAGAAGGTAAAACTAAATTGGGCTTCCTCCGGGGGTATGCATGGTATGTTTACTAGTACCGGCGCTAGTTTTAATACAGATGATTTTGAAGCCGGACTTGTGCGTTATTCCAATACCAGCGCAACATTTTACAGGGGGCGGTACAGAGACTTTGGAATAAGTGGCGGAGCAGAATATCCAATTGAGTGTACTATTGAATATGATGTAGTCATTTATAACTCCCAAAAGCAGGCGGTAGTTAAAACCTGCTGCCTTACCAGGTCTGCTTCAATAAGCAGTGGAACCTCCTTCACCTTTGAATGGCAAAACAAAATCTAAAAAGGATATCCGGAAAGATTCAAATCCAGAAAACACCAGAGCCCCACTGGCAGTATATTTTTTTATCAGCACTAAGTATGACAAACATAAATAAATTGTCTCCAGAGTACCCAGAGGAATAAGGAGGGAGTAATTATGTTTGTTTTCACAGACAGAATTTTTTCCAGGGTCCTTGTTGCTATTTTTCTCTCGATTATTTTAACTGGATTGGCACAAAAGGACGTCTCTGCAGGCGGGGGAAGAGACGTCCCGACGCACAGCAAGGATTTTATCATTGAAATGAGTCTTCGAAGAGATTTCCAGAAAGAGCCTATACCTGAGGTCTGGATTTGGCCCTGGTTTCCATTATGGGACGAGGTTACCGTAAAAAAAATGTAAGGTTTGCTGGGTCAGGCGCCCGTACGACCTCAACACCAAGCTAGAGACCCTATATGGTTCGCAACCGGGCAAGGCCATATGGTGCAGAGACTTTTATCCGTCAGTTACACTTAATAATTGTCCTCAATTATTTGGACGCAGACTGTTAAGTTATACAGGAAGTTTTACTATTGAAGAGTTTCCAAATGAGGGATATCCTGTAATGTTGGACATAACCGTAAAATGGCAGGCAAAAACCCATATTCAAAGGGGTAACAGAGGCCAATGGTTTGAAACGGTGCTCAGGGAGTATCAAAAACCGTTTTCAAGTGAAATTACCAGCGGCAATGTTTTTAGTTTTGCCTGGCCATGATGGCAGAAGATTACTTGGTTCAGCCTGGTTCCGCGTTACACAATTAAGGATTTTTTACGATTTTAATCCTTTTTCGGAAGACGAACATTACAATTTCTCCAACACTGGTGAGAGTTAACAATATTAAAAACAAATTTCCGAAGGCTCTGTAAACAGACCGTCCCTCAGGGATAAATAAGGGGAAAAGAGAAACTATGAAAAAAGGCCGTTTAGCAGCATTGTCAATTCGGGTTGTTGTTTTTTAACTTATCACTCTTTTTCTCGCCAGTGCTAACTCAATGGCAGGAGGAGGGTAAAATGGAAAGTGAACGTTAAAAATGATACGAATTACAAATGCTAGGTGGATGTATGTAATACAACAACTTTTAAGAATAACTGGTTGGGCTGGCGGACATTATCACCAGGGCAGCAAACAAAATATGAAACCGGGTCTCTATGTCCATGCGCGATCAAGGGCACGGTCTACGATCCAGACAGGAAGACACGGAAAAAAACGCGCACGGTAAATTTAGGCGTTGGAAACGAGTTGAGCAGCGAGACTGGAAATTGGTGCTCGCCTGCCTGCTGGAACAGCAGCTGGAAGCTTTGCCGGAAAGCGGGAACTGATGCTGACTCTTTAAGAGACGGGGAGTTTAGCTGGTGCAAATACTGATGAGTTCGTAAAGAATATAAGATACCATGTTCCTTGCTGCATAAGGCGAGGCAACAGGATAGCTGAGAACGATTTCGTAGCACCTCTGCGGCATGGATCATGTTGAATAGGCCATCTCACCCGACCTGTTACACGAGCTTATATTCAACATACGAGAGTGGTAAGAACCGGTCCGAAATAACCAGCCTCGCTATAAATGTATAGGCTTTTATTTTTTCACCTAACCAGACATCGTCAACCCATCAGGAAGAACGCACCTTATCATTTTTGAAAAATTTATAAAAGGAGATGGTATGAAAAAAACATTTATTAGCATAATTATTGTGGTGTCAATAGGTATTTTCTCAGGGCTGTCTTTTGCCGGCGGCGGGCGACCTACAAAGGAAAAATGTGAAGACAAGGGAATGATAGACGTGACCTGCATTATCTGCAGTACCGGTCAGAAAACCGGTATGATCAGCGTGAAATCCGCCTATGATCCGGCTTATGAGGACTGCATGCTGTACTGGCGGGAGGCACTTAAAAAATGTGCGGATGTCTATGGTACCTCTCCTAGTGCAACCGGCATTAAATGGGAATATTGGATAGGCCCTACAAGATATTATGGACATGCCCCCTCTGGCTGTGGAACAAGCCCGAAAGCCTATCCAGGCGCAGGCGCCCAGGTAGGTGGAACAGGCGGACCTCCCCAAAGCGGTTCTAAATTTTCGGGAAAGGATTAGCGCAAGGAGAGGAGAAGTCAGTGCAGAGTGGAAGGCATGCTTTTCTGTCTCAGGCGCCATTCAATCCTATAGATAGGAACTCGCTTTTGTGCTCATTATCTATATCAAACCTTTGCTCGTGTGTGGATATTTCTCGGCCACAATGTGTTGTTGGAAATATCATAATAAAAACCCTGGAAAAGCCATTTTTGTTTTACTAAAAGAAGAAATAACTACCACTACACCCCAGGCCAGCGTCAGTAATATCAAAAACATGTCTCCGATGACCGCGTAAACAGAACGCTTCTCAGGGATAAATAAGGGGAAAGAAGTCATTCCGGCCTTAAATACCGGGGTTCTAGATCCTTTCACGATCTCCCCGGTTGGCTTAACAAATACGCCGTTGCCGGAGTTGGTGACCCTCACCAGGGGCACCCGGAATTCCACTGCCCGGTATATGGCAAGGGCCATATGAATGGCCGATGCGTCGCTCTCTCCGAACCAGACATCGTCAACCAGATTGACAATAACACCACCGCCTTCAAGCACAAAATCGCGAACCAGCCCGGGAAACAGCACCTCATAGCACAGGGTCGGAATAACCAGCACTTCATCGCCCAGGGGCAAAGGCGCAGTGTCGCTGCCCGGTATATAGTGAAGGGCGCGTGGAAAAAGTTTTCTCATCCAGGGCAGTTGTCTTTCACCTGGCAGATACTCCCCGAAGGGGAGGAGGATCTGTTTCCGGTAATTGGGACCGAATTCCCCACTTCCCTGTATCAACTGGGCCTTGTTATAGTCACCGCCTGCTATTGGATCATATTCATAGCAATTAACAATAAAGGGGATTGTAGATTTTTGAGCCAGGTTGCCCACAGCCCTCCATGTTTCATTATCGGGGTGGCAGGGTATTCCGCCCGGCAGCTCAGGCCAGATGATTGCCTGGGCGTCTGGAAAACGCTGTATTGCTTCCGCAGACAGTTTTAGGGCGGTGTTCTGGTCATCATGCTGTTTTGAGTTTCCGAAAATGTGGGTTTTACCGGCCCGAGTCAGGGGAAGGTTTGGCTGTATAGATACCACTTTCACAAAATGCCCCTTATCTGCATTGGACATGTCTTTATGCAGCATTTCCAGGCGGTAAACACCGTAGCCAAGGATTAAAGCAAGAACCGCCGAGGCGGCCAAAACACTTTTGAACATGCGCCGGTACTCAGTCCGCTCCATAACAGCGCCGGCGTTAAAAAAATTCACCAGAGTCACCAGGAATAAAAGGAGGGGCACGCCCCCCAGATCAAGAGACTGGATCAGCAGGGGAAGAGAATAAAGCGAGTGGACGTAGTTGCCGGGAAACAGAAAAGGGTACCAGGAGACAAAGACCGTAAAGGTCACGGCCGCCTTGATGCGGCCCAAGGTCGTGTTCATCCATTCGAAGTGTGCGGAAAAAAGTCCGAAAAGTCCGTACGGAAGGGCTGCCAGCAGGCAGCCAGCCATTGTCCAGAGCCAGGCCGCGTACCAGGGAAGGGTAACGTAAAAATAAAACCCGTTGGCCAGCCACCAGGCCCCGATAAGCCAGAAGGAAAACCCGCACAATAATCCCAGCAGCAGGCCTGTCCGGGCAGTCGCACCATGAAGGGCCACGGCAAAAGGTACCAGACATACAAACGCCGAAAGAGGAAGCGGCCCATCGGGAAAACACAGGGCGAAAAGGCCGGCTGAAGCAAGGGTAAGGAAAATCCTGAGAATCATGGCCCTTTGTTTATTCCGCCCTGAGAGCGTCTATGGGATTCATTTTGGCTGCCTGCCTGGCCGGATAAAACCCGAAGAAGAGGCCCACCACTGCGGAGACCACAACCCCCAGGATCACTGCGCTGTGCGAAATAAAAAACTGCCAGTTGGAAAACCGGGCAATGGTAAAGGAGGCGCCCAAACCCAGCCCGACTCCGAGGGCGCCTCCAGTCAGGCACAGTATAATAGATTCCACCAGGAACTGGCTCTGAATATCCTTCTGTCTTGCCCCCAGGGCCCTGCGTATGCCGATTTCTTTTCTACGTTCGGTAACAGAAACCAACATCACGTTCATGACACCTACTCCGCCCACGATCAGGGAGATAGAACCAATAACCCCCAGGAGCAGGGTGAACATCTGCATCTGTTTCTGCATTTGAGCTATGAGCTCTTCCGCGCTCTGGATTCGCACTGTCAGATCTTTGGACTTTGTTTGGAAATATCTTTGAATTTCCTCACCCGCTACCAGATGGTCACCACCGGGAATCATTCTGGCCAGGATCCTGTGAATATTCCCCTTTTCTCCTAGTCTGCGTGAAGTTGATAGGGGAATCATTATCCCTGCACTCACCTCATAGGGGCGCATATGGGTCGGCGATGCATAGGCCATAGTCCCTATGATTGTAAACTGCTTGTCTTTGTATATGATTTTAGTCCCGACGATATCCTGGACCCCCCATTCATGCAACTTCTGCTGTACGCTGCTTCCTGCCACGCAAAAATACATAAATTGGTCCAGGTCCGAAAGAAATCTTCCTCCGGTCAGGCTGAGCTTATTAATATCCATAAAGGAAGCTGTAACCCCCAGTCCGGGCGCATCGAATTTTTCACCTTTGTACTTCAATGTTCCGAATATAGAGGTATAGGGCGCAATAGTCTCGATCTGGGAGCAGAATTCAGGAATCGCCTGAGCAGTGCCCAGGTTGATGCCGGCTTCACCCTGCATCTGCTCCCTGACGCCGCCCTCGCTGGCAATCGACAGGATATCGGTCCCCATCTCCCTGAACTGCCTTAAGGCCTCGTTCTGAACAATGGTACCTACCGACACCATAGCGATAACCGAGCCGATACCCACCAGAATACCCACCAGGGCGAGAATGCTTCTCTGTTTTGCGCTCCAGAGACTCAGAGCGGCCTCCTTGATATTCGCCCCCAGAATCATGCGGCCTCCTTGAGCATATGGACAAGGCCGTCATCTATGATCACCTGCGTTGCGCATTGCTCGGCCACTCCGGGATCATGTGTTATGATTACGATGGTAATCCCTTCCTCCTGGTTGAGACGGATAAACAGATCTATTATTTCCTGGCCCACTCGAGTATCCAGAGCTCCGGTAGGCTCATCCGCCAGTATTATAGAAGGGTTTCCCACCAGTGCCCTGGCGATAGCAACCCTCTGCTGCTGGCCGCCCGAAAGCTCGCCGGGGCGGTGGCCCGCCCTCTCGGACATGCCCACTTTTTCCAGTATCTCCCGTGACCGGCGCTTACGTTCCCTGTCCCCCATGCCACGGTATAGCAGGGGCAGGGCAACGTTATCCACGGCAGAAAGCCTGTGTATAAGATTGAACTGCTGAAACACAAAGCCTATGCGTTTGTTCCTGATCTCGGAAAGCGCCTCGTCATCAAGGCCGGAAACGTCTTTTCCTTCCAGAAGATAATATCCGCTGTCCGGGGTGTCGAGAAATCCCAGGATGTTCATGAGGGTGGACTTTCCGCTTCCGGAGGTTCCCATTATGGAGACCAGTGCGCCTTTTTCCACCTCCAGGTCCACACCCTTGAGAATTTCTACTTTAACCGGGCCCAGGTTGTAGGATTTTCGAATTTGATTCAGTTTAAGAAAATTTCCGGACATCATCTTTCCTATTCCAGGGGTGGTTTTTATTAACAACAGGATCACCGGGGGTTCTGGAATCCTGACGTGGTTTCACCGGACATCACCACTTTATTGCCCGCTTTCAGTCCGCTTACAATCTCCACGGAATCCATGGTAGTTATTCCGGTTTTCACCGGGACTTTTTTGATTCCGACCGATCCCGACTGAAAAACGTTGACCCATGTTTCGGATCCGTATGTGTGAACCATATGAATAGGTACCATGAGGGCATTGGGGTTGTTGTAAACCTGTACCTGAAGGTTGCAGCTCATTCCCAGCCTGAGTCGGTTTTCTTCGGCCGGGGTGAGATCTTCGATGGTCACGGTAATATCGAACATGGGCACCTGTGAAAAACCTTCAGGAGAAGCAGCCTGGGAGGAAGCATGAGTGATTTTTCCGGTAAGGGAGAGATCGGGAAAAGCATCTCCACTTACTGATACTGGCTGACCGAGTTTTATCTTACCGATATCAATCTCGTCCACCTGACATTTTACTGAATAGCCTTCAAGATCACCGACTGAAACCAGCATTTCCCCCTGATTGACGGAAAGCCCCCGTTCAACAATTTTTGTTTGTGGACCAGCGGCTTGAGGCAGAAGGATAATACCTGTAACCGGGGATATGACCTCAGCCATTTCCAGGTGTTCTTTAAGGTTTTCAAGTTCCATTCTGGCATTCTCAAGCTCGAATTCCGATACCCTGACGTTTTCCGGGCTGCCCTTTTTCAGGGTGGCAGCCAGATTTTCCTCAGCAGATTTCAGGTCAAGTTGCGCATTGCGTAATGCCTCTTCTGTGGCCTCATATTCCACCTGGGATATGATACCCTCGTCAAAAAGAACTTTTGATTCCTTGCGTTTCCTTTCGGCGGTGTCCAGGAGGTGCCTCGATCTTGCAAGTGAGCGTTCCGCCTGTGCGACCTCTGTGCTCTGGTGCCAGTTACGTATATCCCTGAGATTCTGGCTGGCCCGAATATATTTGGCAGTTGCGTCCCTAATCCGTGCGGTTAGTTCCTCGATGTCCATTTTCAACAGAAGCTGTCCCTTCTTCACCACCTGACCATACTCAAAATATTTTTCCTTTACTTTGCCCGTAAAAGGACTGACTATGCTGACCTGCTTCAGGGGTTTTAGTTTTCCCACGAGGGATACACTGGAGGAAACCGGCTGCGGGGTGACTACATACTCCTGTACTGCACCCATGTAAGTCATAGTGGTCATGGCGGGGCGGGAAATCCTTTCCTGCTGAATCGAAGACCGCTGATAGAAATAGATGGCGCCGGCACCGATCAGAAAAAGCAAAAGAACAGCTCCGCCGACCATTCTGGTCACCCGGACCTTTCTGAGAGCAGCGGTCATTTCCTTGTTGGACTTTTCGATGTCCAGAAAGGCCTCTTTGAGCCTTTTGTTCAGATCATCTTCATTATCTTTCAGCTTTTTGATGGTATCCAGATCCTGGTAGAGATTTTCGATAAGCCGGGTGTTGGTGAGGACCACAGAGGCCAGGGAAGCCAGAGCCGAAACAATTTTCGCATCCTGGTCGGAAAAAGCAACAGGATCTCCCGTTTGCGCGTCCTTGGCGTTGAGGAGCTGGATTACTCCAAGGGTTTCGTCCAGATGATTCTTCATGGGGATTACCAGCATGGAACTGGTATGGTATCCGGTCTTCTTATCGAAATTTTTGGGTCCCTCGAAATCAAACTCCCCGTCCTTGTAAACGTCCGAAACGTTAACGCTTTCACCGGTCAACGCCACGTAAGAGGATACATTGGCATGGTTGGGCCCGCCTTCGTAGTAAAGGGGAATCTGTGGATATTCAATGATCTCGTCCTGGCTGCGTGTTCTGATCTTCAGAGTTTCATTTTGCATAATGGCGAAGTTAAGATGGCGTTTTTCCTCGCTCAGTATATAAAGGGTGCCGGCGTCGGCCCGGCATGTTGCCCTGGCCTCGTCCAGAATCGTTTCCAGAAGCCTGCCCGGGTCTTTTTCCCTGGAAAGAGAAAGAGCCACATTGATAAGTCTTTCATATGACTCCACGATCCTTCCGTTTCCGTTGGAGTTTTTTTTTCCCTTCATAATCGACCGCCTGATTATTTCGTGAACCCATTTAACCAGTTCAATTTTTATCTGCTCCCGGAATGCTGCTCTGTAGGTAGTGCTCGTCAATTTTCCGGTCGCTTTTAAACTCTATTTTCCAGGTATCCAAGGTGGTACCCAGAACCTGATCCAGAGAGGTCAGCGCGTTTCTGTAATCAGTGATCGCATTCAACTCTGAATTCTGGGCATTCACCAGATCGTTCTGAAAGCTGACCAGCTGGAAGTTAGTGGAACGCCCGGCCTTCAGTTTCACTTCCTCTATCATGAGCTTCTTTTCCGCCAGTTTTCTTCCCAGCCTGGCCAGATCCACCTGCTTGAGCTTTGCAGTGACATCCCTTATTGCGTCCAGTACTTCGGTCTTCACATTATCCTCAAGCTCTCTCAGTCGAATATTCGCCTTCCTCAGACTTGTTTCTGCGTTCAGGACAGCCTGTTTCCTGGTAAGATCCCCCCAGACCGGAATTTGAAGGCTCAGCCAGACACCCCACTCCTCGCCATCATTTTTCAGTGTAGGATCTACAAGATAGTCGATAATCTGATCGGTGCGACCGTAAGATTTACCGTAAGAGGCGTTTACGCTTAAATCCCACAGCCGATTGTTTTCCGCCAGCATCAGGTTTATTTTTTGAGCTTCCAGGTTAAACAAGTTCTGAAGATAGTCAGGTCTGTTTTCAAGGGCAGCATTTGTACAGATTTCCAGGCTGGGCTCGATACGCTGGAGGTCACCTTCTTCAGCAAGAACAAACCTGGTCTGGTTTGGTATGTTAAGGATTGTAACGAGCGCAAGCCTGGCCCGGTCAAAATTATTCAAGGCACCCTCGTAGGCGAATTCCCTACTGGCTACCTCTGCTTCGCTCTGCACAAGTTCGACCTCAGGCATTCTTCCGGACTCTATCAGGAGCTTGTTTATCTCCACCAATTTTTTGGCTCGCTCCAATGAGGTCCTGCTTATTTCAACCTGGCCCCCGGCCTGTAAGAGGGCTCGGTAGGCCTGGATCACCGAAGTTACCGTGCTTATTAGAGTGGATTTAAGAGAAAGGATATTGCTTTTTTCCGTTAGCCTGGCCTGTCTCACCGATGCGGTATTGACATCTACACCTCCACCTTTGAGAAGAGGCTGTGTAAAACTGACATTCCAGGAGGAGGTGTACCTGTCGGACTCCTTCCAGCTTATACCAAGGCCGGTCTGGAAGTCGTCCGACTCGAAGTCGGTTAAGGAGGGATTCCAGACAAATCGAAACACGCCGCCAGTGGGAATCATCTCCGAAACATTAGCGGACCCGGTGAGTTCATCTGTGGCACTTTGACCTTCGCTTCGATCCCTGCTTTGCACCGTCTCATAAGAGGTGTTGGTGTGCCCAACTTTGCCTTCAACATTTACGTCTGGCAGGAACTTGTCCTCAGCGACCATAAGGTCGAACTTCTGAGTGACCCGGTCAAGATAGGCTATCTGTATGGTCCTGTTTGTACGTAAGGCCAGTGAGATTGCCTCTGCCAGGTTCATCTTCAAAACCCTGCTGCCCGTCCTGTCCCCGGGCTCTTTTGAAGAGGCAAAGGTGGAAAAGCCAAAACAAAACAGGAGAAAAAAGATTACCATTAGAGACACGGGAAAATAGTGAGGACGCCCTGGGTTTTTCCTGGAGCTGGGAGGACAGAAAAGCGCTATTGTCGGACAGGTTGTGGAATTCACAACTTTTTTATCCTTAAATTTCAAAGTGGCCGTTTTACAAGTAAGTTCAGGGTAACACAGTTTTTTATTACAGCGTGTATAACCGGCAAAGACCGGAAAAATCTTAGAACTGTTATCCCTCGTACAGATTTTTTCCAATAACAAAAAAGAAACAGTAAATTTACTGGAAGTTATTTCATGAATCAATAACTGAGACAAGACACTTTTTGGCTTCCGTCAATTCAATTTAAGCAGAATCCTTAATAGCGGTCTTTAATGGTATTTGCTTGTCGCTGTTTTCTACATATTTTTATAGTCATATTCCAGCAGCATGTCTGGTCGGTGATATTATCTGTGCCGGAAAAGCTCCGCCCCAGGCAACTCATGCTTTGCAACTCATACCCCAAGATGATAACGGAAGAGGGTTTAGTCGCTCTGTCCGGAGGGATATTTCCCGTAAAATATGCCGGGCATTTTGTCCCACATTGAAAGGTGTAGGTTCCTCCTGAAGCGATATTCACTATTGGCCTCCCCGATATCAGGAGATTATGCCAGTCCCGTTTTTCTCTATTTTAAGGTTCAAATGGTCAGGCTCAGAAGCAGGAATAGCCGAGTTCCGGACCGCAGTTATTCTTTGCAGGCTTTCTGGTGCCGCCCTTCTGCTGTTGGATAGTGTAGCTAAAGTTAGGAATGTCTCTTTTCAAGAATTTCCTTATAACGAAACCAGGATCTTATGTCAATATTCTACCGTCAATAATTGCGAACCCGATGTTCCAGCCGAGAACTAAATATTATTCTTTCCATGCTCCGGCTTTAACCATTATACATCACCATAACAGAATTGTTTTGAAACAGTGCAGTAGACCAGTGCTCGACATATGACATTTCTTCTGTACTTGTACTCTAATGAAAGTTATGAAAAGCTATACCAAGACTTTTAAGGATTGAATAAAAAACTGCATGTTACAATTTAAACGCAAGCGGTAATGATCGCGAAGTGGCCATGTTTTAAGCAAAATATCAGATCCTGGAGAGATCAGTCGGAAGGCTTGTTTACCCGAGCTGTGTTGAGGGCCAGAACTTCCTAAAACGGCGTTTTTAGCTGGCTGAAACGCGACACGATTGAAGAAAAAAGATCCTTTAGAAAAGATTTGGATTCCGTTTATACTGCCGATTATCGTAAAATTACGGTAGCAAATGACGGGGCTACTGTTAGAGTCGTTCAGTAACCGTTTCACTGCTATTGGTATACTTACACACCAACCAGCCATGTATAGCGTTGTTCGTGAGAAAGGAGAATCATATGATATTTAAATGCAAAGCTTTTGGTTTGGCTTTTCTGCAAATTGTGGTGTTTTGTCCCCTGGTATTTGCTGGCGGGCAGGACAACGGGAGAATCCTTGTCCAGGATAATTCTGAATTTACCGTGGATTTTTATCAGAAGCTCTGCGTATCAGAAGGCAATATGTTCTTCTCGCCATTCAGTGTCTCAACAGCCCTGGGGATGACATACGGTGGAGCCCGGGGTAACACCGCCAGGGAGATGGCTGAAACACTCAGGTTTTCTCTGGGTCAGGAGGACCTCCATTACGCATTTGCGCAATTGAGATCAAGGCTTAACAAGTTGCAGGAATCTGAAAATATCCAGTTGAGCATAGCGAACTCCATGTTTCCACAGGAGGGCTACAAGTTTTTAGATGAATATCTGTCTTTAATAAAAAGGTATTATGGCGTTTCAATTACTCCCCTTGATTATAAGCATGCATGTGAGGCTGCTCGTAAAATCATCAACAAGTGGGTGGAAGAGAAGACACAGGACAAGATAAAGGACCTGATTCAGCCCGGTATTCTCGACCCTCTGACCAGGCTTGTGCTGGTAAACGCTATCTACTTTAAGGGAAACTGGGAAAGTCAATTTAACGCTGACAAGACAAAAGATGCACCCTTTTATATATCTCCCGGTCGATCTGTTCGAACACCCATGATGACTCAAAAGGGAGAATTCGAATACGGTGATCTAAAACTTTTTGATATGCTTGAGCTGCCATATGTTGGAAATGGAATGTCAATGATCCTGCTATTACCGAAAGAGCCCGACGGACTGAAATGCGTCGAGAGCAAACTGTCTCTGGAGTCCCTCAGACAATGGAAAAGCCATTTGAGCAAAAGAGATGTGATCGTTTTTTTGCCAAAGTTCAAGATGACTTCAATGTTCAGGCTGGATAATGTTTTTAAGTCAATGGGTATGGTTGATGCGTTCAGCAGTTCAAAGGCCAATTTTGCTGGAATGGACGGTAGACCAGGTCGGTTGTACATAGGCGCCGTGATTCACAAGGCCTTTATTGATGTGAATGAGGAAGGTACCGAGGCGGCTGCCGCAACAGCAGTAGGGATGAAAGCAACAGCGATTCCGGTGCCTCCCCCTGTTTTTCGTGTGGATCACCCTTTTATTTTCCTGATTCAGGCAAAGCAGACAGGAAGTATTTTGTTCATGGGAAGAGTAGCAGACCCGACAGGGATCGACAAATAATAAGAACGTCAAAGTTTATCAAGGGGCACCAGAGTGCAATTAGAAACAAACGGCAACAGGGCTGTCAACCTTCAGAAGAAAGAAACGAAATTGAGCCTTCGGCCTGATCAACAAAAACAAAATAACAGAAAATCTGTCAGTTCATCAGTTTTAGATGTCTTCAAGCCACTGCTTTAAATTATTTTAAGGTCTTGCATTCATAAAATTACTTTCAAGTTTGTATGGCTATTGGTTGACTGGGTAGAATTGAACATCGTACCATGATTTTGCTTTTCTGCTACTATTTTCAATTTGTCTCTGATGCTAAACGTTAAGATTTCCCATCGAGAAGAGATTTTCAAAGATCTATTTTTAGAAAAGAGTGACAATATCAGCAAAGGGAATTTATGCAAGACGGCCTGGGATTCCTTATCAATTTATCGGTGAGTTTAACTCTGGCTCTCGTACTGGGCCTAGTCGCCCATCGGCTGCGTCTTTCACCTGTAATCGGGTATTTGCTGGCAGGAATTGCTCTCGGACCGCACACTCCTGGTTTTGTAGCCGATCCCAAAATGGCCCATGACTTTGCCGAGGTTGGTGTTATTCTGTTGTTGTTCGGAGTTGGACTGCATTGCAATTTCAATGACCTTCTTGCTGTCAAGAGGGTTGCAATATTAGGCTTTTCTGGCCAGGTCTTGGTGGCTTCAGCATTTGGCGCAATGATTGCGATTTTATCCGGTCAGAATGCCACAGCAGGCATTTTGCTGGGGATTTCTATTTCAGTGGCCAGTACAGTTGTCGTGATTCGTGTCCTCACTGACAACGAACTGCTTCAAACCAGCCAGGGATATATTACAATTGGCTGGTTAATCCTTCAGGATATTTTCACCGTTTTTGTTTTGATAGCCCTGCCAGGTATTGCCACTATTTCTGGACAATACGAAGCGGCTGGAACAGACTCTTTGATTACCCTGGCACTGGTGATTACAAAATTTGCCGGATTGGCCCTGCTTGTCGTAATTGTCGGTAGAAAAGCAATTCCATCTATTTTATTGTTTGTGGCACACACGAGGTCGAGAGAACTCTTCATACTTACCATCTTAAGTTTAGCATTGGCCGTAGCAACGGGATCGGCATTTTTATGCGGTGTATCTCTGGGGTTAGGCGCTTTCGTGGCGGGCATAATCGTAGGGCAAACTGAAATGAGCCACCAAGCGGCTGCTGATGCCCTTCCGATGAGAGATGCTTTCGCTGTGCTTTTCTTTGTATCGGTGGGTATGCTCTTTGAGCCCAAACCTATTATTGAACAACCTCTGCTTTTCGTCGGATTGTTTGGAATCATAATGCTGGTAACTCCTATAACAGCATTCTTTATTGTCTGGCTCCTTCGGTACCCGGTGCGTACTGCAATCACTGTTGCCTTAGCTCTAACCCAGATTGGTGAATTTTCTTTTCTTGTAGCGGATGAGGGGGTGTCACTAGGCCTGCTTTCGGCTGATGGGAGAAGCATACTTATTTCCTGTGCCTTGATTTCGATTGCAATAAATCCACCTTTATTCCGTGCCATACCTGCTTTAGAACGTTGGCTTCGCACGAGAGAACCAGCTTGGCGGTTTCTCAGTTCCAGATCGATATCTAAAAAATTAGTGACAGGTCGAGAAGGACAGACAGGTCTATCTGAATCTGGCCAAAAATCAACTACCATGCCCAGTGCCGTGATCGTGGGTTACGGTCCTGTGGGGCAAACCGCATGCAGAATACTTAGGCATTTCGGTATCCCCTTACTGATAATTGATTTGAATCTCGACACCATAAAGAATCTGGTCAAATCAGGCCACGTTGCTATTTACGGTGATGCCACACAGCGTGAGGTACTGAAAGCGGCAGGCGTGCAAAAATCAAACTACCTTCTAGTCACAATACCGGACATACTTTCACGTACTGTGATAATAGTGACAGCAAGGGAATTAAATCCCGATATACAGGTGTTTACCCGGGCCCGATACGTAAAGGAACGAGCATGGCTGGAGGAAATGGGAGCTACAAAAATTTGTATTGAAGAGGCAGAAACCGCCATAGGGTGTGCTATGCAAATTTTGCGGGAAATTGGCGCCGACGCCAATCAAATACAGAGGGAGGTTCGGGAAATTTATAGGGAGCTAGGTATGTTAAGTGATACCCGTGATTTTAAAATAAGAGACTACCTCTAAAAAGGGGTTTGGTTTCGATTTTTAAAATATTTTATACCCAAAAACGCTAAAGAAATCGTATAAGGTAATACGGGCCGTGAGAGGGATATTCCAAAAGAAAGAAACATTAAGCTATGGTAGTAACTATCCTGCTTATTTTATAAGTGAAGAGTAGACAGAAAATTACAGGCTTATTTCAAAAAGAGTCTGAATCTGATTGAGATGGCACCCCAATCCCTGCTTCAATCTGTGATCGTTTGCTTCTTTATGCCACTAACTTTCCCACGCTAAAATAGATCAAATGTATATAAAAATGAGGATCATCTCCAATTTAGTTGAAAGAAATAAGGGGGAAATGCTGTGAAT
>CAZVGY010000079.1:0-18045 GCA_964627015.1 uncultured Desulfobacteraceae bacterium
TCTTGCCCGATCCGGTCACGCCCAGCAGCACCTGGTGACGTACTCCTTCATCAAGACCACGCACAATGGCATCTATGGCCCTGGGTTGATCACCCGAGGGAGTAAAACCGGAAACGAGATTAAATCTGACATCCACCATAGTGAAAAAAATCAGTGCTGTCTCATAGTTGATCAATAATAAAAGGTGATGTCACCGACATAGACCCTGTCGGCTGCCGAAACTGTAAAATTTCGGGCCAGCAGGTTCGGGAATACGGGCAGTCCATGGTTACTGTTTGTTGTAGCCTTGAATTTTTTACGTCTTTTTACCTGTACACCAGCCGATTTCATCAGTGTGCCATCCTTATGCAGCCCACAGGGTATTCCGGTTACAGATTCCAGTTCGACTGCTATACGGCGTTTTCCGTATGTTCCCCGGGAGATCTTGTGGAGTTCTTTTACCTTAGTGATCAGAAATTCTCGTTCCTGATCACGTTTGGATTTGCAGCGATTTTTCCAACTGTAGTAGCCGCTTCTACTGACCTGCATTACCTTGCATAAATAAATCTGATTACCACTAAAACTCAGTGAGAAAAAATAAGGGTCTATCACTATGTAAGTACCCTGTTCATGGATAATACCTCCAGAATCACAAACTACGGGAGAATTTTCCTTGCCAAAGAACAAAATACAATTTCAAAAAGGCCTTAGTTTGACAGAGTTTTTTAAATTATACGGTACCGAGACCCAGTGCCACGAAGCGCTGTTACGTCTCCGCTGGTCCCTAAGATTCGAGTACCCCCAATGTGACTTTAATCATTTCAGCAGATTGAAAGCCGGCACTTGTATCAGTGCATACAGTGTCACTATCAGGCCTCTGTTACCAGCAGAACTATTATTGCTTCTACAAAACTCCCTCTTACCGTCTGGTTTCTTGCTATCGATCTGATCACTCAGTCAAAAAGTAGTTTCTCCTCTTTGAGTCTCTCAAGAAAACTTGGCATATCTACCAATTCTGCCCTGCCCATCTGCCCATGAAGAGCACAAATATACCAGGTCATGAAAGAACAGGATGATTCCAGACCGCTCTGGGGCATTATTCAGCTTGAAGATGGTTATTGGGGTGGCAAGAAGCGGGATGGTAGTCGAGGTAGAGGTGCCACCGGTAAAACTCCATTTCTTGCCGCTGTTACAACCAACCTGAAAAGCTAACGATATACATGAGATTTAGCCGTGTGATGGGATTTACGACTCATGAGATAATGAGTTGGTCCGCCAAACATCTTAATCCCCTAAGTTTAGTCGCTTCAGACGGTCTGATCTGCTTCAATGGTGTGGAATCTATTGGCTGCGGCCATGAAGCGATAATCACTACAGGTGTTTACCGCTGAAGAAAAACGCCGTCATTTCAAGTGGGTCAACACCATGATTGGTAATGTAAAAAAGGCCATCCATGGAACCTATAACGCTGTCAGTCATCGCCACTTGCCACGTTACCTTGCTGAATTCTGCTACAGATCTAATCGTCGTTTCCGTTTAGAACAAATGATTGAACAGCTTGCTTGGACTGCTGTTTTTACAATGCCGATTCCACTACAAACTTTGAAGCTTTCTGAGAATTGGTGGTAATCAGATAATAAATTGAGAGGATATGCTTTCTTCTCAGATTCAATGAATTGAAATCTTGTACTGATTCCCTGGCGGAGGAAGCTGCCGCCTTTTTTAATATCTCTCGTTCCATGTGCAGACGTTCATATTCACGCTTCAGCCTTTTAAGTTCTGCTTGTATTTTACTGGATCCTAGTGAATCTCCCCTGCTCTCCGGAGACCGCTCTTTTATCCATCTCCACAGCATGCTGTTATGAATACCAAGATTCCTGGCAGCCTTAGTTATTTTATATCCTTGAATTCGTCAGTGTACTTCCTGCGAGTCGTTTTCTTCATGTGAACACCTGCTGTGACCAGTTTAACCGCTCATAAATTTGTGTCCACTTCTTCCATACCACATCATTCCATGTCAAAGCATTATAAAGCAACCGCTGGCAAAATGCCATTCTACTGAAAGTCGAAGATTTTAACCTTTCACAGAAACAATAAACATATTCTTTGACCGTTACAAAAATACACTCTTAGATTCAATTTTTCGGCTATGCGAAATAATTTTCCGGATATCGAAACTCTACGTATATATAATCCAATATGTTTTTTTAAACTAATCTCATATCCTCCCAGAATAATAAAGTTTTTGAGAAAAATATTATCAATTTTAAAGCTGGCTCTCTTATTGCTATATATTTAGAAGAATTGAAACAAACTAATCTGTCACTTTTCTAGAGGCGTAAGAATCAGTGATTACCAATGTGACAGGATAAATCGTACATGCCAAAAGGCGCAATGCCTGCCAGGAAAGAATGAAGAGATTGAATTCCTGAAACTCTTAATCGTGATTATTGGTAAAAGCGACTAAGGGTTCAGAAAAGAGGATATCACATCGGTGTTGGTTTCGTATAAAGTCAAAATCGGCAACGATAACTCAAAAATTACGAAATGAAATAACTGTATTGGGACAGAACTATATTCAGCCTTAGTAAACCCTCTTTGAGACAACTAAATGCAAGGACAGATATCCATAATGTAAGATAACCAGCTGAGTGTTATAATTATAAATTACATACGATAAGGTTTTGTAAAAAAACATTTTCTTCATCCTAAGTTAGTAAACGGAGACATTGATCTTTCGACATTACCTGACATCTTTTATCAGCTTTCGTCAAATAACTCCTCAATAGTAGAGACGGAATGTTTTTTTCAGCTAAGATCATTCAATATACCTGCATACTCAACCTGTTGCCATTATTCTTTGTTGTTAATCTGAGTACAGCAGGATCATCCCCATCTTACTCATTCTGGTATGGGATAAATCCACCGGTGGATTTATTGTCTCAATTTGATCGCATTGTTGTGGAGGCAGACAATCTCAATAATCAAGAAATAAAAGCATTACAGCAGCATAGTGGCAAGGTTCTTGCCTATTTGAGTATCGGCGAAAACAGCACACGAAGTCCAGCGACTGGAACCATCAACTCGACTTGGGTTTTGGGTACCAATCCGCACTGGAAAAGCCAGATTTTAGATCTCTCTGCCCCCGGCTGGCAAGAATTTATTTTGCAAAGAGCTAACCAGCTCGCAGATCGCGGTATTCAAGGTTTTTTTCTTGATACACTGGATAGTTATAACCTCGTCAAACTCTCCCAATCAGAAAAAGAAAATCAACAACAAAGCCTTATTCAACTCATTCAAACAATTAAAAAACGTTTTCCTGACCTTAGCCTCGTGGCTAATCGAGGATTTGAAGTTATGGACCAGATTGCTCCTTATTTAGAAGCAGTGGCTGCTGAATCTCTTTATCAGGGGTGGAATAACAGCAAACAAAAATATCTGCCGGTTTCCGAGCAAGATCGCGTCTGGTTAACAACAACTCTTAAGGAAATCCGCTCCAAGTATAACATTGATATTGTTGTCCTAGATTATTTACCACCGGACAGACGCGAGCTCGCCCGGGAGGTTGCTAAAAAAATCGAACAGGATAACTTTATCCCTTGGGTTGCCAACCCGTCTTTTGATTATATGGGTATCGGTTTACTAGAAGTTATTCCGAGAAAAATTCTCATGCTTTATGACAGTGCCTCTGAAGACGAACCGACCAGTATAATTCACAGGCTTGCTGACCTTCCATTGCAGTACCTGGGCTACCTCCCCGTCTACATTGATATCAGACATCAAGAGCTTCCCCAAGGGATACTGAAAGGAAGATACAGTGGCGTTGTCAGCTGGATGAATACCCAAATCAATCACTTTAGTTACCAATCTTGGCTTGTTGAACGAATCAGAGAAACTACTCCCATTGCCATCCTTAATGACACAACAGTCCTCCTTCAAGCACCTTTAGCCAAGGCAACAGGACTTAAAAGAGTTTCTCCACTTGATCTGGGAAGCTTAAAAACAATTGCTCAATCTGAGTTGATAGGCTTTGAAACTGATGAATTAGGCCGGATAGATGAAGTACCCCCTCTCCTTATCAAGAAAGAAAAAAACAACTCAACTCATCTGCGGATGGAAGACAAGTACCAGCATCAGGTCGACTTAGTGGTAACAGGTGATTGGGGTGGATATGTCTCTTCTCCGGCATTACTGGATAGTGATTTCAATTATGACACACTCTGGGTACTCAACCCATTTGCTTTTTTTGAGAAGGCATTACAGCTCCCACAGATACCCGCACCTGAGGTCACCACGGAAAACGGGAGAAGATTGTTTTTTATTCATGTCGATGGTGACGGCTTTATGGAAAAATTTGAAATACCTAATAAAGGTTATGCTCCTGAAATACTCTTGCAAAATATTTTCAAACAATACCATATACCCCACACTATCTCAATTATAGAAGGTGAGGTTGGCCCAACAGGTCTTTACCCGGAACTATCAAGTCATTTGGAAACTATTGCTCGAAAAATCTTCAGGCTTAACCATGTGGAAATTGCCAGCCACAGTTACAGTCATCCTTTTCAATGGGGAAATGCACCAAGTGATACTCAATCAAAAGGCTATCATCTGCCTATTGAGAGATATCGATTTTCCCTTGACAGGGAAATTCTTGGCTCGGTCAAATACATTAACACGACCCTTGCACCAAAGAATAAACAGACGAAAGTCTTTCTTTGGACCGGTAACTGCCTGCCAACAATACAAGCCATCGAAATGGCAGAAAGTGCCGGACTTTTGAGCATGAATGGAGGGAACACCATTATTTCTACAATCCATCCTTCCCTGACCTATGTAGCCGCATTAACTAGGCATGTTGGCAAAAAAATTCAGGTGTTTGCACCAATTCAGAACGAAAATGTTTTTACTAACAACTGGATTGGTCCATTTTACGGCTACCGACGTGTTATTGAAACCTTTAAAATGACTGATATCCCCAGGCGTTTGAAACCCATCAATATTTATTACCATTTTTATTCAGGTTCTAAGCAAGCCTCACTCAAGGCTTTGCAGAAAGTATATGATTGGGCTTTGACTCAAGAAACAATGCCTATTTACGCCAGTGACTATATCAATAAGGTACTCAATTATTATACCATAGGGGTTGCCCGAAAAAATGATGGCACCTGGCGCATCACTGGACTTAACTACCTGAGAACAATTAGAATAAACAAACAAGATGGTTGGCCACAAGACAAGACAATCCAAGGTCTTGCAGGATGGCGAGAACTTCAGGATGGTCTGTATTTGCATGCAGGAACTGCTTCTACAGTGGAGTTCAAGCTCGGGGGGAAAAAACCGGAATCTCTTCATTTGTATCAGTCCAATGGACGGCTTATAAAATGGCAAAAACATTCCAAAGGTATTGATTTTCGTATACAGGGGAATGTGCCGGTAATGATGGAGCTGGAGAATGCGAAAAAAGAATGTAAGGTAGTTTCGCAGAAAGGAGTACTCTCCCCCAAAAAAACAAAAGATGGCAGAGTGATGTTCAGCTTCCCGACTAAGGATACCGGTAATGTACGGCTAAAATGTTATGAATAAATTACAAAAAAATGGTGTGCAAATAGGGGGTCTACTGTTGCTGATAATCCTTAGTTTCTCAATCAGCCTGGCAGCTGAAAAAGATAAGCAGCAGCAAGAGCCCCCAGTAATTGACTGGGTTGATATCGCTTACCGGAAAGCTAGAGTCATTGGTGGTCATGCCACTGCTCAAGAAACACTGGACTTGATTAACCAGCTAATCACTTTGGGACATCTGGAAACAGCACGGGAGCTTCTTGAAAAAGGACCGGAATTACCGGAACGTTACCGATCACAACATCTCGACAGCTTACTGAGCTTGGAGACAGCTGAATATTTCCGTCTCACGGATGGGGATCCAGGCAGGAATTCGCACAAAACAGCGGTACAGGACCTGCTGCTCGAATTGAGTGCAGAAAAACAACTCAGTCCCGAGCAGTTGACCCGCTATCTCAAAAAGGCCGAAGGATTTAATGTGCCAGAGGCAGTGATAGCTATCTCTCTGCAACTGGCCGAGAGAAAAACAAACGACATGAGCAAATGGTGGCACAAAGCTGGTCAGTGGAGCCTTGCCAATCAGCAACCTACTGAAGCTATAGAATATTTATACAAGGCGTACCAAGCTGCACAATCAGAGGAGATTCGGAAAACCTATTGGTTTACCTGGCTGAGAGCTCTCCAGAACGATGGCCAACAGAAGATAATAATAACAGAACTGGAAACTGCATTATCAGACTCTGAACTTGATCAGAGAAACCTTGAACAACTAGCCCTCTTCTGCCTTGAAGTTGAACGACCAGACTTAGCCTGGAAGTTCTACGGTCGCTTAGCTGAAACCGATCTACCTAACTTACTAAAATGGCAGGAGCAGGCTGTCCGTTGGGCATTAGCAGCAAATCAACCACTTGCTGCTGCCCGTCTGTTAAAAAAACTGGCCCGCTACGATCTTTCCATAAAGCAACAAAACATACTCTTACGTAAAGAGCTTGAGCTGCTACAACTTGCTAATCGCCTTGAAGAAGCTGTTGACATTGCCGCATTGCTGATCGAACACTTACCAGATGATACAGAATTGCTGGAAAAATCCATTCAAATGGCAATGGCCACGGAAAAAATCGGACAGGCAGAAGCCTGGAACAGTTTGCTTCTAAAAAAAGACTCTGAAAATCCTGAGTTACTGCAGCGACAGCTTGATTTGAACCTGGCACAAAGCAAGACCCGTGAGGCATTTCAGCTTATCGAAACTCTTATTCTTCAGTTTCCAAAGAACAAGGAGTTGCTTGATACCGGTACCAATCTTGCGTTGGCTATCGGCCAAACAGGCAAGGCAGAAATCTGGAACACCAGGCTTTTGCAGATGGATCCAAAAAATCCAAAGCTGCTCAAAAAACAAGCAGAAATTTTTTTGGCCAAAAAACAGCCAGAGAAAGCTATAGAATCCGTTCGACAACTTTTTCAAGACAACCCGAATGATATAGAGCTACAATGGGAACTTGCCCATCTTGAGGAATGGAGCGGTCACCCTGCAGCTGCTCTTGATCAATGGTTACAGCTCAGTAAAACCGAGAGTAATCTTGAGATCAATGAACATATCTATCGATTAAGCCGGATGCTCAACGAGCAATTTATTGCCTTGAATGCATTGACTGCCATCGAAAGCCAGCGTCAACTCACTGTTGATGAGGTCAAGGATAGGATTATTTTATACGAAAACATCGGTGATCCGGAACAGGCAGTAATTGCTACAACTTTATATCTTAAAAAGCATCCACAGGAGTATAATATCTGGCTGGAACTGGCGCATCTGCAGATGCGCAGCCGTGAATACAAGCAGGCAGCAGAAACCTGGGTAAAAATAGCTTCTCTTTTTGGAAGAAACAAAGAGGAGACCCTGTTTCGCTCTGAGTGCTACTGGCGTAGTGGAATGAAAAAAAAAGCCCTGGAAGTCATGGAAAGTTACAAGGGTAAACTTTCTGGTCTGGATAATCTGTACCATGCCAAACTTCTGGTTGAGCTTGGCTGGCGCTATCGTCGTCCTGAATTAGCTAAACACAGTTTTGACAGCCTGCTTGAATATTATGACAAAGAACAATATTTTGTTCTTGAACGACTTATATTCCTTCAGCGAGATGCCGGCAGCATAGAGGAAGCTGTTCAATTCGCCATTCAATCTGCAGAATCAACTGATGACCCACGTTTTCTTATGCTGGCTCTCAATATAGCAGCTGTCAGCCTCAAAGATGAACAGGTTTCCTGGTTACTTGATAAAATGGAATCAACTGATGAGGACTTTTCATCTGTGCCACTTTATTGGATCATCAAGGCCCAGAGAAAATATACACAAGGAGAATATAAGGATGCTGAAAAATTGTACCAGAAGGCACTTTCCCTTGATATCGTATCTATCACTGCAAAGGAAGGCATCCTATGGTCCCTGCTCTCCATGGGAGACAAAACAAAATTAGCAGCCCAGCTGGATGCCTGGCAATCACAAGCCTTAAACCATCAGGAACTTTGGTTGGTGTATGCACTTTCCAGGCAGTATCTCGGTCAATACCAGCTTGCTGGTATCTGGTATGAACGGTTGGTAGCAACAGGCAGCAAAGATTACGGAATTATTTTGGGCTATGCCGATGCACTTGAGGCTTCCGGGGCCACAGACCGGGCCTACCGGTTACGTATGTATGCCATGCATCAGCTTCGGCCGGAAGCTGCAATCTTTATAGAAAAACCAACGGTCCTGTCGGAAACAATAAAAACCTATGTGAATCTTTTGCATCGCTATGGAACAGTGCAGCAGGGTGAATTTTGGCTGAGGACTCTGTTGCAACTCCATCAGGGGAAGAAACCCTCTCCTTGGATATATGAAGTCGCTATCTCCTGGTATTTGAATAACAATCAACATGAGCTGGCAAAAATCTGGTTGGCCAAAGCACACGAAAACCGCATCAAGACACCATATTGGCAGAATGTTTTACTGGCCCTTGAGGAAGATAACCAGGAGCAGCTAGTAGCAATATTAGCAAAATCCTCCCAACTTGATTTACAAAGTAAGGTTACCATTCTTGAAAAACTCGACCGCCACCAGGAAGCACTGCAACTTGCCGAACAGGGTATTGCCCATAACCGAAGTTATTCGGAGCAGTCACAAGCAAGAGCATTTGCAGCATCATTAAAACAACAATTTCCCCATTACTGGCGCAGTGGTTATGAAACAACTTTTTCTGATTTGCTTGATACCCGACAGGCGTTTTTAACCGGTCGCTACACCTTTAATGACACTCCGATCAGTTTGGAGGCAATGTATCAACATTTTGATTTCAGTAGTTCTGTTTATTCTCTTGATACAGATGACCAGGCAGATGATTTGTCATTCACTCTTTTTACAGGGCATGGGGAACAGGGCGGCAACCTTAGTTTTGGTATGAACAATCATCCTTCTGATACTATCGGTTATGCTAATGTGAAATATTACCAGCAGCTTCTTGATGGAATCCTGGCTCAACTGGAACTAGCTATCCACGCAATACCAGAGGTAGATTCCATTCTCCAGCCTGCAACTCTTCAGAATAGGCTGGATGCCACAATTATCGGTTCTGTTGCCATGGACTATTATTATTATGTTGATCTCTGGGGAAGAGAATATAACACCCGGGACGGCAATGGCGTAGCTAAAGGATATGGTGCGACAGCTGAAATTGGTTTTAAGCAACACTGGGGTCGATTTGAATGGCTTGCCGGTTTACAGGGAAATTTTGAACATAACTATGACCGTAAACTCCCAGACGATCTCAAGCAAATGCTTCCCTCAAGCTATACGATTGATGACGTGGTCGCAAAAGAAGCAAGTTCACTACTCCTTGGGGGCAGAGTCGGACGAGGATCAATCCGTGATGAATATCCGTCCACCGGCTCTTTGCGTTATTTTGCTTCAGCCTGGTTTGGTCATACCTGGCCGCAGAATGAACTCACTGTTTATCTTCGAGCCGGATCCGGTGTTCGGATTCTCGGCAATGATGAACTCAGCATCCAGGTACTTTACAACCAGTCCGGTGGAGTCGTCGGCCGCAATGATGATAGTGGTATTTCTCTTCAATACCAATACAATTTTTAATGAGGAAAACATGAAAAAACTAGTGATTATTATCTGTACAGCTGTACTTACAACAATTCTATCAAACGGATGTACTCATCTTGAATCAGGTACTTCTGTATCGTTGAGTACAACTGAACGTTGGACTGTCCTTCCCCTGCAAAATCTTGCAGAGACACCTCGAGCCAGTGAGCGGATTGAATCGATCATGCAAAGTATCCTTTATAACAAGGGGATAAAACAGCTCTCCCTCTACCCAAAGGGTGAAGCAGAAAATCTCGCTTTACTCCTAGACGACAGTAAACGGCTAGAGGTCGCAAAAACTTGGGCTAGAGAGCAGGGATTTCGTTACGGAATTACCGGAAGCATCCAGGAATGGCGCTATAAAACTGGCCTTGATGGCGAACCAGCCGTTGGTATTACTCTTATTATCATGGACCTTCAAGATGAATATAAACCTCTCTGGACAGCGACTGCTTCCAGAACTGGCTGGGGATCAGAAAATTTGACAGAAACAACTGCGCAGGTTCTTAAAGCCATGCTGGGAGAGATGGAACTTTTGCCATGAAACTTGCCACTGTCCGAAGCTCATTATTACACCAAAAAAATGACACCTTAACTGCGGGTAAGTGGTTTGAAGTAATCCTGATCACTTTGCTGCCCATCTGTGTTGGTTTTTACTTTAAACCGGCAGATCCGTTTTTCCTTGAAACGCGATTTCCCATTTTGCTATTGCCTCCTTTTCTTTTAGCGATTCGCTACGGCCATAGCTTTGGTATGGTAAGTTTTGCTATTACAACTCTGCTTCTCACCAGTGGCTTTTTTTTTCGTATTGGCAACATGATCGAATTTCCAGGGCAACTACTTTTTGGCATTCTGATTATCACTCTGATTGCCGGTGAGATGACCTCCAACTCTTTACAGGTAATAAAACACAATCAACTCGAAAATAAATTTCTCACCATGCGTTTTAGCGAATTTACTAACACCTATCATATAATGAAAGTATCCCATGATCAACTCAAGGAGCAACTTGCCAATTCCAAGATAAGCCTTCGTGAAGCTATGCAAATGGTGCGAGATGAGCTTAAAGAACAGCATAGGAAAGGTAAAAAAGGACTTAGCCTGGAAATCAGTCAAGGACTATTAAGCATCTTTAACTATTTTTGTTCTACCCAAATAGCTGGTGTGTTTGCAATTGATAAAACAGGTTCCATTATCAAACAACCTGTGGCCACACAGGGAATCATGTCTTCTGTCAGAGATGATGACCTACTCATCTGCCAAGCCTTGGACAGGGAGACAATGGTCAGTGTCAAATCTGAAATATTTACGAGCCAGATTAAGGCAAATCTGTCAACAGACCTGCTGGCAGTTATCCCAATTAAAGACATTTCAGGTCATCTTTGGGGGATAGTTGCTATCTCTGAAATGCATTTCTCTGCCTTTCAAGAGGAAAACCTCAACCTTATGCAACTAATTGGTGCCTATACCGGTGACCTTTTGAGTCAGGCAGAAAACATTTTTTACAATGAAGATGACAGGCAGGCCTTTTTTGATGAACTTTCCAACTGCTGGCGTATGGCTAATGAACTCGGGATCATCTCGTCCATTATACGCATCTACTTCAAAGGAGCGATTCCAATAACTGAATACTTTTCTGCAATTGTCGACCGAAAACGAGGTCTTGATCAAGCCTGGTTATTCAACGATGAAAAAAACTGTCCGGTGATTTACCTGCTGATACCCCTCATGTCGACTGACGAGTTTAACAGTTACCGGCTGAGCCTCAACGGGTTCCTTAGAGAGCAGTTTGGCCAACAGTTGGACGAAATAGAAGGAGTATTTCAACATCTCGAAATTAACGGCAAACGACCGTTATTAGATTATGTCTCTTTTGTTAACGACTGGCCAAATAATGTACCAGAAACAGTATCAACATCGACTTCACTGCCGTTTCAAAAGTTACAGCCCCTTGCTACAAATACTTATTTAAAAGATAAGGAGAATCTTAACCTTGGAGTGCTTGGTCCCGTGACTTACTGCCAGGATTCTTTTGTGGATGGGCACCACCTAGTTGATAGATATACCCAAAGGTAGAGTTGAAAAAAGAACTTTCAGCGCAATCTGGCGACATTGAATTACTATAAAACGTATTTTTTCGAAAACAAACAACCAGTAAAACTAATATGGTATGGCTAATGATCAGAAAAATACCCGATATTCTATCGCCCCTTTCTGTAACTATCATTAAACGGCAGAATATTACCTGTCCGAGATTCTGAATCATCAGCCTGTAGACAGTATTCATCAACTGGTTGTTTCATCGAAACCACTTAAGGTAGACTTCGATTCTGTTTTCTGATCACCAATGGAAAAAAGAGATAGATGAGCACAAGTACCCAAAACAAATTTGCTGCTGGCCTGACAATGGTTGCCTATTTATTAGTCTTTTTCGTCGGGTTACTGGCGGATTGCCGCAGTCTGCTCCCCCTGTTTAGACATTTTACTCATTTGAGGATGGAAGAGTGGCTGTCCATGATCAGCCATATTATAGCTAACATCATAATGGCTTGGGCAATGTTACGTATGCTGCCAACAAAATATCGAGTAAATGGTTTCAAATCATTTCTATATTTTTTCCTACTCGGTCTTTTCATTCCTATCGTTGGTAATCTTGGACTGGCCGCAGTTCTGATTCTGGGTATTAAACGAGAGAAATCGATTGCATTTCGAGATGAACCTATTCAATATACAGCACAATTGCCTATGCCAGCCAACCCGTCAACAATTCTTTCAAAACCAAAATTCAGCACCCATGGCATGCAGAGTCGATTACAGAGATCGGATAATACCGAAGAGCATCTCCGTATCGTTCTTGCCACAAGGTTCATGAGTAACAACCATGCAATTCCTCTACTCAAAATGGCTTTACGTAATTCAGAGGACGAAGTCCGGCTGCTAGCTTTTTCAATGTTGGAGGGAAAAAATACAGAAATATACAACCGTATAGAAAAACTTAAGAAATGTCTTGATTCTGTTGAACAAAAAGAAAACATTTATATTTCCATTGCCCGCAATTATCTCAGTCTGGTCAAACTTAATCTCACGCAGAAAGAAATGAAAAGTAAGATACTTGCGAAAGCTCATCAATACCTGCAAATGGCTTTAGTTGATGACCCAGACAACAGAAATGTCTATTTTACTCTTGGTCAGGTGCTCTTAGAATCCGGAGTCATTGAAGAGGCTTCACATTCATTTACAAAAGCACTTGAATTAGGATTCCCACCCAGTGCTGTCAATCCCTTTTTGGCTGAAATCTCATTTAAACAACGACGATTCCGCAAAATCACCCATTATATTCAACAGATCCCTGTCCGAAGACGTGTTTATCCTCCACTGGCTGACATTGCAGCATATTGGCTCTAACGACGTTCCTTTATTTTACTGTAGCTGGGTGTTTCCTGTATGAAAATAAACAGAACTAATAACAGGTCTGCAGATGTCTGCCTGCTACTGGAAAGCACTTATCCCTACGTCCGTGGTGGTGTTTCCAGTTGGGTTCACCAGATAATCAAAGGACTATCAGAATTCACCTTCTCTCTCTTTTTCATTGGTTCCAACAAGGATGATTACGGCGACATCCGTTATGATTTACCTGATAACGTTCTAGAGTTACAGACTTTCTTCATAATGGAAAGAGATTCTACTCTTACACCTCGCTCTCGAAAAGGAAACAGGGCCATCTTTGCTCAATTAGACGATATGCATGAGCTTTTTCGAAATCAACAAAAATTGACACCGGAACTTATCTCTATCCTCGCCAATATCCTTACACAGCCAGGTTCGTTCTCTACTAAAGACTTTCTCTTCAGCGAAAGAGGTTGGGAAAAAATCAGACATGACTATCTAACTTACTGTGACCACCCCTCTTTTATGGATTACTTCTGGCTGATACGAGCTATTCATTTACCCATTTTTTCCCTTGCAGCAATTATTGACCGTGTTCCTTCTACAAAAATGTATCACTCTATTTCAACAGGATATGCTGGATTTTTCGGTTCTCTGCTCCATCATAAAAACAAAAAACCGTTGATATTGAGTGAACACGGTATTTATACTAAGGAAAGAAAAATCGATTTAATCAAAAGTTCTTGGATTTCCGACAAAAACAGTCTTTTCAAAACTGGAATGGATGAGCAGATAGGGTATCTGCGAACAATTTCTATTCGATTTTTTGAAGCTCTCGGCAGATTAACATATGAAACTGCAGATCCTGTTATTTCACTTAGTCAGGCCAACCGTGAAAAACAAATAACAGATGGAGCTAAAAAAGAAACAACAGTTGTTATTCCTAATGGTATTCCACTGGAACAATACAAAAAAATTAGGATGGATCGTGGAAAACAGCCGCCGACGATTCTAGGATTGATAGGAAGGGTGGTACCGATCAAGGACGTCAAGACCTTCATCTATGCCATCAATATTCTCAGCAATTATATCCCCGAAATACAAGGATGGATCATCGGGCCGGAAGAAGAGGATAAAGAGTATGTAGATGAGTGCAAGGCATTATCTAACAACTTAGATTTACATAGAAATTTACGATTTCTTGGTTTTCAGAAGATCAATGAGATCCTTCCGCAACTCGGCCTACTGGTTCTGACTTCGATTTCTGAAGGACAACCCTTGGTGATTCTTGAGGCCTTTGCTTCAGGTTTACCGGTAATTGCCACAGATGTCGGCTTTTGCCGAGGCTTGATTGAAGGCGATTTTGATGAAGATCGAAAACTCGGCTCAGCCGGCATAGTAACACCGATTGCCGATCCAAGTGCAACCGCCCAAGCGGCCCGTCAGTTGCTCAATGATACCGATAAATGGCAGGCGGCCCGACAGGTAGCTGAGGCTCGTGTTGACCGCTATTATGATGAATCCCTGCTCTTTGATCGCTACCGATACTGGTATAATAAAACACTAAAATAATATGGCCGGAATTGGATTTGAACTACGAAAATATCTACAAAGTGAGACATATATTGGCACTTTGAAAGCATATGGTTATGCTGGCATAATTGGTGCCGGTCCTTGGATTCTCTCTATTCTCGGAGTTATGCTGGTAGGAATACTCAGCATAACCATGCAGGTAGATGCCAGAAGCGTAATCAGCTTCCTGGTTTCGGTCACCTGGCTCATGGCCTGTTCCCTGATAGCAACGGGCTTTCTTCTGCTGGTATTCGTCCGTTTTGTCGCAGACAAGGTGTTTGAACAGGCCGAGCACATCATCCTTCCCAATGTTGTTGGACTGCTCATCTTCAGCACCTTGGTTTCCGGGCTGTCAGCCTTCCTGGTTATGTGGTTATTCTTCCCCGACCAATCTCCACTTTACCGGCTACTGATGGTCGTCAACTTCGTTACCCTCTGCAATATGTGGTTTACTGTAATCTTCGCATCGGGCATGAAGCATCACCACTTAATCATTACCGCTTTTTGTCTCGGCTATTTAACAGTGATTGTCACCTCGCTTGCTCTGCAAAGTGAAGGTCTTGAGGGATTATTAACAGGGCTCTTCATCGGTCACGGTACTCTTCTTTTTTTCATGCTGGTACTAATTTTTCGGGACTACCCCGGGACAGACTTCATACGTTTTGATTTTTTAAAACGAAAAAATATCTATATCAGGTTGATATTTATTGGTTTTTTTTACAATGCGGGCATATGGGTTGACAAATTGTTATTCTGGTTGAGTCCAACAACCTCTGAACCCGTGATCGGACTACTCCGGGCTTCAATCATCTATGACCTGCCGATTTTTCTGGCCTATCTGTCCATTATTCCGGGGATGGCTGTTTTTCTTGTTAAAATCGAAACCGATTTTGCTGAAGCAAACGACAACTATTATAAAGCAATTAGAACAGGAGAGACCTTACAGAAGATAGAATTGTATAACAGAGAGATGTTCACCTCTGTGCAGGAAGGATTTTCTCAAATCGTCATTGTACAGGGCATGACAGTGATTATGCTCTTTCTGTTAGCTCCTTCCATTATCAGGTTACTCGAAATTCCGTCCAGATATCTAAACCTTCTTTACCTCGACTTTGTTGCTGTAGCCCTACAGGTCCTGCTCCTTTCCATTCTCAATGTTCTTTTTTATCTGGACAGACTCACCTCAGCCTTTTACTTGACCCTGTTGCTGGTAGTGAGTAATGGTGGTCTCACTTGGGTAACCCTGCAACTTGATCCAATTTTCTACGGCCTAGGCTTCTGCGGGTCTATGTTAATCTGCTCATTAACCGGATTATTCATCTTACGCCGAACTTTCCAAAAACTAGAATACTATACCTTCATGATGCAAGTTTAGAATCTCCGTGGCCAAAAACTGCCTCCTATAATCAACGATCACATGCTATTGAACATAAAATCTGCCGGTGAACTTAAGTTTTCAACGCCACTTCCTGAAATAACTGGAACAGCCTCGGCAAAAACATTGTGACCGAAGCTGGACATTTCAGCCCAATCATTTTCATTCTGTTGATAAGCTAGCCTGATGGAAAATCGAGAATTGTTCCAATTCCGACTGTCTTCATCTGGCAGCCATAGGGCTACACTTACTGTTTGCTCCGGTACATCATCTGGAACAAAAAAATTTGCTGAAAAGGTAAGAGTTTCACCGCCACCAATTTTACGAATATCCATATTCTCAAGCTCCAAATTGGCTATGATTTGTTCTTCCTGAAAAAGTCGCAGATATGCTTTTCGATAATTATGAGCCCGGGAAAATCCCACATTTCGGATACGAAATTCTGCTGTCTGCCTTGATCCTTTAACTAATGCGTCCGGTAGTCTTGCCGAAAGCAGTTCAAACCTGTACCCAAGACGGAGATCAATCTCATTTATACAACCACTTTCCGACCAGATATCCAAAGCTCCCTTATAATATTCACGGTTGAGGTAAGTCCAATGAAGTTGTTCCATCTCCGCTACAGCCGTATCACAAGAAAAGCGATGACCATGTTGTGCAGAGCAAGTTTCGCCACCAATAGGGAGATACTCCGTATCTAAACTCAGATACGTTTTCAAAGCCTCTACCGAAGAGGAGGTTCCAAAAGTCTGGTAAGTGCCTACATCATCACTACTAGCCAGAAAACAATCATTATGATGCCCTACCCTGGCCTTGGCAATATCCGTATATGCCTCTGATGAATTCACTGGATCTCCTCCAAATATAGCTTGTTTCTTACCCGGATACCGTACCAAAATGAACCTGTTATCCGGGACATATTGCAACAGATCATTTATAATCCATCTCCAAGTTTGTTCAGTATCAGGATGTTTACTGCAAAAATCGTCAGTCAAGTTGGTATTGGCTTCTCCGCCACACCAATCATGCCACTCGCCCCATTGTCCGAAATAGCCGATTTCAATATATGCAATCACATCCTTATTCTCTTCCAGTAGTGGTTGCAATTGCTGCATATGCCGAATCATCTGCGTTTTGGATGCATCGGTACCGGTTTCCTCTTCATTATAATTCACCCGTAGTACGACTTTCACCCCATTAGCCCTGAGTTCTGTAAATCGCTGCCGAATATTAGTGAGAACAGTCTCACTAATATCACTGTGAATAAAATCCCTCAGGGTAATTGCACCATATACCAATCTACCTCCTGCATTTCCAATTTGTTCATAACTTTCATTTTCCAGTATGGGAGCATAAAAGTACCATCCGCGGTCCGGATTTGGAAAACTCTTAGTTTCAGGAGTAAAAAAAAACTCACCGGCATAAGAACTCGGAAAATATGCCACAAAAATAACTAAGGAAGTTATCATGAATAAGTATCGCAATGTTTTCTCCTCTTGATATCGAACTGTCCCTTTTAACTAATTAGTAAAAAAAATATCACGTTTGTTGAAAAAGGCAAATGAATCTCAATTAGCTAATCTTCGCTTAAACGTTCAGATGGTTGAAACTGGTGATCGTTTGGATCTGTCATCTTTATGCAAGAAAGAATCCAACTTAACAACATTTAAAAATTTTACAAAGGCTCGGTTAATACGAGACGTTCCTTGAAAAGAAGATAGGTTGTTCGAAGTTCCTTAGCGGTTGATGATTTCGAAGGAAAAGAACTTTTACTAATAACTTTTTTACTTACAACGAGTTAAACGGTGAACAGTATCGAATAAAATGGATTGTTGTACGAGACCAACTTCAGTTAACCAACCTGGTTGGACAGTAAATACTTGCTAAAATAGTCATTACATCACCTGATATGTATGGTTATTGTAGTATAAAAATAAGGTTAAGATACCCTTCTGTTACTCCATCAAGTAACAATTATGTAATTCAATAATTCCGGGCTCTTCGTCATTTCAAGTGGATTTCAGCAAGTTCTGAATGGGAGCAGCTAGCA
>CAZVGY010000080.1:0-17198 GCA_964627015.1 uncultured Desulfobacteraceae bacterium
CTCAGGAACTTATAACATTTCAGCGGATAATATATCCTATGCTGGGATGGGTCAAACGGCAAAGACGATTCTTTCCAAACTGGGAAGTCGAAAAAATATTATACGTGCCTCTGCGCAGCCTAATGGATCCGGATTTTTATGCATGTTATCGTCTGAATTTCAAGGAAGAAGGCGAGATTGTGCGTCATGGAGAATATCACGATTATCCATGTTTTGTTTACAGGCATGAAGATGAAGAAGAAGTCCTGTGGGGCGCCACATATCGTATTATTGTTGTGTTTCTCAATATGGTATTTGGATTCAGGCCGCCGGAGTTAAAGAATCTTCCTGTAATAAAGAGAGACCTGGGGATGGATTATTATAACGGGGTTGTGTAAAAGTTTAATAAGAATATACTTGCATTCAGTCCGGGTGGGGAAGCCCCTGATGCCGGTGATGGCAGGTTAATATTTTTTCAACTGGAACAGTTTTTTATCCTGTGTGGCAATGATGTGGTAAAATTTATCCTGAGGGATATAAATATAGGGAACATCTTCCTGCCTCCGGTAGAGAAAATGTGAAAGGATCATTCGATTTACCGCCCTGTGGCCTATGATCATTATGTTTTTGGAATTATGGCTCAAATAGAGTGCCTTTTTAATTCCTCTATCCACACGACTTTTCATGGAAACATATCCCTCGCCGTTTGGATAGATATAATTGAACTTATCCTCCTTCCTTTCACGGTACACTTCCGGCATTTTATTTCGAATCTCTTCATAACTCATACATTCGCATACACCACTATCTATCTCATCGAATTCAGTAAGAGGGAGCACGGTGCAGTTTTCCTGCACTTCCTTTAGTGGTGAGGCAGTTTGAACTGCTCTCTTTTTGCTGCTTGTGAAAATGACCGGTATCTCAGTACTCTTAAAATATGAGGCCAGTTTTTTTGCCTGCGCAACCCCTTTTTCCGTTAAATCAGAATCTCCCCCGATCCTGTTTTCCAGATTGAACCAGGTCTCTCCGTGCCGAATAAGAAACAGATTCTTGACGATATCTGTTACCAGAAAATCCCTGATCCTCTCGTAAAGCGGGATTTCACCTGTAATTTCCTCTTCCATGACCTTGTTGTTCAGCGAATCCAGCTTTATATAATTTTTCTCACGCCTTAAAGGAGTATAGATACTATGGTAATACAGGACTCTCTGTTTAAAGCTCTGGATCGCTTTTTCATCTTCAAGGTGACCGAATTCAGGGAGGCTGATTTTCCTTGTTATGCTGGCTTCCAGAATTTCCTTGTCCTCATTTATGCACTCAAGAAAAAGCAGGGCATGGTCTGTAAGTAGTTGTTTGATAGTTTTTCTGCGCTCGGTGCTCACATTGGTTGCGTCAAGTATGGCAACGTCCCCTTTGTTGTTCAGGTATTCCTTTGCTCTCCTGATGTTTATCAGGGCTATTTTTTTTCTTAAGGCTACGCCTTCGGTATTATTGGGTGCAAAGAATTCCGGGCTGGAAGTATCTTTGCCTATCAGCTTCCTTCTCAGTTCGCCATTATTGTATATTCTTGTCTTTATACCGTCTTTTGTCAGGTTTTCTTTCAACTTGGTTGCAATTGTTGATTTGCCTCTGGCTGGGAGTCCGACCATGACAATATATAGCGTTTCGTTTTTCATAAGATTGATATTACTTTCTTTAATCAAAAATTCAACACAAAAGAGGAGACTAAAAACCTTGTTTGACTTGTCCTTATTCTTTCTGAGAGAGCCTGTAAATTCGGTGTAGCTTATAATAACAAATTCAATCTGCTTGAACTTTTCTAAGAAATATTTATAATCAAATAAAACAGGTTTTGAACCAGTTATTTTTTGGTGAATGTTATCAGATAGTTAGACGAGACAATGCAGGAGTTTAATTTTTTAATCGATTGTGTTTAGGAGGTAATACAAATGACTCAAATCTCGGACTCGAGACCGATTGCGGTAACCAAGGTCAATGAGTTTGTAAGGAGTGTTTACAACTGGATGGCGATAGGTCTTGCCCTGACCGGGTTTACAGCCTTTTATGTGTCGGGCAGTGAGGCCATGAGAAATCTGATATTCGGGCAACCGGTAGTCTTTTTTGTACTCATTCTCGCTGAATTAGGGCTGGTGTTTGCCATCAGCGGCATGGTTCAAAAGATGAGCGCCGGCACTGCCACGTCACTTTTTGTTTTATATTCGGTCCTCAATGGGGCAACCTTGTCCTTTATTTTTCTGGCCTATACCAGCACATCGATAGTCAGTATTTTTTTTATTTGTGCGGGTACTTTCGTAGGGTGCAGCATCTATGGCTGGGCTACCAAAAGGGATCTTACCTCTTTTGGTGGTTTTCTGATGATGGGTCTGATTGGGATAATCGTGGCATCGCTGGTTAATATGTTTATCAGAAGCAGCGCCATGGCTACTGTTATAAGCTATATAGGTGTTCTGGTATTCGTAGGGTTAACCGCCTATGACACACAGAAGATAAAGAACATGGCGATGACTCAACCTGCAGACCTCGACGGTGGAGTGATAAGAAAAGGCGCAATTCTGGGGGCACTTTCGCTCTACCTTGATTTTATAAACCTCTTTTTAATGCTCCTGAGAATATTCGGCCAAAGCAGGGAGTAAAAAGGGTTAGTATAAAAACAGCCTCTTCGCACAAGACTTTCCCTGACGGGAGACTCTGCCTGTCAGGGTGTTTTTATTGATCAGAGAGAAAAAGGCATGGAACCATCTTACTTGAAGTTGTATAACAGTGGCGAACTCTCTGACAGATCCAAAAGACTTGTTCGCATGATGGAGGCTTGCAGCCTTTGTCCTCGCGAGTGCCGGGTCAACCGCTTAAAGGGAGAGACCGGTTACTGCCGCACAGGAAGAAAGGCGAGGGTGGCCAGTTACAATGCCCATTTTGGAGAAGAGGCGCCTCTGGTAGGAGAACAGGGATCCGGAACCATATTTTTGAGTTCCTGTAACCTGCTCTGCAGTTTTTGCCAGAATTTTGATATTAGTCATCGCAATGAAGGGGTGGAGGTAGAACCCCGGCAACTATCTGGCATGATGCTCCATCTGGCGGAAATGGGGTGCCACAACATTAATTTTGTTACCCCTACCCATGTGGTCCCGCAGATTGTCGAAGCCCTTATCCTCGCTGTGGAGCAGGGGCTCGATAAACCACTGGTCTATAATTCCAGTGGATACGACAGCAGGCAGACCCTGGAACTTTTAGATGGTATTTTTGATATTTATATGCCCGATTTTAAGTTCTGGGATTCGGAGTGGTCTAAGCGATTCTGTGATGCTGAAGATTACAGAGAGATAGCATCCAAGGCTTTACGTGAAATGTACCGCCAGGTAGGTGATTTGGTAATTGACTCAGAGGGCATAGCAGTCAGGGGGCTGCTGGTGAGGCACCTGGTCATGCCTAACCGCGTTGCCGGCACAGAGAATATAATGGAATTTCTAGCAAAAGAGATTTCACCAAATACTTACACAAATGTGATGGGCCAATACAGACCTTGTTTTAATGCAGTTAAAGATGAGCTTATCAATAGACCCCTCAATTCCTTTGAGTACAAAGAAGCCGTTGATGCAGCCAAGAAAGGAGGTCTGGACCGCCTGGATTCCTATAGTCGGGTGCGTCTTATTTATATGCAATAATGGAGAACAATAGAATCTTAGTGATTGGAGATATTCATGGTTGTCTGGATATGCTCAAACAGCTCCTGGATAAAATAAATTGGATCCCTCATAAAGATCGCCTGATATTTTTGGGCGACTACATTGACAGAGGGAATGATTCCAAAGGAGTTGTAGACTTTATCCTGTCTCTTCAAAAATTCTCCCCGAATATTGACTGTCTCATGGGAAACCACGAGGACATGTTTATGGATTATCTTTCCGGGAAAGAGAGGGGCCTTTTTCTTATGAATGGAGGGTGGAACACGGTTGAAAGCTACATGGCTGAAAAGACAAATGAGTCAGAGGGTCTGGTTCCCCCCGAGCATATGGCCTTTTTTCGATCCCTTAAGATTTATATTGAACTGGATGACTACTATGTGGTTCATGCCGGGTTCCGTCCTGGAAGGGCCATTGAAGATCAGACAAAGGATGACATGCTTTGGATAAGGGATTCCTTTATTTATTCTGATTATGATTTTGGTAAAAGGGTGATCTTTGGCCACACTCCGGTGAACGAGCCAATGGTTATGGAAAACAAGATTGCGCTGGATACAGGTGCAGCCTACGGTAACAAGCTGACATGCCTCGAACTACCATCAATGAAATTTCACTGCGTGGAAGCAGGGAAGGACTGGTCGGAATAACCGCGACCATCCCGGTTGAGGTTATTTTTGCCGCTGGTTTGAAACCCATAGATCTAAACAATCTCTTCATAGCCTCCACACAAGCTAATGAACTTATCTCCCAGGCAGAGGCTGAAGGATTTTCACATAATATCTGCGCCTGGATTAAGGGGATATACTCCTCTGTAATCAATAATGGAATCAAAGATGTAATTGCAGTGACCGGCGGTGACTGCAGCAACACTATAGCACTGGGAGAGTTGCTTGAGAGCGAAAGAGTGAGAGTGATACCTTTTGAATATCCACTCAACCGCGACCGGGATTCACTCACCTTACAGATAGACAAACTCAGAGAAAGCCTTTCAACTACCTGGCCAAAAATAGAGGCCGCAAAAGAACGCCTGAAGACAATCAGGAATAAGTTAAAGATACTGGATGTCTTGACGTACAAGGAAAATTTGGTTAGCGGTCTGGAAAACCACCTCTACCTGGTAAGCAGTTCGGATTTTAACAGTGATCCTGATAAATTTGAAAAGAACCTGGATTTATTCCTTGCCGAGGCCCAGGAAAGAAGACCGGTAAAGGATGTAATCCGCCTTGGTTATCTTGGTGTGCCGCCTATATTCAGCGGGTTTTATGAGCTCATTGAATCCCTTGGAGCGAGGGTGGTGTTTAATGAGGTGCAAAGACAGTTCAGTATTCCCTTTACTGATAAAAACCTTGTAGATCAATACCTTGCATACACATATCCATATGATGTCGGTGGAAGGATCAGGGATGTGAAGGAGGCGGTTTATGAGAGGGGGATTGACGGACTCATCCACTATACACAGACCTTCTGCTACAGGCAGATCTATGATATTATTTTGAGAAAAAGCCTTCCTGTTCCGATTTTAACTCTTGAGGGTGACAGGCCGGGAAAAATTGACGGCCGTACCGCCTTTAGAATAGAAACTTTCATAGAGATACTTAAAGACAGGAAAGGGGCTTAAAAGAACCGGAAATTCGGTTTCTTTAACCCCCATTTATTCGGCTTTGCTCTAGTTGCCGCTAAGGAAAGATTCCGCTAATTCTACATCTTCTTTACTTCCGATGTACAACGGTGTTCTCTGGTGTAATTCATTTGGAGATATTTCTAGGATCGGACCATTCCCGTCGCTCGCATAGCCTCCAGCTTCCCGCGCCACCATGGCAAGTGGATTAGCCTCGACCATTAACCTGAGTTTACCTGCAGGTTTTTTAGGGTCCTTGCTGTCCGCTGGATACATGAAAATTCCACCTTTCAGAAGATTTCGGTGAAAATCCGCCACAAGACTCCCCACGTACCTGGATGTGTACGGACGGCCAGATTCTTTGTCTCTTTCCTTGAAGTAGTCTACTAATGAACATGTCTTTTCGTCCCAGTAATTATAGTTACCTTCGTTTACACTGTAAATTTTCCCTTTTGGAGGTATCCTGATGTTCTCGTGGGATAGCAGAAATTCACCTACGCTAGGGAATAAGGTAAAACCGTGGACACCTGTCCCGTTAGCAGTTGTATACACCATTATGGTGCTGGATCCGTAAATAAAATAACCTGCAGCCACTTGTTTAATACCTGGCTGGAGGACATCGTTCAGGAGGGCATTGTCGCTTGTACTGTTTTTCTGCTTTCTGAAAATACCAAATATCGTCCCAATACTAACGTTTACATCTATATTAGAGGATCCATCTAGGGGATCGAAGAGTAAAATATAGTCACCTCGAGGGTATTTTGACGGTATTTCAATAATATCCGGGTCTTCTTCTGATCCCATACACCACAGTTGTCCTATGTGCTGCATTCGCTGAATAATAGTCTGGTTGGCAAAAATATCCAGCTTCTGCACCTGTTCGTCCTGTACATTGGTCTGGCCAGTAGGGCCCAGTATGTCTACGAGTCCTGCCCGGTTTACCTCTCTTGATATGACTTTGGCTGCTACGATAAGCTCGCTGAGCAGGATTGTGAATGCACCTGTTGCTTCTGGATTTTCGCGTTCCTGTTGGAGTATATGTTGAGTAAGGGTTATGCCTGCACCACGTTTCGTCATTTTTTTTCCTCCTTTAGATAATTTCAAAGCCCTGATAATTATTCTGTACCTGGCGTAATTTCCAGAAAAACACCTGAATTATAATAGTTTGATTTGTAGCTGAGTATGGCCTTAATATTTTAAAATAGAATCCCAGAACTCCGGGTCTTCCTCCATCCAGTCAGGCCCGAATCTTCTCTCGCAAAAGCCACTCAGCCTTTCATACCACTTGAGCCAGATATTTTTTTCTCTCTCGCGGGCATCAAAAATATCTGCCAGGAAAACATCGATTTTTGTAATTTCATCCTTTGGTACGTAGTAGGAAGCGCCTTTTTCAATAGATTTCTTGAGGTTTTCTTGTGATACCGCGTGGGCAGTGAGCATCAATACGGGAATATCTTTTTCTTTCGCTGTCTCAAGCAATTCGTATCCACGAACACCCATTATATCGAGGACGGCTGCATCGTAAAAATTATTTTCAAGGAGTTCCTTTCCCTGTTCAAAGGTGGAAGCCGTTTGTATCTCGCACATATCCAGAAGCTCCTCCAGGAAATCCAGGATATCCTGTTCATCATCCACGATAAGGAGCTTTTTTCCTCTAAGAATTTTTTCGCTAGTCATTTCAAAACCCCAAGAGTGGGTACACGAAAAATAGCCTTTTTCAGGCTGGTTTCTCCTTGTATTCCAGGCCGTAAATTTCTGCGAGTGTCAAAAATATGGTGATGATCAAAGGACCATAAATAATTCCCAGGATACCGAAGAGCTTTATGCCCCCGATGATGCCTATGAATACCAGCAATGAATTCATCTGCATCCCTTTCCCTATTACTCTGGGCTTGATAAAGTATTCTATAATTGAACTATAAAGTACATTATAAATAAGGTAGGCGATGCCGGCACCTGTTTTTCCCTGGATCAGCAGAATCGCGGTGGCAGGGACAAAAATTACCGAGGCTCCGATGATAGGAAGAAAAGCCATAAAAGCGAGAACAGTTCCCCATAAAAAAGGGGAACTGATTCCAAACATAAAAAAGCCGAGCCCGCCCAGGATTCCCTGGACTATACCGGATAATCCATTGCCTATGATGATGGCACTCCCCATTTCCTGGAATTTGTCCGCTAATTTTTCCAGCTGCCCTCTTGGGAGAGGTAGGAATTGGGCAAGATAATCCTTGAGTTTGGATGCATCTCGAAATAAGTAGAAGATCAACAACATCATAAGGAAAAAATGGACCAGAAAATTCAGGAGATTTGAAGCTACATAGCTGAGTTGTTTATATAAGAACAGACCGATGGTTCTGCCGATGCCTGTAGCCAAATTTTCAATCGTTTCCGGGGTGAACTTAAACCCGGTTAGCTCTCCGCCTCTTCTCAGGCGTTTAGCCCATATGGAATCACCGGCAATGGCTTCCTGTATTTTTTTTAGAGAGACTTCACTTTTGGTGCGGTTATAAAAATCAAATGCTTCGTTCGAAAGTGTGCTGACAAACCATCCGAGAGGGACCACGAGCACTATAAAGATGAGAATGACCATGAAAATTGAGGCCAGGTTCTTACGGTGTCCTAAGATTCTTTTAGTCCAGGAGTACACCGGGTAAAATACGCTTGTAATAAGGAGGGCCAGTATAATGGCTGAGACATAAGTCCAAAAGAGCCTGAGAAGTAGCGCCAATGAACAGAGCAATAGTATTAGAAATAGCCTGGAACCGTATTTTCTATTCATTTTCAAGGATCCTTTAGGTGCACATAATATAAAGAAAAACCAGTGGATAGTCAATTTTTTAGACAAGGCTTCACCTTGTATAATTGACTCTACTGCGTATATCTATTATAGACCCTGCGTATTGTGAACCAGTCTATGCGAGCAGGGAGAAGTCTCGAAATAAATAAACTTTGTTTTTGTCTGAATTGGCATGTCGAATATTTTCTCTAAAACTGTTCCCCATCTTGACATTGGACGGAGGTCAGAATAATTTTAGAATAAGTCGACCAGAATAAATCTGCTGGGTATCTCTGTTAGTTCTTCGGTTGTATGGATTGGCTTGCCACATGGTGAATTCAAAGAAGATTGCCGTCATAGTTTCTGCTTTTAGTATACTTTTGCTGCCTCCCCTTTTATGGTCCCATCCACATGTATTCATATATAATTCAGTAAAAGTAGTCTTTGATGAAAAAGGTCTGGCAGGTTTTAAATTATGCTGGGAGTTCGACGAGATGTTCAGCAGCATGATTATCGGAGATTTTGATAAAAATGATAACAAACAACTTGAACCTTTAGAGATAGAATTTCTAAAAAAGAAGGCATTTAATAACCTAAAAAATTTTAACTATTTCACTCATATAAAGATAAGTGGAAAACCTTTCAAAGTGCAATATGTTAAGGACTTCTCTGCTGATATACAGCAGGGTAAGGTGTTATATAGATTTAGTGTTCCCTGCCATGTAAATGCCATAAACACTTTCAGAGAGGTGACTCTTTCTGTATACGACAAGTCGTTTTATACCAGTATTTTTTTGGTCAGGAACCGGGTGAAGTTTGATAACACTTCCGCCTTTGATTTGGAGCACAGCATCAGTAAGAATAGAAATGAGGCTTATTATTACGGACAGATATATCCGGAAGAGATTATTTTGAGGTTCAAGAAAAAAAATGATTAGGCTGTTACTGTTTTTCGTAATGTTATGGTTTAGCTTTTTTCCAGCCCTTTCTCTAGGAGATGGAGGCAACCCTTTTTTTTCCAAAGAGGGCCCTGATAATGTTTCGAGTAATAGTTCGATTATACGAGTTTCATTTCTGGAGAAGGTCGCCCGGTATCAGCATCTGCTAAAAATAAAAATGTCCGCTTTGATTCGAGATATCAGGCAGGGTAAAGGAATCGTGCCTTTCTTGAGTCTTCTATCGATCGCTTTTATATACGGTGTTGTGCACGCAGCCGGCCCCGGCCACGGCAAAGCCGTTGCCATGTCCTTCATGATGTCACGCAAAGCTTCCATAGGAAGCGGTGTGTTGTTCGGAACGCTCGTTGCGTTTTTTCACGCACTTTCAGGGTCGATCTGTGTCCTGTCCCTGTATTTTATAGTAAATAAGGGAATTGCCGGAACTCTTGGAACTGTCTCATACACAACTCAAGTAGTAAGTTTCAGTATGATCACTTTGCTTGGGCTTGGCATTTTTTTGACAAAATGTCATACATTATTCTTTAAGCCCCGGATAAAATCTTCACAGCCTAAGCTGTCAGATGCGGATATGGATGAGTCAAGGATGGCGCTTTTGCCATGGGCCTTTACAGTGGGAATGATACCGTGCCCAGGCGTTATAATGGTTCTTTTATTTTGCCTTTCAATGGGGATGTCCGGTCTGGGTCTTTTACTGGCGGCTTTCATATGTCTAGGGATGGCTGTAACTATTTCCTTTGTGGTGGTACTGGTGGCGGCTGGAAAAAAATTCTCTATAGATGCCCTGTCCAGGGAAGGTGATGCTAAACGTATCGAGTTAATTATAGGTATGATTTCAGGTCTGATGATAACAGCGCTTGGGTCTCTTTTTCTAGCAACGGTAATAACGCACGGTCCAGCCTGACAGGCTTCAGGGACACCGAATATGGAACAATAAAATAGTTTAATAGTCGCAAGGCGCTGGCTTGATTAATCAGCACGGCATATATTTTTATTCATAGTTCAGATTTAGATATAACAGACAAAAGTTTTTCGAAACAGTTTGTTATTTGAAGGGGAAGCCCCTGGTATTCAGCAGGTACAAGTAAAAACTGTCAAAATCGACTTGGTTTCCAACAGAATCCAGGAACTCCCCTTGATTTAGGGTATTCTGATTTTGGTCATAAGATATTCGAATCCAAGTATTCTAATCTGTAGATAAAGCTTTACCTTTAGTTAGGCCTGTCCCAGCATAGCTGTGGCTATTGGGTGTTTTTCCTTGTACTCCAGAAGTTCAATCATCACGCCAAATGTGTCCTTGGGATGAAATTGCGCCGCCTTAAGTTGAGCATGCTCCACCCTGCTTACAACCTTGAACCCTCGAGATTCCATTTCAGCGACTGCTTCTTCAAGATTAGGAACCTTCAACCCAATCAACCCTACTCCTTCCCCCTTGAGCTCTATGGTTTTGGCAATGGGCCCGTCAGGTGTGGTAGATTCTACAAATTCTATACCTAATGGCTCCAATGTCTGTCTGAAGCCGAGTTCCTTCACCATGACCGGCTCAGTGAATTCTGTCTCCAGTAGATCGGTGAAAAGGTTCTTTGCTTTGTCCAGGTCTTTTACGAAAATCGCAATGTGGTCCATTTTTTCTACTTTCATCCTGTGCCTCCAATTTTAAAATTTTTATAAAGCCAGTTAGGCAGCATTATGTCTTAAAGTTATCGATGTACTTTTTTCCGTAATAATGTTGACTAACTGAAGCGGGTAAATACGCTGCTGAAATTGCACAATATGGAAAGTATATATAGTTTATATCCTTTGAAGCAGCACTATTCTTATACGTTGCTACGCCTGAAAATCGATACTTTCCCGGTGATTTTGAAAACCAGGACTTGATTATAAATAATGTACTACGCCCACTTTGTTTGACGAAAATAGAGAGAATTAATTAATCGGCAGGGATATTTTTGCAGGTAAAATCTACAAGTCGAAAATTTATATGTCAATAAAATCCTTTTTTATAAAGATGAAAATAGGGGCTCGCAGGATCGATCTGAGCATATGGCAAACAATCCGGCCATTTCCTTTTCGCATGTATTTTATGGAAAAAGGAGCTGAATGTGAATACGGGGGATATCAATTAGTGATATTTGGGCCGCCAAAGTTTTCCTGGGGGCATCTTGAACTCCGCGCAATCGTATCTATTATTGTAAATAACAGAAAGATATATAGCTAACCACCCGGAGAATGATCGCCGGGCTTTAAACTGGTATTTGTTATGAAATATGCCACATTTGAATTTATGCTGGGAATAATTCTATGCTTAATTTCCTGCTCGGAGGGACCTATTGTGAACGAGAAAGGTATAATAAGCTTTCAGAGGAAGAGAAAGCGGTCATAGTGCATAAAAGTACTGAGGCGCCGTTTAGTGGTAAGTATAATAATTTCTTTGAAAAAGGCCTGTATCTCTGCAAGAGATGCAATGCTCCCCTTTACAGGTCGAAAAATAAATTTCCATCATCCTGCGGATGGCCCAGCTTTGATGATGAAATTAAAGGGGCTGTCCAAAGAAGGATTGACGCTGATGGAATAAGGACAGAAATAGTGTGTGCCAATTGCGGCGCTCATTTGGGTCATGTTTTTGAAGGTGAGGAATTTACGGAAAAAAATGTCAGGCATTGTGTTAATTCTATCTCCTTGACATTCGTAAGGGAAAACAAACCTATTACTACTGCGAAAGCATATTTTGCAGGAGGATGTTTTTGGGGTGTGGAATATTACTTTGAGCACAAGGAAGGAGTCGTTTCCGCGGTTTCCGGTTATATGGGCGGTACTACGGAAAATCCTTCGTATGAAGATGTATGTTACAGGAATACCGGCCACTTCGAGGTCGTGAAAGTAACATATGATACTGATAAAGTGAGCTACGAAGCTCTCGCCAAGTTTTTCTTTGAGATTCACGACCCAACACAGCCGGACGGTCAGGGGCCGGATATCGGAGGCCAGTATTTATCAGCTGTCTTCTACAGCAATGAACAGGAAGAAAAAATCGCTTATAAACTGATCGATGAGCTTAAGAAAAAAGGATATCAGGTGGTAACAAAGGTATTACCTGCAAGTACATTTTGGAAGGCCGAAGAGTACCATCAAGACTACTATGATAAGAACAAAAAGAAACCTTACTGTCATGTATATAAGAAGAGGTTTTGAATTTTTTTCAATGGAAAGTTTGAGTTAGGTCCTGTTTCAAATTTTTTGTATGCTGAGCCTGTTGAGCAGTGAATACCGATCAAAGAGTTCTAAGAGTTCCTTTTTTAAGAGAGTTGCGTTATCTAGTGCCTTTAAGTACTTGGCCTTGAGAGAACGCAGTTTTTCTATGGATCTTAAGTACTCCTCACGGAGTGTCGCGACCCCCCTCTCGATACCTGTGTCGTAATCATCTTTCAGTGAGGTAACCAAATTTAGATATTCTTCCTTTAGTGAAGTAAGTTTTTCAAGTGCCTTTTCGTATTCGACCTTTAATTTGCCAGCCCATTTTTCTTCTGCGTACAGATATTGCTTTTGAAGTTCATTCATTAATTCCCTTACTGAAATTATTTCATTAATCCTGAAGGCATTGCTCCCGGCAAAGGCAAAACCTTGATCAAGGTTCCCCTTTCTGGCATTATTAAGGGCCATAGAAATACAATAGTGTGCATTTTTTACGTCACAGCTTTTGAGGCACCTCCAGGTGCACTTAATACCTTTTTTTTCTCCTAATGACGCATCTCTTAAAAATTTATTTGAGATTGCTCGGCCCGGCATGCCCACAGGGCTTTTGATAATCTCTATATCATCTTGTTTGCAGGAGACATATGATTCCTTGAATCTGATGTCAGCGTCACATTCATGCGTTCCTACAAACCTCGTCCCCATCTGAACACCTCTAGCTCCCAGTTTAAAAAGTTTATAGATGTCAGCGCCCGTAAAAACTCCGCCGGCTGCAATTACAGGTACAGACTTGTTAAATTTATCCTCATAAGTCTTAATTTCAGCAATTACATCGGGTAAAATTCGCTCAAGCGCAAAATCAGGATGATTGATTTGCTCCTCTTTAAACCCCAGGTGTCCGCCAGCTTTCGGCCCCTCCACAACAATACCGTCCGGAATATCGTTGTATTTTTTTAACCAGGACCTGAAAATAAGCCCGGCAGCCCTTGCAGAGCTTACAATAGGGACCGCCTTGACTCTGGCTGATCTGAGTTTTTTTATAGGAATATCCTTAATTGGAAGGCCTGCTCCCATAAAGACCATATCTACTTTTTCTTCGATTGCGACCCTTAAAAGCTCATGAAAATCATTTATAGCCACCATTATGTTGACCCCAATAATGCCTGAGGTCTTTTGTTTTGCTTTTCTTATCTCTTTTTTAAGTACTATTTTATTGGCTTCTTTATGACCGGCATAATAATCAGGTTCAAGCATTCCTATTGAATTGGCTGCTATTACCCCTATACCACCTTCATTCGCCACTGCAGAAGCCAACCCGGATAGGGATATTCCAACACCCATTCCCCCCTGAACAATAGGAAGTTTCGCAACTGAATCTCCGATTCTGAGTTTAGGGATGCGGCCCCATCGAATTCCGGAAAAATCAAACCTGGGCCATACTATATCGCTGAGGTCTATTTTCGGTAACTGTAGATCTTTTATTATACTAAAATCCAACAATCGATTCTCCTTTTCTGAAAAAAAACAAAATATATGATCATTTATTTTAACGGCAATGGGAGATTAGGCCTATTGGGTTCATAAGTCAATGGTACATATAAGGGCAGCAGGATAGAAGAGTGCTCATGTAGAGGATATGGCAATAAAGATGACTATGGAATTAGTGTAAAGTGCTTCACAATTTTATATCATATCGATGCCTCTCTTTTTTATTTAAATGGCCATATACGGACGTCAGCAAAAGCATCTTTACTTACTCGATAATACTGTTGTATATTTTGTATTTGTGAGCGGGTTGGATGGATATCGCGAATTGTTAATCATATTTAAGGAGGTATGAAATATGTGGGATCCTTCAAGATGTGATCTTTGCGGCGATTGTCTGGTGGAGTGTCGTTATGTTGATTATGATAGAGAAAAGGCCATCAGTGAAATAAAGCTTCTCATGGAGGGTAAAGAGGCGGATATCCTTAATAATTGCATTACCTGCATAGCCTGTAATGACTACTGCCCCACCAACGCTGATCCTTCCAATCTCATCTTCAAAATGCAGGAAAAGATAGGGACCTGCCCAATAGTATCAATTGGTGTGCCTGCAATTGAAGAGACGGTTAAAGGGCTTGAAGGAGAAACTGATCCTCCCCAGATTTTAGAGGGTGATCCCGCAAAACCAGCCCTTTCATTCGACGGTTTTAGATTCAGCCAGTTCCCTGAGGGAACCCTGGAAAGCGCACTTTTTAAGGACATGACCGTGGTGAGAGGAGGGGAGTACATGTCTTTAGTTGGTTGTGTGCATATGGGAGGGGAAAGCCTTGCAGAAAAGTACGCCCAACGAGTTATTGACAAATTAGCGGAACTCGATAAAGAGATTGTCTATCTCCACAATGAAGGATATGTCCTGGCGCATGTGAAGGCTAAGGAACTGGGCATCAGTGTTCCTTTCAAGTACATGCACCTGTTTGAGCATCTTCGGAACTACCTCAGGGATCACCCTGATGATATCTCCAAACTGGACAAAAAGGTCGCCTATCAGCAGAACTGCGCTACAAGGTGGCTTCCTGAACAGGATGCATTTCTGGATGAGATCTTCGAGCTGATCGGAGTAAAAAGGATATCGAGACAGTACGAGGGCCTGAACGCTGTCTGTTGTTCCGCACCGGTTATAGGGACCGACAGGGAGCTCGCCGTCGATATCCAAAATAAGAACGTTAATGACGCGATTGAAAGTGGTGCTGACGCCATGGTAACTATTTGTCCCATATGTGATGCGGTGATGAGAAGACCCACATCACGACTTGGTCTCCCAAAGATTTTTATAACTGATCTGTGTCGAATCGCCCTGGGAGAGAAGGATTGGCCGTTGGCGGGCTGATCTGGAAATATGGAAATTTAAAATTTTCTTAAGGATGTTGGCGGTCAAGCTTGTCCTCATTATGCAGATCGAGAGACGGGCAGGAGGCCGCAGAAATGAAATATGACAGAAATAAAGGGGTTGCCTGATAGTGCAACCCCTTATTTTTGAAATGGTTGTGGCGGGCGATGCGCGACTCGAACGCGCGACCTCTGGTTCCGGAGACCAACGCTCTATCCAACTGAGCTAATCGCCCTAACGGCCTCTACTAGCAGGTTACCATTGTCTAGTCAAGGATTCATGATAACCCAGATTCCGACGTTGATTTTGTAAGAGGTGTTATTTTAAGCGGTCATTGTCTTGAAAATCGAGTCTGCAGGACAATGTCGCAGGCTTTCAACGGCCTGAATTATGAATCCGGGCCTAAATCACCAAAAAACCCGTTTTTTAGAAGCACCTCTCCTTCCGATTATCGCCACTCGATTTATTTTAATGGATAAACTCCATCAGTGTAAGGATATCTCTACCTGCCCGGACACCCCTCACAACTCCCGTTGCCATAGCCTACCTCAAAAACCGCATATGTTGTGGACATTTTGCCATCGACATATATTGCCACTTTACTTATACTTCCTTTCCAACAAAGGGAATTTTTATCACCTATACAGGAGGTATCTGGTTTATGCAGCATTCCCGCCATTTCGGTTTTGTATTTGTGACCCTCGCAATATTATTGGTTAGCTTGGCTTTGGGAGGGGTAGGATCCGGTGTAGAGGCTAAAGAGAAAGATATTACACTCAAGTACCCAAGTATGGCACCGGCAGAGGAAATCCCAGATAACCGGAAGCTTACCTTTGACGACGTACTCTACGCCGAGTATGTATCAGAGATGGCTTTCTCGCCGGACGGTTCCTGCTTGGCGTGGTGCAAGGATTTTTGTGAGCCGGGAATGAAAACTCGTGCGGATAACATTTTTTTGACATACCTGGCTGAAGGCACGAGTAAACAGCTCACCTCTTTCAACGGGGCTATGATCAGCGGGCTGAAATGGTCGCCCGACGGTAAAAAAATAACCTTCTTGAGCGATGCTCCTCTTCCCGGCTTGTACGATAAAGCTGGAAAGACTGTTCAGGTGTGGGCAGTCGGGCCGGGCGGGCATGACCTCTCTCCCCTTACCTTGCTTACCCAGGATGTTGTGGAATACGGATGGAAGGATCCGAAGACACTCCTTTATACGACAGCCGAGGGAGGGCAAAAGAAAGGTGTTGAGCCGGGGGATAAAACCATACACGTCAGCGAGTACTGCAATGCCCCGGTGCGTCTCTTCCAGCTGGACTTGCAAAGCGGGGAGACCATGCCGATTACCCAGAACAACGACCGAATCATGGCCCTGTCGGTATCTCCAGACGGAAAGAGGGCGTTTTACGTCAGGACAGTGGGTAAGGGATTCATGCCGGGACATGACTATTACGCAAGTATAGCCTTCAGCAACTACCTCCTCGACTTCGAAAGCGGCGATGAAAAGCGGGTCTTCGTTATGATGAGGAGCACAGGCGGTGCCGTCTGGTCTCCCGACTCCAAGACCCTCTACGCAGTTGACCTCTATTACGAGGATCCGAATCCGTACGCCTTTAGGGCGGAAGCCCGAGCGCTCGATGTATCCACGGGAAAGGAGAGTTCGATTGACCTGCAATGGCCAAAGGGCATGGAGATGATGAATCCGCTTGGCCTTCCCAATTCTCCGATCAGACCAATTCCTGGCGGTTTTCTGGCCTTGCTCGCTGATGGCTGTAATCCCAAGCTCGCCAGGTACACCAGGTTCGGCCAAAAATGGGAGAAGACCCTATTGGAGTGTCAGCACCAGGGAAACATCTTCTACATCGAGGTTTCGCCAAACGGTGAGACCGTCTGCTACGATCATTCCGATGCCAGCAAGCCTCCCCAGATCTACGCAGCGCGGCTGCAGGGAGGTGAGATAGTCAGCCCGCGGGCCATAACCTCGTTAAATCCGGGCTTCAAGGAGAGGACCTTCGCTCCCAGTGAGACCATAACCTGGAAGGGTGCCCGGGGGGATTTAGTCCAGCATAGAAACCCTGGTCCTTTGGACCAGGTCAGAGTTCAGTGG
>CAZVGY010000081.1:0-17101 GCA_964627015.1 uncultured Desulfobacteraceae bacterium
CCATGGACCTCGCAGCGTCCACTGTTATGGTAAACGTGGCATTCGTTCCTTCAGTAACTCCCGCAGGGCTGTCTACTGCTATGCCAAAATTATCATCATTGTTTATAATGCCCGTGCCGCTGGCATCCGTACCGTCAAAATTGCCGTCCGCACTGGTAACCGTTACTCCAAACGTCTCATTAGCCTCCACCTTCGTGTCCCCGGTGGTGGCCACCGTAAAAGTCTGCGTCTGGCCAGCTGCCCCGGCCGGTATCGTTACCACTGTCCCGGCGTGCGCGGCATAGTCACTGTCAGCCACCGTGGCCGTCCCGTCGGCCGTGGAATAACTGACATCAACGTCCATGGACCTCGCCGCGTCCACTGTTATGGTAAACGTGACGTTCGTTCCTTCAGTAACTCCCGCAGGACTGTCTACTGCTATGCCAAAATTATCATCATTGTTTATGGTGCCCGTGCCGCTGGCGTCCGTACCGTCAAAATTGCCGTCCGCACTGGTAACCGTCACTCCAAACGTCTCATTAGCCTCCACCTTCGTGTCCCCGGTGGTGGCCACCGTAAAAGTCTGGGTCTGGCCAGCCGCCCCGGCTGGTATCGTTACCACTGTCCCGGCGTGCGCACCATAGTCACTGTCAGCCACCGTGGCAGTCCCGTCGGCAGTAGAATAAGCTACGTCCACATCCATGGACCTCGCAGCGTCCACTGTTATGGTAAACGTGGCATTCGTTCCTTCAGTCGCGGAAGGACTGTCTACTGCTATGCCAAAATTATCATTGTCACTTATGTCTATAGTCGCGTTGTCCGTGCCCAGTGTGATTTGAGGGTCTCCAGAGTTTATCGCTATCGTCACGATTACATCCTCGGTCGCCTCCACTATCGCGTCGTCCGTAACAACTATCGGTATCGTCGCACTGGTGTCACCAGCCGGAATCGTGACCGTGGCCCCAGGCGCAGTATAGTCCACTCCGCTTGCCGCCGTCCCTGTCGGCGTTACCGTCAGCACCGTGTCCGTGGAACTCGCCGCTGTCTGCGTTACCGTGAAAAGTCCATTAACAGGTCCTGCCTCATTACCCTGCGTCGTAGCCGATATGCTCACCGTAGCACTGTCATTGTCGCTTATGTCTATAGTCGCGTTGTCCGTGCCCAATGTGATCTGAGGGTCTCCAGAGTTTATCGCTATCGTCAGGATTACATCCTCGGTCGCCTCCACTATCGCGTCGTCCGTAACAACTATCGGTATCGTCGCACTGGTGTCACCAGCCGGAATCGTGACCGTGGCCCCAGGCGCAGTATAGTCCACTCCGCTTGCCGCCGTCCCTGTCGGCGTTACCGTCAGCACCGTGTCCGTGGAACTCGCCGCTGTCTGCGTTACCGTGAAAAGTCCATTAACAGGTCCTGCCTCATTACCCTGCGTCGTAGCCGATATGCTCACCGTAGCACTGTCATTGTCGCTTATGTCTATAGTCGCGTTGTCCGTGCCTACTGTTATCCGAGCGTCTCCAGAGCTCTTCCCAATGGTCAGCTTCACCGTCTCGGTCGCTTCCACTATCGCGTCGTCCGTCACGGCTATCGGTATAGTGGCACTCGTCTTGCCTGCTGGAATAGTAACCGTGGCCCCAGGCGCAGTATAGTCAGTACCGCTCACAGCCGAACCACTAGGCGTCACAGTCAAAACAGTGTCCGTAGAACTGACAGCCGTCTGCGTCACAGTGAACAATCCATCTATTGGTCCGGCTTCAGCTCCCTGCGTTGTAGCTGCTATGCTCACGGTCTCGTTATCCGTAATCGTACCATCTGCAGAAGTGTCTCCCGGCATAATTGTCGCCGAGCCTTCTTCAATCGGACCAGTAAGAGAGACATTAAACGTCTCATTATTCTCTACAATTGAATCGTCCAGGATAGTTATATTAATGTATGCCTCTGTGTCTCCCGCAGTATCAAATGTGACAGACCCACTAGAAACACCTGTGTAATCAACCCCATCTACCGCAGTTCCATCTGTAGTCTTGAAAGTAGCGCCTGATCCTTCGTCTCCAGCGAGAAGAGGTTTATCCAACCAGACTCTAAACTTCATCGTGCCGGGCTCACTAGCAGATGCGTCGTCAATATTGACTGTATACGTTTCTGCTCTCGCAATCGACACTGGTACAATCAGAAAAGCCAAAAATAACATCAGTAGATATTGTTGAGTTATCTTTTTATAAATCCGACTCAAAGGAACCGATAATTTATTGCCGGTATAAATCTGCTTGGATATCATGGTATCTTCTCCTCACCAGAGGCCTTCAATTTAATTCTATAACCTCGTTTAACTTCCCTAAGGACAAAATCTTGTATTCTTCTTGGCAGGTTAACGACTTTTTTACGTCAGAAATTTCTGTCCCCGGGGACGGCCTGTATTATCCATCCTGCGCGTCTTTAATTAAGGCCTCGACCAGTGTTCGATAAGGCTAACGTGAACATTCTATGTCTGCTTCATTAAAAACCACACCCTAACTGTCAGTTACATCCAAGATCATTCATCAGGGTCCCATTCGCTACCGTATAGTCAGATCCACCTGTCGCAGTGATATCCGCTGTCCCATAGTCTACCTTGAGACCACCCTGAACAGCAGCTGACAGCTTAACCGTAAAGGTCATATTGCCGCCGTCCTCAGGCTGCGTTACATTCCCCACTGTCAGAACTGCGCTATCATTGTTCTCTATGGTGCACACTCCTGTCCCGTCGGTAATAAGCCCGGGACCGGTTACGATTGAGAGGGTAACCCTGAAGGTCTCGTCTCCCTCTACCACCTTGTCACCATTAACCGTGATATCTATCAGGATATTTTCACTGCCAGCCGGGATGGTGACTGTATCGGTTATCGAGACATAATCCTGCCCGGCCGTTGCACTACCGTCCGAAGTTGAATATTGCAATTTTATATCTGAGCCCTCTTGTTTATCCAGAGATATCTTGAACGTCGCCGTAGTTGTTCCTGAATCGGTCTCGGTAAGGACTACATCGTTTATAGAAATATCGGCCGCTTCTGCTGTTTCCGCCAAGCCCAGCACACTAATCCCCAGGCACAGGAAGAGGGCGGTCATTAATCGCCTCCACAACCCGCTCTTGATGGGCGTTGAACCAACTCTATGATTGCTATAAAGAGACATCTCTTTTTCTCCTCTTTCTATTAATCCTGTGCTCATCTGGCGGATGCCGTTAAATCCGAATGCATCCGCCTCGGGGAAGACAGTGATGAGTATTAAATTAAAGGCCTGATCAGAAAGCCTTTCTGTATCCTATCCTTACTATAGAACGTCCCAGGTTTTCCCTGTCCGTGCGGCCGTATATAGCATACGAATAGACCCTGGAGCCCCCAAGGCCCAGAGAGGCTCCCTTTACAACTCCCTCTGAAACGGCCAGGTAGCGAGTGTTCGTGTTCACCGTGGATTGAGGAGCGCTGTCCCAGTCAGAATTATCATAAGAGTCCTTCAGCCACGAGTGAGATACGGTCAAGTCTGCAGTACTCATGAGCTGGCCGCAGTCTATTGCACCTGCTTCTGCCAGATAGAGATTCTCCTTGTGAGCCTTCTCGTTCCCCGCTATCTGCGTCTCGATCTCCGAGGTGGTTGTCGCCGATATGCCGATCAATGTCAGCAGGACCAGCATGACCAGAGATATAACCAGCACGGAACCTTCTTCTGTTTTCAATACTGTCGTTTCTCTCATGGAATACACCTTTTTTCTTTTTCTGATTTTTATAAGCCCGCCCCAAAAAACCACCCGGGGTCAAAACTATAGGTTGGCTTTGACAGAAGTAAGCGTGACCGACTTATTCACTCCTCTGTCCCGCCATGAAGCTGTAACTGTTACTATCTGCCCGGCGTTGGCATCATTTGAATCCAGCCTGGCGACCGAGCCGGTCATGGTGTAACCCTCCTGGGCCACTGAGGGGAGCGCCCCCTCGTCCCCTGTGTCATATGGCTGAGACAGGAACTGCTCCAGCCTGTCCTGGGCCCAGGTAGTCCCTTCCGTGTACTGGTAGGCATTGTGATTACCGCGGATGGCTGCCGCCTGCATGGAGGCCACCGCAAGAAGCCCAACAGAAAGAATGGAAATAGCAATTATTACCTCCAGAAGGGTAAAGCCTTCCTCCGCTCTCTTTTGATCACGTCTCATTCTCCGTTTCTCCTAAAGGCCAAGATTTCTGCAATGAATATAGGTAGTCAGACGCCTTCTGTGAAAATTGTCGTTTTGTGCGGGCAGAATAACCCTCCCCTGCTGGTTTTGGTAGGCATCCGTGTCTGTGTAACCTCTGTCCGCATCGCCGGTTCTGGCCACAAGTGTTATTTCCACAGAGCGTATGTTGGGAATGCTCAGCGACGGGACGTCAGTCCCCCCCGGATTCAGTACGACGGGCGGGTCAGCCCCGTCCAGATAAACAAAATCAATGGCATCTATGTTTTCCGCAATAATGTTTCCGCCACCACTTCTGGTTAAGTTAGTGCCCGAGAGGGCATAAGAAATATTCTCATTGGTGTCGTCCACATCTCCGTCAGGATTACCCGTATTGGAATCGTCATTAATATCCATTGTAAAACTTATCGAGCCGGTGTTTGCGGTCGTCATAGCGGCACCCGAACCCTTGTTAGGGTCGCATCCGGCCATGCGGATATCCCTTTCCATATAAAACATGGCGGCCCGCAAATTCTGCTGCATGGCCGCCACCTGTTCCTGCACAAGATAGGACTTCTGCTGGGCGTAGTAAACCTGGTAAACCCCTGCCATAACGACTCCCACAATGGCAATCACTACCAGGAGTTCAACCAATGTAAATCCCCTTTTGTCTAATGCCTTACTTTCTTTACCGGGCATACTCCCTTCTCCTGATCCTCATTAATCCCAGGTGGACCCGTTCCACCTCTGCATGAATATGACACCCGTCAACAAGGTCCCCACTGCGTAACATTTATCATCATTTTCATTGTCCACGTATACGTATCCCGCATCGTTGGTCATACCGTGCGAGTTAAAAACAACACGCTCTGGATTATAGCTGACGCCGGTTCCCGGGACAGGACTGCCGGTCCAGTCGTTGACCGCATTGCCGGTCCCATAACTTACTCCGCTTTTGTAGTTTGACAGGGTGACAGTTTTTTCTATCACATTGTCGCCAGATGTGGAAAAATCTCGATCAGGCCCTCCGGAAACAACCTGGTAGGTGCCAGCACCCCTGTTAAAGACGACCGCGTAATCTCCATTGCTCCGTATAGCCTTTAATTTAGCCAATTGAAGATCCGAATATATATCACGGGCAGCGGTTTTGAGTCTGTAGCTGGGCATCCAAACGGAAAAGGTGGGGATGGCCACAGCAGCCATAATCCCAAGTATTACTATCACCATGAGAAGCTCAATCAGACTCATCCCGCATTCTCTTTTTTCTCCGAAAAGGAGGTTTCTCATTATAGACTCCTTACAAATTCGCCAAGCCAATGAACAATCGCACGTCCATTTCGTATAGTGCCCCGTTAATAACTCCTGCAAGAGATTTGCCAAAAAACATAATAGGCCAAACCATGAATAAAATTAAAGACTTGATACCAAACTCAAAAAAGAGTATCAAGTCCAGAATCCTCGGAAACATGTAAGTTTTTTTATCAACTGTAAAATTACTTTACACTTATGTCTATGAGTTTACGCAAGGGAAATACTATAAATCTTGAAATTGATAAAATGGCCTATGGCGGCAATGGCGTAGCAAGGGTCAATGGATTTGTCGTCTTTGTGAGAGGAGGGATCCCCGGAGACACGGTAAGGGCAAGAATCTTCAAAAAAAAGAAAGGTTATGCCTATGCCTCTATCACCGAACTGGTTTCCCCCTCACCGTATCGCATTCAGGCCCCCTGTCCATACAGCGGCAGCTGCGGCGGTTGCCAGTGGCAGCATGTGCAGTACCAGAAGCAGCTTGATTTCAAAAGGGAGCATGTTCAGGAGTCTATCCAGCGTATAGCTGGTCTTAAGGATGTTGCTGTCCATGAAACAATCCCCTCTGAAGAGCAGTTTCAATACAGAAACAAAATGGAGTTCTCTTTTTCCGACCGGCGCTGGCTGATGCCGGAGGAAATGGACAAGCCTGACGCCGAAACCGGCTTCGCCCTGGGCCTTCATGTGCCCGGTACTTTCAGCAAGGTACTTGATATTGAATCCTGCCTGCTTCAGCCGGAAACAGGCAATCGAATTCTTCGCGAAGTGAAACAGCTCGTTAAGGAAAGCCGAATCCCTGTATATGGGTTGAAAAGCCACAAAGGTTTCTGGAGATACCTTACCGTGCGACACTCCAGGGCACTGGATGACTGGATGGTAAACCTGGTCACTTCCGAGGCAAGGCCGGAAGTGACCTCCGGGCTTTCCGAGGGCCTGTGCGCAAAAATCGAACGCATCAAGACCGTAGTAAACAATATAAATAGCAGAAAGGCCTCTATTGCAGTCGGCGAGAGGGAAATTGTTCAAAAAGGCAAAGGATATATAGAAGATATGATTGGCGATTTCCGTTTCCGGATTTCAGCCAATTCCTTTTTTCAGACCAATACACTGGCCGCACATAAATTGTACCAAACGGTCATGGACTTTGCGGAACTGGAAGGAGGAGAAAATGTCCTGGATCTTTACAGCGGAACCGGTACAATCCCGATTTTCCTCTCCCACCAGGTCGAGACCGTAACAGGCATTGAAATAAGCGAGAGCGCTGTGCATGACGCCCGCATAAACTGCAGGGCAAACAGCATTGATAATTGCCAGTTTATATGCGGGGATATTCGAGAATCGCTCCGGGGAATTAAAGAGAAGCCGGATGTACTTGTAATAGACCCGCCCAGGGCCGGTATGCACAAAGATGTACTGGACCAGGTCCTTGATCTCTCTCCTGAAAAAGTTGTTTATGTCTCGTGCAACCCAACTACCCTGGCCAGGGATCTGGGCGAAATGCTCGCAAATTACTCTGTAATAGAAATTCAGCCTGTTGATATGTTCCCGCACACCTATCACATTGAGGCGATGGCCAAACTTCGTCTTAGACGACTTACATCTATATAAACATAATTTTCCTTCCTGCCTTCCCGGTCGTTGATATTAACTGCTCAAGGTTCACGATTTTTGTCTTGCCTTTTTACGGGAATTATTCTTAAAAGCACATTTAAGGTAAAAAACCATTGACAAATAAATAGCAGGAAATATAATTTAACCTTTTGTTATAAAGGTTGACAACTCTTATCACTAATCAGGTTATCAGATCAAGCAGAAAAGGGGGTGATCAAAGTTGGCCGGGAGAAATAGAGACTTATACATAAATCAAAACCACGGACCTTCCGGTTCAACAATGCAGGTGCGCCCCTTAAATTATTATGAGTGCTTCCACGCCTTCAAGCTTATACAGGAGGTCAGATAAAATGTCCGACCAGAGCTAGTCTAAAGCAGCCCGCTTCAGGGATATTTTTGAAGGTGAGGAAAAGCATCTCTATTGGAAAATCGAGGTGCTTTTTTGTTTTCTAAATCTTGAAAGATATGAGTGAGGTAGACCACACATGAAAGTCATTGTTCATGACAACCAGATAGAAAAGGCAATTCGGGACCTTAAAAGAAAGCTGACAAAAGAGGGCTTCTTTTCAGAAATCAAGGAAAGGCGTTTTTACGACAAGCCCAGCGTACAGAGAAAAAAGAAACAGGCCAAAGCAGCCAAAAGGCGCCGTAAGAGGATGCGAAGGGTATAAGAACAAACTACCAATGCCGGCCCCGGGGACTGTTCGAGTCATACCGGGGCCTGTTACCCCGCCTGAATTTCATTATATAGAAAGTCCTGTTTCTCCCCGTCTGTAACAATATCCAGAACACCATTCTGAATTTATCTGTTTTAACACATTACCAGCAGTTCCCCGTTCTCCACAAAGTCTGGGCGTCATCTCCTGATAAAAATTCCTATCCGCTGTGAAACCCTTTGATATCAAAACATTTTGAGAGGTTTTTTCCCTTGACAAAGAAGGGGTTAGCAGGTAAATACGCAAGCACTATGGCGCCCATATCGGGCAACATTAACCTCAATATGCAATAGAGGCTTAACATATGAAAAGTCCTAAGAATTCCTCAGAAAAGCCCTTGATCGGCAGGTGGTTGTTCCTTTCAGGTCTTGAAAAATATTCTTCCAAAGGTGGTTGGTTATTCTTTCTCACAGGTTTTATAGGCGCCCTGATCATAGGTTGGGTGGTCTTTCCCATGGTCCTTTATTCCGAGCAGCCTCAACCAATGAATTTTAATCATGCCCTGCATCTGGACCCGGACAGAGTTTACGGCATCGAGGGTGACACAGAGGACGAGAAGTGTCTCAATTGCCACGAATTCCGCAGGGACGGTACATTTGTGGGAATTCCAAAGCTGGACATATGCCTGAACTGTCATTCAGACCCCGATACGCCGCTGGGAGAAACACCTGAGGAGACTGAATTTCTTAAAAATTATGTAGCTAACGAAACGGAAATACCCTGGCTTTCTTATTACAGGCAGCCGGATTGTGTTTATTTCTCTCATATCGCGCATGTCAAAATGGGTAAGCTGGAATGCCGGGTATGTCACGGAGACCATGGCAAGACTGAAAAACTGCCCACATATAAGGAAAACAGGCTGACTGGTTACAGTATAAATATCTGGGGAAAACGTATCTCGGGATATGAAACTAACACCTGGGACAGCATGAAGATGGATGACTGCGCGGAATGTCATACCAAAATGGGGCATGAAGAGAATAACGCCTGTTTCGTGTGTCACAAATGATGCCTGTACATGGACTCAACATGGATCGCATTGAGTCCCTGGCATGGCTTAGACGGCCCTTGAGCGCCCGGTTTCATGCAAAGACAGGATAAGGGGAAAAACAGCTATGGAATTAGACAGAAGAAATTTCATCAAATTTCTGGTCGGCGGAGTGGCGGGAATACATTTAACTCCGATTCCCTGGAAGCTCACCGATGATATTGCCATCTGGACTCAAAACTGGCCCTGGGTACCGGTACCGCCGGTGGGTGAGTTTAACAGCGTAAAGTCTGTATGCAGCCTCTGCCCTGGTGGATGCGGCATTCAGGTGCGGAAAGCCGGTCCTCGCGCAGTAAAAATCGAGGGCCGTACAGATTATCCCGTAAACCCAGGTGGAATCTGTCCTCTGGGCATGGGCGGTCTTCAGTTGCTTTACAATGAAAGTATCAGGTACACCCGCCCGATGAAGCGAGTGGGCCCCCGGGGCTCCAATACTTTCATGGACATATCCTGGAATGAAGCCCTTAGCATTCTTGCGGAACGCATCTTAACCCTGCGCAGGCAGGCAAAGCCTGAATCCGTTGCCGCTATAGACGGAAACCCCTCGGGTTCAACCGTATCCATTATGATCGAGAGATTGCTTACAGCAATCGGGAGCCCTAATTACTTGAGGATACCCACTGCTGAAGATACCTCCTCGATTGCCAGTGCCCTGATGCAGGGCACCGATAGCCCCCTGGTGTATGATCTCGAAAACTCTGATTATATCCTCAGCTTCGGTAGCGGGCTCCTGGAAGGCTGGGGGTCCCCCGGCAGAGTGCTGAATGCCTGGAACCTCTGGCATGAAAGCCCTGGAAAAAACAAAACCAGGATCGTGCAGATAGAATCACGGGCATCTAATACAGCCGCCAAAGCAGACCAGTGGGTTGCACCGAAACCCGGTACCGAGGCGGCCCTGGCCCTGGGACTTGCTCACGTGATTGTAAAGGAAGACCTCTACAACAAAAAATTCGTGAAAGACTATACCTTTGGTTTTGATGACTGGAATTCCTCGGACGGTAAGTATCATACCGGCTTCAAGACCATGCTCCTTACGAAATATACCCCCGCCCGGGTTTCCGAAATAACCGGCCTTAACCAACGGATCATTACAGCTCTGGCCAGGGATTTCGCGGGCGCGAAGGCTCCTCTGGCGACTGTGGGAAAAGGTAAAGGGAACCTGACCGGCAGCGTGTTTGAATTTATGGCCATCCACAGCTTAAATGCCCTGGTGGGAAATATCAATAATCCCGGGGGCATCCTGGTTCACGAACCTATTCCCCTGAACGAGTTGCCGCAAATTGATGCCGACCCTGTTGCTGCAGAGGGGCTCAAAAAACCTCGAATTGATCAGGCGGGAGGGAAGAAATACCCCTTCACTGACAGCCTTATAAACAACCTGACGGAAACTATTCTAAAAAGTACGGTATCGCCGGTCGACACACTTATGGTCTTTTCAGCCAATCCCGCTTATACGCTTCCGGATGGAGGGGCCTTTAAAAAGGCATTAAAAAAAGTGCCCTTTATCGTGAGCTTCTCACCTTATCAGGACGAAACAGCTTACATGGCGGACCTTATTCTGCCGGACCATTCATATCTTGAAAAAATGAATGACATCGTATGGCCTTCCGGTCTTCAATACCCCCTGTATGGCCTGTCGAACCCGGTCGTTGACCCGGTTTACAATACTCGAAACACAGGGGATGTTATCATTCAGCTGTCAAAGCTGACCGGTCTGAAGTCTGCCTTTCCCTGGAGTAAATTCGAAGACGTGCTCAAGGCCAGGGTAAAAGGTCTTTACGATGCGGGACAGGGGCTGGTTACCTACAAGGATAACTCCACCCCGGTCTGGGAGAAACAGAAAAAGGGCAATTCTCAAAAACCTGATTATTCTTCATTTGAAGACATGTGGAAGAAAATAAAGTCCGAAGGACTCTGGTATCGCCCTGCCCACAGTTATGGGGGATGGGAAACGCTGTTCAAGACTCCTACGGGTAAATTCGAGTTCTTCAGCACCCAGATAGAACTGGCCGTCTATGACGACACGAAAAAGATCCCAGGGAAATCTGCTATAAAGGAGCTGGGGATCACGGCAAAGGGTGATGATATCTTTATGCCGCACTATGATGAACCAGTCTCCAGGAAGCAAAAGTCGTCTTATCCATTAACGATGCTTCCTTATGAAATGATCAATCTTGCGAGTAGTTGGATAGCTAACCCGCCTTTCCTGTATAAGACGCTTTTTGACCACCAACTGAGAAAAGATGACTCATTTGCAGAGATCAACCCAAAGACCGCATCTGAATACGGTGTAAAAAATGGGGATCCGATTATAATTAAATCCCCGGCAGGTGAAGTGAGGGTCCGGGCGCACCTTTTTGAGGGAGCAATGCCTGGGATTGTCTTTCTCCCGCTGGGCCTGGGGCACACTGCCTATGATGAGCTCATTAGGAACAAGGGGGTCAATCCTAATGATATCATTTCCGCTGGGAAGGACCCTTTGAGCGGCCATCCGGTCTGGTGGGACACCCCGGTTAAGATAATTAAGGTTTAAATGAGGTAAATCATGAAAAAAGGGCATGACCAAGGCAAACACAGATACGGTATGGTCATAGATCTGGATAAGTGCACCGGTTGTGGAACATGTATGATTGCCTGTGCAGCCGAAAACAATGTTTCGGTCAGGCGTGACGAATCAGACAAAGAACGCAGCATAACCTGGATGCAGCTGTACAAGGTCACCAACGGCAAGGAGTTCCCTGATACAGAGGTCTGTTATTTCCCCAGGCCCTGCATGCACTGCAGCACAGACGGAAGGGGAGGGCACTATCCACCCTGCGTCTCCGTTTGCGTTGCCACTGCCACCACTTTAGACCCTAATACCGGAATCGTCAGCCAAGTATATACACGCTGTATAGGATGCCGATACTGCCAGGCCGCCTGTCCTTACCACGCCAGATACTTTAACTGGTGGGACGCTTACTTCCCCAAGAATAAAGGCCTTGAACGATATCTCTCGCCTGAAGTATCTGTTAGAACCAGAGGGGTCGTAGAAAAGTGTACGTTTTGCCACCACAGACTGATGAGGGCAAAAAACGAGGCATATGCGGATGGCAGGAGGGAAATCAAGGAAAATGAATATATAACGGCCTGTACGGAAGCCTGCCCAGCCCAGGCAATCACATTCGGCGACCTCGCCAATCCTGAGCACAAGGTATCCAAACTTATGAAGAGCCCTAATGCCTTCAGACTGCTGGAAAAGCTGGGGACCGAACCAAAAGTATATTATCTGTCCAGTAAAGACTGGGTGCGTAAGCTGGCAGACAATTACAGGCCTGAGGTATTCAAGCCGATCTCAAAGGCCGAGTTATAAAAGGTTTTAGTTTTTATTATTGAGGAGGAGAGATTAATGGATACGCCGTTGATACCGGAAGGGGTAAAAAGGTGTTCCCCAAAGGTTTTTTTTCTGTGGACATTGCCATGGTTGGGCCTTCTGGCCTGGGGTTTTGTTTCAGCCTTTCTATGTCTTTACAAAGGACTGAATCAGACCAACATGAGCAACATCTTTGCCTTTGCCCTTTGGATCGTATTTGATCTCGCAGTGATAGCGCTCGGCGCCGGTGCGTTTTTTACCGGGTTCCTCACCTATATCATCGGCAAGAAAGAGCTCAAAAACATTATCAATGCCGCCGTTATTATAGGGTTTATATGTTACTCCGGCGCTATGGCAATGCTGGGAATAGATATCGGGCAGCCAATAAGGGGGTGGTTTATATTCTGGCATGCCAATATCCATTCAATGCTTGTGGAAGTGTCTTTCTGTATCACCTGCTACCTGATGGTCCTTGGTATTGAATTTATTCCCATTATTCTTGAAAACAGACAGATAAACAAGGTTAAGGAATTCCGTCTTTTCGGCCATAATCTCCACCACGCCATGGGCCTTTTTGCTGCTACGGGAACCTTCCTGTCTTTTTTTCACCAGGGGTCTCTTGGAGGTATGTTCGGAGTAATGTATGCCCGGCCATTTGCGGCAAGGGAGGGCTTTTACATTTGGCCCTGGACTTTTTTCCTCTTTGTCTTATCTGCCATTGCAGTAGGGCCTTGCTTTACCATCCTGTGTACCAAGCTCACTGAAAAACTCTCCAGGAAAAAGCTGGTGCCGGACAATGCAATTCAGCTGCTGGCCAAGATATCCGGATGGCTTCTTTCCATATACATCGTTTTAAAAATCGCTGATACCCTGGGATGGATCTATGGAGTAGTCCCCAAAGCCGGTCTAACATTCATGGACTTTTTCAGGCAGGGCCCTTACGGAGTCTGGATGCTGGTGTTAGAAATTGGCGTGTTCGGAATCATCCCTGCAATCATCCTTATGATTCCAAAGGCCAGAGCTAATGGGGGATGGGTTGTTATCGCCTCGCTTATGAGCTGCACCGGTATTGTACTTAACCGTTTTATATTTATCGTGGTAACACTCGCTATTCCTGTAATGCCTTTCGACAGGTTCTGGTCCTACCTTCCCACCTGGCAGGAGTGGGGTATAGGGCTGGCTGTTGTTGGTTATGGATTTCTGTTATTTTCTGCCGCCTACAGATACCTGCCGGTATTCCCGCAGGAAAGAGAGTTAAACCCTGCTACAGAATAAATTAGGGATAAGGAGAGAATAAATGACGCCTTTCAGCTTTGAATGGCAGTGGAATATAGAATACCTCATCTTTATGGGGTTGCTTTATCTCGCTCTCACTATAATCGGCTGCGGTCTCACCTTCGTGGGTATAAAGACCGTGCTGCAGCTCTTTGGGTTTATGAGAGAACGTCACTTTGATTAACAACTGCGAAAGATCACCCGCCTGAGGATATGCCCGATTCACTCAATCTCCAGCATATTCTTATTGTCCAGCTTTAACAGAAACAAGCTAAAACAAGGGCCCAGAAAGGGCCCTTGTTTTAGTTAGAGATAATTGTATCCCGCTGCCAGTTCTCATTATCCATGGAGGGGTAATCCAGATTGTGATGCAGGCCCCGGCTTTCCTTTCTCAGGGAAGCGCATTTAATTATAAGCTCAGCCACAAGAGCAATGTTTCGAAGTTCAAGCAGGTCCCTGGTCACTGTGAAATTCCAGTAATATTCCTTGATCTCGTTCTGTATGAGTTCAACCCTTGTCTTTGCCCGTTCAAGGCGTTTGTTTGTTCTCACTATCCCCACGTAATTCCACATAAAACGCCTGATCTCATCCCAGTTGTGCGACACTACCACAAGCTCTTCACTGTCGGTGGCCCTTCCAGGGTCCCACTGAGGTGCCTTGGGAACCGGTAGCAGCCTTCTTTTCTCCAGGGCTATGGATGAATGTTCTGCTGCCCTTCTGGCAAATACAAGGGCCTCGAGCAGGGAGTTGCTGGCCAGCCGGTTCGCGCCGTGGAGACCCGTGCAGGCCACTTCCCCGATCGCATAAAGATTGTGCAGGTTCGTATGGGCGTCTTTGTCTGTCACAAGGCCCCCGCACATGTAATGGGCAGCGGGAACGACGGGTATCGGCTCCTTTGTAATATCGATCTGATATTTCAGGCATGTCTCGTAAATATGGGGAAACCTGTCCATAATAAAGTCGGCGGGTCTATGGCTTATATCCAGATAAACGCATTCATCACCGCTCTTCTTGAGCTCAATGTCAATTGACCTGGCCACGATATCCCTGAATGCCAGGTCCTTAAGAGGGTGGTATTCCGCCATAAAAGCTCTTCCCCGCCGGTCAAGCAGGATCCCTCCTTCACCCCGGACTGCTTCTGAAATCAGAAAATTTTTGGCCTGCGGATGGAAGAGACATGTTGGATGGAACTGAACAAACTCCATGTTGGCGACCTTTGCTCCGGCCCTGTAACCCACAGCTACTCCATCGCCTGTGGCTATGTCCGGATTGCTGGTGTATTGATATACCTTGCCGGCCCCGCCTGTTGACAGGACTGTAACTTTAGCCAGAAAAGTTGTAACTTCATTATTTTCTACATCAAGCACGTAGGCCCCCCAACAGGTCTCGCTGGTCTCGCTGATACTTATCCCCCGCTTGATCAGCTTTGATTTGGTTATGAGATCTACAGCCATATGGTTCTCATAAATCCGAATATTATCGTTTTTATCCGCATGCTCTAATAATATTCGCTCAACTTCTCTACCCGTGAGGTCCTTTGTGTGTACAATACGCCTTTTGGAGTGGCCTCCCTCACGACCCAGGTACAGGTTTTCGTTGTTATTTGACTCGTGTGTAAACTGAACGCCCATGGAGATAAGTTCCCGAATCTTCTCCGGCCCTCCCTGTATCACCATTCTCGCAACGTCCTCATGGCATAGCCCCACACCAGATTCAAGAGTATCTCTTAAATGAAATTCAAAACTATCATCCGGATCAAAAACCGAGGCAATGCCACCCTGGGCATAATTAGTTGAGCCCTCAGCTTTTTCCTTCTTTGTTACAATTGCAACGGTCCCTGACTCAGCCGCTTTCAAAGCGAAGCTTAGCCCGGCGATTCCGGTGCCTATGACCAAATAATCAGTCTGGATTTCCATTGTCTGCCTGTTTCCTTCGCCCAGTATGTCGCAGGTTTATAAAATGAAGTTTAAATTGCACCACACTCCAAACCCAGGATATTGACACCAGGATGCTTTCTCTTATAAGTTAACATATTAAATATATATTTTCATTCTTTACCTGGAGAACACCTTATATGAAAAAAGAATCAGCGCTCATTTTTGATTGCGACGGCGTAATGTTCGACTCCCGTCAGGCCAATGTTAATTACTATAACGCGCTTCTCGCGCATTACGGCCTTCCCCCCCTAACTAAAGAGCAGGTCCCGTTTATCCATATGAACACAGCTGATGAATCAGTTCGCTATATACTTCAAGCGACTCCCTACCTTGAAGACGCCCTGAATTACAGGTTACAGATGGATTACAGGCCTTTCATTAAAGACATGGTCATGGAACCCGGGCTTAAGGAACTTTTGAGCCGGCTTAAAACCCGTGCCGGTCTTGCTGTTGCTACCAACAGGAGCAATACCATCGGGGAGGTGCTTGAATTTAAAGGCCTTACCGGGTATTTTGATATTGTTGTTTCTTCTCTGGATGTCAATAAACCCAAACCCCATCCCGAATCCCTTTTTAAAATCCTTGACTTCTTTTCACTTGCCCCGGAGCAGGCCCTATATGTCGGCGACTCAATAATAGACTATGAAACAGCCAGGTCTGCTGGAGTTCCGTTTATCGCATACAAAAACAAAGAGTTGAACGCTGAACATCATATTGATCGTCTATTAGATATAGATAACTTGATGGGATGATGGCTATGGAGTGGGGCTGACGTGTTTCTTGCAGGGGTATAAATCTTTTCATCAATGTTGGATGGTTCTAAGCAATTTCCTCGACTCCGTTGCGATGATGCCGTCAGGATCGATCTCAATAGCTAGCATCAATTCCTCGGCTGCCTCCACCTTTCTTCCAACATCCAGATAAAGCCTCCCCAGATCAAAATGGGCGGCTGCATATTGAGGATCAAGAGAAATCGCTTTTTTATATGCCTCAATGGCAGAGTCCTGTTGGTCAACTGCTTCATAGGCAAGCCCCAAATTTCTGAGGCAGATGGTGTAGGTAGGAGAAATCTTAAGTGCAAAATTATAGTTATTAATAGCCTCCTGATACTCCCCCTTGTTGTAAAAGGCCAGGCCGATATTATTGTAAGCGGTTTCCGGGGTCCCGTATGTTATATCCTCAAGTGCTTTCTCAAAAGAGGCAATCGCCAAATCCCATTTCTGCAGAACAAGATAAACAGTTCCCATATTGTTCCATGCCTCTGAAAATCGGGGACGCAGACTGACAGCCTTTTTGAATTTCTCCAGTGAAGCTTGGTACTTCCCCAGTTCCCTGTATACCAGGGCCATTTCATGGTTAAGGTCAGGATTTTCCGGATCGAGTTCCAATGCCCTCATCAGTTCACGGAGGCCGCCTCTCAGATCCCCTTTTTTAACAAGCGACATGCCCAGCGTCTCCAGGGCCTGGGCTCTCTTTTTTTGAGCCGCATCATCTACAGCACACCCGACAAGCGTAAAACAGGTAAGAGCAATAACAGAGCTTATTATAATAATCCGTCTGAACACAAAAACTCCTCCACTGCCATTTTTCTCACCGAAAGGAAGGAAAAGGGCTTTAGACTGTGAGAGGTTTACAGAAATTAAATAGGGGCTTAGGAAGCAAAAACCATGAAAAATGTGGTAAGCTTCCAAAATGCCA
>CAZVGY010000082.1:0-16896 GCA_964627015.1 uncultured Desulfobacteraceae bacterium
GCCGTGATCCACGGGGCGGCAATGGATTATGCCACTTACGCCTTTGAAGATATGCGGCAGTCCAATCTCGGTGTCTATGCCATGGCTGCGTTCCCAATCATTTCCATCAAACTGCTGGCAATGTTCGGGGTGATCCGGTCAGCCGGTATCATGCTGGCAAGTTTTTTCTCCATGATGCTGATCCGCTTCGGTGGCCATGCCCTGGCAATGCTTGCCGGAAACCTGAGCAGGATTGTTCAATCCGCAGGAGCACAGGCAGGGCAACTGCTTACCCCGGAAGGAACATCCGCAGCCATGAATCAGCAGGTAAGGGCAGCAGGTCTGCTTGCCGGCATGCCGGAACATCGATTTTCCAACATGGCGGCAGCCGGAGCATTTGCCCTGCACAAAAATGTCGGCGGCTACAAGGCTGCCATGAATGCCAAAAATTCTCTGCAGCAATCCGGGCATATCGACCAGTCCACATCAGACAGTGACATGGCCACCATGATGGCCTCAGCCAGAATGAGCGTGGGAATCAACTCCGGCCCGGTGGAAATTTCTACGGCTCCTGATGGACATGGAACCAGAACAAAATCAGAAACCGTCAATGCAGATGGTTCCACCACCGTTACCACGACCGGATCAGGCGGCACCGGTGTGGCTGTTGATACCATGGCGGAAGGTAGAGCAAGTTATTCTGTTGACGGGTCCGGTAATTTTCAAACTACTCATGCTGCTGTCAACGGTCTAAATCCAGTCACGGTTGGAGCCATGGCCCAGCATCAAAGGATTGTGTCTGCGTCAAACAGCTTGGGGAGCAGCAAAACTTGGCAGCAGGCAATGGACACAGCCAAAAGAGCCAGCCTGACCAGCAGCGAGGCCCATGGCTTCACCAGCCGCCTGGACAATGCCATGCGAGAAAACTGGAAACGGGCAATCAGTGATAAATCCGGTTTTACTCATTCCATGAGCGAGGATGTGAGAACTCAGTTCCAGAGCAGCATAGGGGCTGGGTTTAAAAGAATCTTCAGTAGTAGTGGGCAGCTTACAGTGGTTGGGAATAATGGAGAACAAGTCAATTTCAATGTCTCGGAAGATACTGTCCGAGCTTTTGAAAATACAGCATCACAAGTACGTTCTGAATCTCTTCAACAGACATTGCAAGATTCAAAAAGTCTGGATTATATGACTAAACTTGCAAAACAAATAGGGGCTACTGAAGCCCACTCCTATCTCAATGATGCCCGAGAAATGAGAAGCTCCACCGAATCATATGGGGCCGATTTGACAACAGCTTTAGTCAAAAATTACGCCACGGAACGTTATGGCAGTGAATCACCCGAAAATATCCGTCGTACCATCAGTGACTTCAATCATTATCTCACTCAGCAGGGAAGTCAGGGTGTTGACAATATGCATCACATTATCAATGGGTTTGTCAGCGGTAAGGGATATGGTTGGGGAAACACGACGAATGAAGTGCATAGCTCCATTTCTGCTACTAAGGAGCGTATCCAGGCTGCGGATTTTAAACACAGCGTAGGTATGGCTACCAGTGTAGCGGGTTCAAAAACTTTCAGTATCAAAGATAACAGCCTTACCCGTCCACAATCAGACGCTCCAATGGATAATCCCAATGCAGATTCTGTCACCAACCCGGCCCGTGACATCCGTAACAGAAATCGTGCCGAAGAGTCTGGTGCAGGCGGTATTCAAACCACAGCCGGTGGGCTGGCAAAAGACATGGCTGGATTAAATGATGGTGCCCCACCGAGACCAACACATGATTACTATCAAACCCAATCATTTTATCATGAGGGGGATTTGGTACAGCCACAGAAACATGATGGTGGAATCGTATTGCCTTCTGGTATGGTTATAAGAGGGGATGCCGGCTATACACCGCTCAAAAATGATGAAGAGTTTTTCAAAGGAAGCGTGTTTGAAAAGAAATAGAGCGTCAATTCCTGTTAATCATCATTTGAGCGATGAAAAATATTGTTGGGGAGAAATGACCATGTACGATCAAACTCCGGCTCTTCTTTCAACAACTCATCGTTATCAAGACCATGGAATCCTTTCTTCTGACCGGAACTGCTCTTGTCCTTGAAGAGGATATCAAGAAGGATCAGGAGAACCACACCAACAATTATACTGATAGTTCCAAGGGTCATGACTTTCTTCTTTTCAGCAGAAAACAGAGTCGTACTATTTAAACGAGTAAAATAACAGATACCCCTCCTCATTTAACGCTTACCATTTTCCATAGGTATGTCAAGCAAGCTTCGTGTGGGCCAATTACACAAATTTACCATTATGTTTCGCGTCAGTGCGATATGATATCATGTCAAGTAAGGCTATGTTGTATAAAATAAATAAATAATTTGCCTTGGGGGCAGGTGAGAGTAAGGCTATTCATAGTGATAGTCGAATCCCTGTCGTGAATCATAACAGCTGGGAAAATAATGAAAATCATGAACCGCCGGTTTTGATGCCACTATCCCTTGATATCCTTTGTTGCGTATATTTTCAGGAGTCCCATTCAAGTTTACGAATCAACCCATTGTAAAAGTGCCATTTACTCGTAAGGAATTGATAGCGCCCAGCAACTATACCCGGAGCAATGCCAAGTTCATCGGCCATGCTGATAATCTCTGCTTTTGAACGAATCAAACGAATACTATCGTCATATTGAGAGGGGATAAGAAACTTAGCGGCAAAACGATCAGCCCGTTGTTCTCGAGGATCATCATGGCTTCCATTATTAATCAACAAATCTTTCTTGTTGTCCTTCAGTACATGCCCGGCCTCATGAAAAAAAGAGAACCAGAATCTGTCTTCACCTCGACCACGAAGACAAAGAAGAATCATGGCTTTACGCGGGGTCAGCCACTTGGTTGCTCCGTTCCATGGAACTTTTTTCATCTCGGGAACCAGGGCAACTGCCACTCCTGCTTTTGCGCAGAGTCTCTTCATTTCAGGTTCAAAAACAGATGGTTTTTCACGGGTCAGGGAACGAATTTTTTGCAATGCCTTCTTGAAACGTTTTTTATCAAAAGGGTTACAGTCCATTTCATGGGCCTGTAATTCTCCCTGACGAATCCAGGCGGCAGCATCACCAATGCGTGATTCAAAACATTGGGATCGTCTGGCAGCCACGGCCGGCATTTCCCATATTCCCTGCCATGATTCAACACTACTAACTCCGAAAAAGGCAAGAGTATCTCGAAGCAATGCAACTTTATCTTTAACAGCGTTCAGGAAACCACGGTCAATAAGTTCCCTGGTCGGAATAGTCTTCAACCATTCGATATTGGACTCAAGCCGCTCACGTTCTTCCAGCTTTGCTTTCTGCTCGCGATATTGTGCTTCCAGATTATTCCAAAGCCGGGCCGGTACCTGTGTCACCAATTCAAGACGATTTGCAGTTTCATAAGAAATCGGCTGATCACCTTTAATGATGCGGGTCAATGATTGTTCGGTTAGTCCGGTTCGTGTTGCAAGCTCCTTCTGCGTCATTTCCAGGGATTCCATAAGTTCCAGGAGGGTCGCACCGGGAGCTACAGCGTAATCCGGTTCAAATTCATATTTTTTTTGTGCGGTCACCATGGCGTTCCTCCCTAATGTGTGTCAGCAATCGCTATGATTTCGATTTCAGTGACACTTTCCCACTCCAAACCTCCACTTTTCCGTTCAGGGTAAGGATTATTGGCAACGATAAATAACAGACGGTACGGATGTTCCAGATCAACGGAGAGTTGTCTCTTTCTATTTCCTGACAGCTCATGACACCTTGGCGGCGGTAGATGGGAGATATCAGCAAGAGTATCAGCGGCTTTGAGTTCCATCATTCTCTGTTGCAGTTTTTTACTGCCTTTCTTCCCCAACTGCTTGAGAGATTCAGAGCTGTTAGAACATGTTTTCTGAAGTTTTCTTGTCTTAAAGAATATACGCACCCTGCGGACCTGTCAAGTTTTTAATTAACATGTTGTGTTAATCGTTTTGAAAAAATTAGGTATCTCGATACCAAAATCAACCACTAAATTCCCGTGTTCCTTTGCACTTGGGAAATTGTTGACATCCCCAAAACTGTCGGCCAATATTTTTCCCTTTCCGGGCTGTCCGTAAAACCATTGTGCTATTACAAACAGGGCATGAGGGAACAGAACTTGCTCCCGTCTTTGTTTCGTTTTTCGATGAGAGGGGAGTAGACATCATCGGTGTATTCTGGACAGTGCTTATCAACTCAGCCAATTGTTCGCCGTCCATTAGCTCAAGTGATTTACCTCTTGCAAATTCAGAGGCATCCCGTGTGAATTGCCCGGAAGTAATAACAATACCACCGGCAGCCTTTTCGGCCGCCACCAAGCCAAACATTTCCCGGATGATTTTGACACCGACTTTTTGGCTCCGCCATTGTTTGCACTGTACAAGGTAGCGTTTGCCAGCCTTTTGTATCACCAAGTCAATACCACCATCAGGGCCGGCACTGTCGTTTTCTCCAACTCTATATCCCTGACGTCGGTATGCCTCGCCAACAAGTTCCTCAAAACGCTGCCAGGAAAGTTCACGTATCGACTCAATATTTTTCTGGGTATCAAGTTGCTCCCGTTTTCGCCAGGAGTTGAACAAAGAGAACGGTACAGGAACAAGAAAAAGGAAAAAGCCATAAGGTGCAATCTGAGCGAACCCCTTTGCGAAGCTGGCAGCAAACATGTTCTCTCCAGCTAAAGCAGGTATAATGAAAGCCATAGATACATACGCGAATACAGCTGTAATTACAGAGACCCACCATGGGAGAGTGGTTAGTGTTTCAAGGATATTTTTGGATTGTCTTGGCATGATGTTACCTGATCAATTCTTTCTGTTTCTTTCTACTCAATCGGATAGCTTCCTCTTCTGTGAAAAATGTTGCTTTGTTCCCGATCTGTCCTGAAAATTCCAAGATTCTGTCAAGATGTGAAGCGTATATGTATGAATATGCAATTTCGGCGGAAGCTTTATTAATTTCTTCAAGAGTTAGCAGGAAGGTCTTTTCATATTGATGAGCTATCAAAACCTGAGAAGATGAAATCGGAAAATAAATTGACTGCCAGTCTTTAGCTGCTCGCAGGATGGAACAGGGGATTCCATTACGGGAAACCGCAAACATACATGAGTCCCCGAGTATTACTGCTTGCTCCTCGAATTCAATAAGCTCCCATCTGGCCGGTTTAAACCATGGAGGAGCCTTTTGTTCCTCCATCATGTTTGCGAGGGCTTTGATGTGAGCGTCCTTCGCTACTTTAGGGAGAAAGTTTTCTGACTTAATTTTTTCTGCAAATATTTCAATCAACGGACTCAAATTAGTTGATCTTAATTTGGTTTCAGTAAGTTGTCCGGCTATTTCCTGTCCTGTTTGTGTTGACATGAAGTTGGAAAAAACAGATCTTTTATCAGGAGAGAGTTGTTTTTCAATTTGTTTAATTTCTTCAGGGGCCCTGAACTTTTCTTTTACACGCTCAATTACTGTATCTTTGAATCGATCTGTATTGACCAAGCCTGGAACAAGATCAAGGATTCGATCAAAACAGTCTCCAAAATTATCCCTCATTGCTCTTGTTCGAGTATAAAAAAGCCAAAGAATATGGTTCAGTTCTTGATGATAATTATCTGGACGGTCACCTCTATCGATCGCAGCAAGAATTTGAGCAAAAATACTTTCATGCCTCTGGAATGCATCCTCAACACCTGTTTCAGATTTTCCATAAAAATATTTTGATAATGCAGTATCTCTGGTGCTCAACTCTCGTGGTGAGGAATTTTTTTCAACTTGCCAAATCCAGCATTTTTTCTTTTTTCTGTTCCATTTTGCTCGGGAGGCGAATCTGTTGAGCAGTAATCTCGCAATATAATGATTCCTTGCTTTCTTTTGGCGGGTACTCATGATTTTGTTAATTATTTCCTCTGCTCATGCCATATATTCCGTTGCAAGATGTTCTCTTAAATTTTGCTTTTCAATTACTCGTCCACATCATCAAATATACTTCGAACAGAGGGTGCGGATTCAACCGTAGTTTCTTCGGCTTCTAAAGTTTCATACTCTTTTTCAGCCAATTGTCTACCTTCCATCTCTGAAACAGCATCTCTGATTTCATCTACTAGTGATTCGACCTTTTTCTTTTCTTCTTTTGTTCCATTTTGTTCAATGGTACTTAAAGTGTTTTCAAATTCAAAGAACGCATCTTCCGGGTCACCCTCTTCATCCCAAGTATACGATATGTCATTTATTATTTGCTCATGATCCTCAAAAATATCTTTCTTCAAAGTTTTCCACAAACACGCTGTCTCTTTTGAATTCAGTAAGTTGCCGACTATTTTTTTATCCATAAATTGTGCAGTATGATTTTTTAAGGACAAATCGTAAATTCGTTTAACAGCTGCTGTTCGGATTGAGTCTGGCAACAAGTCGTTATCGTGTAATCGATGCAGGATACGAAGTGCGTTATCATAGGTCTCTAGTGTCCAAACCTCCCCGGGGAGCTTGTCCATATTCTCAATTTCTGTAAAGTATCTTAGGAGAAAAGAGCCTGAACAACGGCGAGCAAGGAAGGAACCTACATGGTCAAAGAAACCATATTGCACTCGATTTAGCCCAAATCTTTGCAACCTATCCATCACTAGATCATAACGGCTTGAGGGAATAATAATTTTCACACCTTCGATGTTTAAATCGCCACATGTTACTTCTTTCATTAATTGGTCTGTAGTAACTCCGGATAGATAAATATCTACAAGCTCTGGGTTGGTGCCAATGATAGATGCAAACGCATCACGAATAGTAGGATGCCTGAAATGCCAGTATTCTTGTCCTTCATTTGTTGAACGGCGTAATAAGGATTCATCAAGGGCTGCAAGTGCAGCTTTGACACCGCCCACATTAGAACGTAATGTTGAGATAGTACGAAGGATATTTTCTTCATCTGGTATAGGAATGGGAAGGTTGCCGCCAGTAATAAAGACAAGGGCAATAGCTGCCTTGTCAGCAGGAGCAAGATTAGAAAGAACCTCTTCAAGCCAGCTCATTGGTTTGTCAAAAAAATCACGGACTTCACGGGCGAACGGTCTGAGTTTTTTTGTGAATTTGGGGTTAGCGAACCGTCTGGCAATTTCTGGGAGAAATTTAGATGTATTTGACGCATCAAGGAGAAATGGTTTTACTGCCTTACGAAATTTTACGCTTTGGTTCCCACACTTGAGATGATTGTAAAGGATCATTTGGCGTTCAAGCTCAGTCAAGTCCTCCACTTCAATAACTACCCGACTGTCCTCAAATAACTCAAAAGCAGATACTTTCAATTCCTGCTTGGCGGAGTTGAAAATATAATCTCGTGATGTGAAAACTACACGTGCTCCTTTTTTTATAGCAGTTTTGAGTTTTGATAGGCGCTGGTTCCACTCACGAACTCTTCCAGAATCATACTGATTGGCCCCAAAAGCATCATCAACCCATAAAAATTGTCCCGGATCATCAGGATTCCAAAACTGAGTAAATTCCTCTGGGCTTGAAAGCATCAGTGTTTGAAGGTCCCATTCATCAGCTGCGGAGAGAGCCAACAGATTAGCAATCATCGTCTTTCCGCTTGCAGGTTCCCCAATCAATAATACAAAACCCTGTTTCGTTAAGGCATGAGCACATTTCCTGTATGCTTCAGTTGGTACAAAACAATTCAGATCTGGGGCTAGTGAGTCCAGCACTTCTCTTGCCTGACGGTAAGCCTGGTGAGTTACAATCTGGGTTAGATCACCCAAACCATAAAGCCTTGGTACAAGTCTGCGCAGTGTAGAATTTTCTGCTATTGTCGTGTTAATCCAATCTGTCCCGTAGATTTTAGCGTACTTGGCACCCGCCTTTTTAAAAGCGTTCTCGGCTTGTAATGACCTTTTGGCAGTCACATGGTGATTGGTGACAAAAATATAGTTATCTGCCAACCCCTCATGAACTAACCGAGTAATTTTCGGAAGTTCTTTTTTTACAACTGATTTAGGAAGGAGCTTTTTGGGGGCACTGGTATGTTTGTATTGGACTGTAAAGCTACCAGTCATCCTCTCAGTATCTTTAGGTGACCACTCCCCATAAAAAGCACCATCACGTCCTCCATCAACTCCTTCCGCAAATGATTGGAAAGTTTGCCCCATGATATCTCTGAAAATACAGGTAATGAGATCCTCAAAGGCCTTCCAACCAAGCTTATGAAGGTCGAAGGTGATAGATGGAGTTGACATGAACAGTCCTTGTACTACAGCGCTGTTAATTTATGTTGGCTTTCATTAATTCATCTTTCCAACTATCTTCCATCAGCATCGTAAAAGTTATTTCTTCCGTGCCTTCCCACAAATCAAGCTGTCCGGCACGAATGGCCGTGTCAGCGTAAGAGGTCAAAAGATCAAATAATTTTCGTTTATATTCGGTATCATCATTCCCTTTAAGATGCTGGCCTTTTGTTTCCAGTACAGAAAATCTGAATTTACCATTTTCGGTACCATGCAGACAGGCGAGCAGGTCAGGATACACCCGTTGTCGCTGCCATCCCTGCAAACTGAATGACTGCTGGTTAACGGCAATTCGATGCCACCAGTACACACAATCACGGGTATCGAGGTACCAGGCTGTTTCTTTTTCCAGAGTATTAAAATCTCGCTGATAGACCTTTTCAAAGAGGTTTTTCTCCAAAAGTCCACCATCTTTTCGATAAAGAATCCGGTCATCATCGGAGACTGTTATCTCAAGAGTTTTCGCCAATGCCCAATTGAGTTTGGAATTTTTTGAAGCAACCAAGCGCAGGGCAATATCACCGTTTTCCAATTTCTCTAAAAAAAGCGCCTCTGCCGCTGCATTAACCTGTTTTCGCAAGTCAAGTTTCATGGTTTTTATCAAATCCAGCCGGTTTGCATATAACCGTTCTTCACTGACACCCCGATCTCGTAGGATATCCAATGTTTCTGAAAGGATGCGCATTCCCTGCCAGGGGTTGGGAATGACATCAAGTAATTGACGAACAAGAAAGGCAATATCAAGCCCTTCCTCCGGCAGGTTCTCTACTTTTTCCTGGATAAAATCCAACAGAGTACGGTCGGTGTCCTGGACAGACTTATCTATATCGATCCTGGCTATAGTCCGATTCAGCTTTTCATCCGCATCAACACTCACGCTGTCTGCCTGAACAAAACGGAAGGCCTCCCAGTCCAGATGTCCTAGAATATCCCGATCATAGTCAACCAATCGATATCCTTCCGGCTCATCACTATCCCGATGCAAAACCCGTGGCAGAAAAATTGTTGGTACATTCTTGAAATTTTCATGCCGACCAATTGTCTCGCGCCGGGCAACCGCTTTGGGGCTACCGCTTCCATCCGTTGCCTTGACACTGGAAGCAAGATCGGCCATTCCCTCATCCTCAAGCCCTTTTCGCACCCCGTTGACCGCTTCGCGAACGTCCTGGTCAAAGGTGAAAACATAACATTCATCCAGCATGGTTCGATGGGTCAACTGCGCATAAGGCTGACGTAGTACACGACCAATCATCTGGGTTAAAGCCGTATTTGCAGTAGTTTTAGAAAGGATTGCCAATACATAGGCAAAGGGACAATCCCAGCCTTCCCGCAGAGCATCTTTGGTAATGATGTAACGTACCGGACTGGTGTCTGACATCAGATCTTCGTCACCCAGTTCATCATTGCCGGAGGTTTTTAGACGAATTTCTTCCTGCTGAACGCCTAATTTCTCAATCAGGTATTCACGGGCATCTTCGGCATGAACAAAAGCGGTATCACGTTGCTCTTTACCTGTTCTCTCCACACGCACCAGCATAATGGGACGAATGTAGCGGCCGGATTCATCTTGCAGCGAAATTGCCTCTTTGTTTAATTCTCCCAATTTATCATGGGCCAGAGTAAGAGTATGTTTCCAGCCGCCCTTATCTTCGTTAATCACATTGATGGGCAGTTTGATCATCTCTTCATCTTTCAGATCAGTACCCGGCACATTGACAAGAACATTGGATTGATGCTTGCCCTTGGTATTTGGTGTAGCCGAAAGTTCCACAATAAAACGAGGGTTAAAGCCGTACAGAGTACTGCGGGCCGTATCGGAATAGGCCCGATGCCCTTCATCTACAATCACCACTGGTCGCACCAGCCGCAACACGTTGCCGAGACTTTGCTTAATGGACAAAGCACCGGGAACAATCCCCTGCATCCATCCCTGGTCGGACAAATCATTGATATCAAGATTGGGAACCAGATCAAGAAGTTTTCTGTTGGCATTACTGTCATCTTCAATGGGAAAAAATGACGTAAACCGGCCACTGTCTCGAAAAAGCCGTAACGTCTCTTTTGATTTACGAGCGGCCGATGGAAGCATCAGCAACATAACGCATAGCTGACTTTCTATATCCCGGCGAGTAAAGGCATCCCCTTTTTCCAGTAACTTGACTCTTCCACCGGAAGCCCGTTCCAGAATCTGACGATAGGGATGTTCTCGGTTGGCAAGCTGTTTCCATGTCTGGCGATAAATTGCATCAGACGGCACCACCCAGAGAACAAAACCAAGCTGCCGTTTAAAATAGTCTGTCTGAATACGTTCCAGGGTACAGGTGGCAAGCAGGGTCTTGCCTCCACCGGTGGGAACTTTAAGGCAGATATTAGGGATAGCCCGTTTCAGTCCGTCTTGTCTGGAAAGATAGGGAGCAACAAAAGCATTCCCCTTTTGATCTCGCAAAAACGGAAGCAGACGTTCACTGTTTAAAAAATCCCATGCCTCCCGGCAATAATCTGTTGGTTCAACTACCTTTCCCCGGCTTTTCTGGAATTCCACAAAGGCAAGAGTATCCTCTTGTTTTTCAGAAAGTACATTGAGGTATTTATCGATTTTCTGGAGGACTCCCTGCTGATACTCTTTCAGCTTCATGGCTCAGTCTCCCAGAATCCGATGAACGGCATAGGGTAACTGGCAGAATTCAATACGTTGCCTGGTCAACTCTTTTTGGCTCATGAATTTTGCTACAGCAAACACAATGGCCCGTTTTCCTTTCCGGTTCCCATTGCTGATGGCTGTTACCCGTTCACTGTTCAGGGCAGATTCATTAGAACGGAGCCATTCCGGGTCGGGCTGGTAAAAGAGATGGATACGGAACAAGTCAGTCTCTCCGATAAATCCATCAGCAGAATGCTTCGCAACCTTTGCCAGAGATTGACCGGTGGCGGTATAAAAGACATAACGGGCAAGTGCATCAAAACCGGGCAGCCCTTTGCCGGTGAGCAGACTTTCGATTTCTATGGGCTCTCCCAGGGTGCAGAATGTGAAACTTCCACCCAGCCCGGGAGCTTTTTTTTGTATTTTTCGTTCGCCTGTAACGGTGAGTACGCCGTCTTTGATCTGCCTTTTCACCTTATCAAATGAATCTTTTGCCTTATTTTCAAAATGCTCAATCTCCAGCATAATCTGATGCTGGTTCTTGGCAAACTTGGTCCAGGTGATTTTTTCCCGGTACAACTCCTTCCGCTGAACGCCTGTAAAGGGGTAGCCGCTGATTACCCTCCGGACTCTTTCTGCGGTGAGTGTGTCGGCATAGTCTTCACATTCGACCAAGATGAAACGGCGATTACCGTTGTCTTTTTCGTTGGCTTCAAGGACGGCGTGGGCCGTGGTACCGGATCCGGCAAATGAGTCAAGGATGATAGAATTTTCTTTTGTTGCAATGTTTATAATTCGTTCTATTAATTTTACTGGCTTGGGAGTGTCAAAAGGCAACTCGTTGGCAAATATTTTAAGAATCTCTTTTTTGGAATCTTGATTATCACCAACTTCTGAAGCAAGCCATATAGAAAAAGGAACAAGTCCTTTTTCTTCTCCTCGATATTTTTTTACACGAGGACGCCCCTCTCCATTTTTAGGGAAATAAATCCGATTTTCTGCGAGCAATTCCTTGAAAACAGATTCTGTTGCTCCCCAACATCTTCCACGAGGTGGATCTAACATTTTTCCTGTAGGGGTTTTAATTTTGTAAACTTGGTTTGGTCTAAACCCTTGCGCTGAAAAAGGAATAGATGCCCATTCACCTCTAGGGTCACCGTCAGGATTGGAATATCCTTCTTGGGAGGCGTCTAAAAGGTTCCGGTATAATTTCCATATGTCCGGTGCACATTTTGCGTAAACCAAAATATGATCATGATTATTTGAAAAAACAGCTCGATTCTCTCTAGAAGTTCGTTTTTGCCAAACAACTTGAGTTATTAAATTTTCTTCTCCAAAAATCTCATCTAAAATTATTCTTGCTCGATGTACTTCAATATCGCTTATTGTTAGCCAAAGACTACCAGTGTCAGATAGTAATTCTCGCAATAAGCTTAACCTAGGCCACATCATACACAGCCATTTATCATGTCGTTCCAAGTCTTCCTTGTCCACTGGATTGGCCGATTTTTTCAACCATTCCCGCATTAGCGGTGAACGAACGTTATCATTGTAGCACCATCCTTCATTGCCGGTATTGTATGGCGGATCAATGAAGATACAGTCAATTTTACCGGCATGGGTGGGCAGCAGGGCCTTCAAGGCCTCAAGGTTGTCACCATGAATAATCAGATTGTCATCTAACGACGGTTCTTTTCCTTTTTCGGGCAGGGATTTTTCCGCCTCCACCTTCAGTTCCCGGAACGGTACACTCAGGTGATGGGAATAGACAAACTGCTTTCCTTTAAATTCCAGTGTCGGCATAATTACAAACCTCGTATCCATTCAAAACACGCCGTAAAAGCAGGCATTTGTTCTTTTATTTCTTCTGCGCTCATAGCTCGTAATTGCTCTTCCTGATCAATGATGGCTTCTTCGCCTTTAGAGTCAGTGCCGGTCACATCTTCAATACAACCCTGTGGCCATACCCAGATATTGTGGGCCTTGAGTTGGTCATGTACTGTTTGAGCAATTTCCTTACCATCATCTTCCTTAGCAAATAAAGCCCATACTTCGGCAGCTTTCCATTCTCCTTTATTTTGTGGGTAGCCATTGCCGGAGATAGTAAAGCCATGAGTCGGCTGAATGCGCTGGATAATATCTTTGGCAGTATCTATTTCCGGATCATCTTTTGGCAATAAAGGAGATCCTCCTTTTCGTGCCCCCGTAAAAGCGAAATCGAGATCGGCAACAGCACAGGCAGTGATATTCATAGCTTTTAGCACCGACAATGCCTTGGGGATGCCTTCACAACCGCCCAGGGATACAACAGTAGTATGTTCCAGTTCCAGAGGTTGACCGTAAAATTGTTCATAGGCAAGAGGTAATAGGCGACGATCAGTTTTGCCTTCACAGATTACTACGCGGTCAGAAAAATAAATTTCAGCGAGATTGCCTAACTCAAAAAGAGTACGTGACTGTGCTTTGGCATCGGAAAGAGCCGTTTGAACAGCATGTCGAAGAGGTTTTTTAGGTACAACGCCGTGATCTTTTTCTTTGGAGATTATTACTGTATCAGCAGCATTTTCCCGGTTCAGCATCAGGGGGGAATGAGTGGAAAAAATTACCTGAAAACCAGCTTGTGAAAGCGTGAGCAATGCCTGTCGCAATCTGCGAATTCCCTGGGGATGAAGATAAAGCTCCGGTTCATCAATTAATAACAGGCGACATGCGGAGTTTTTCTCACTACCAGTGCGTACTTTGGCCAGATAACGAATTAATGCCATTTGGATAGCACGTTGGGCCCCGGTTCCCATTTGATCAAAGCGCCGCCGATCCCCGGTAACATTATCGGTGACATGTAGATGTCCGGCCTTGAAAAATTCTTTGATGTTGAGAACTTGAAGGTCAAGATCCAGTGCCAGTCCAGGGAAGAAATTTTCTAATGTTGCAGTGGCATGTTCATCAAAATCTTTCAGGTGACTGGAACGATTAGCACCCTCTGTAGTTAAAATGCCACTGATAGTGTCCAGTGCCTTATTAAGATCATCATGCGCCTTAAGGACAGGCTCCATAATTTCGTCAAGCAAATTTTTGATCGTTGTTCCGGCTTTTGCTTTTCCGAGATCTTCTCCAATATCATCCATGGCCTCAATAAAGAGCGGTTCAGGCAGCAAAGCGGATACCGCTTGTGGCAAACCTGTTGGATAACTCCTCCATGCATCTGGCATATCTTTGCCATCACCCGAATAGGTCTCGTAATCATAAACCTCTTTATCGAATTTTTTTGCGCCTGGCTTATTCGCAGTTGTACGGATCCACAAAAATCCATCGGCACAATATGGAGCTATAGCCGTACGGTGTTTTGTTTCTGGTATCAGATCAAGCAAATCCGAGGTGATACCCATGATGCAGACTGTTACGACAACAGGTATAGACTCATCTGTAAAATCAGTGACCTTTAGAGTGCTTGGTTTAAGAACCCATCTGAGAGCCTCAAGGATAGTTGATTTGCCGGTATTGTTTGGCCCTACCAACGGAGTGTAGCTCTCCAGTGGTAGCGATACATCTTTACAGGCCCTGAAATTACTAATTTGAATATAGCTGATGTGATGCATTTGTTTTTTGAAGCTCCCATATTGTCAAACGGCTGTTGGTGGGAGAAAATCATGGACAACCAGTTTTTCATTCATCCCTTGATAATCTCACATAGGAAATTTATCTCCGACGGAACTCCTTTGCAGGGAGCCTCTTTCATGTTTCTTTTACACGTTGTTTCTTGTTTTTTCCTGGTTTATTCAATGCTCACCGAAGTTTTTTCACTCCGTCAGCCTGGTGATTTCTTCCTCTATCTCATCAATCACCCGATCCAGAATGAAGGAATTCATGCTGTATGGGGTACGTTCGGCGATGAATTTCAGTTTCAGATAGAGGGGCTCGTCGATCCTGAGCGGCAAAGTCTTTTTAACGTCATCTCGGACGCGGGGATCCTCCCAGGGATAGACCTCTTCTGCTTTGGTACTTTTTTTGCCTGCACCGGCGGCAAACTTCTCAAGGTCTCTGTCTTTGCGCGTTTTCGGGGTAGAACGAAGTGGAGTCTTTTTTTTAGTTGCCACAATAGACCTCTTTGTAGAGTTGATTCATTTCATTTGCTGCTTTTTTATCCTGTTTCCATTCGACAACGGACAGGCCATCCCGGCCAGATTTGCGAAAGGCAATGCGATCCCGGAGGACGGTATCAAGTAGAGCCAGATGTTGAAATTCTTCTTCTTTGAAGAACTCCCGCGTCTCCTGATCTTCACGAACTGCTGGATTGGTGGACACTCGGTTAAGAATAATAAAAGCCTGCAGGTTCTCATTTAACCCTTGGGCCATCTCAACCAGTTCATCCATCTGCCGGATTGTCCAGATATCAAACTGAAAGGGCTGCACCGGGATATACGCTCGGTCACAGACCCCGAGAGAATAACGCAACTCCATGGAATCCCGGCCACCGGCATCAATCACAATTTCATCATATCGTTCCGCCAGGTCGCGCACCTGTGAAGCCAGACCTTTGCCAAATTTCTGCACGCTGGCTATCCGAGGTTCTATTTTCGTGTCCTCCCGGACTGTTGCCCAAAAAGAAGCTGTTCCCTGCCTGTCTGTGTCCAGCAGTAAAACATCTTTCCCCTGCAGGGCCAACATGGCCGCCATATTGGTTGCTAGAGTGGTTTTGCCCGTGCCGCCTTTTTCGCCACCAAATAATACGATACTCATATAACCATTCCGTATTAAATTATACAATAACAGCTCAATCTATACTGAATGATATGATATCATTTTCTGGAAATTTTGCAATAACCTGGACATAAAAAAAGCCGTCCCCCGAAGGAGACGGCTGCGGTTATGGAAAGTGATTGAGAAGTGATCAGGCAGATACTACCGAGAGGCTGGTATCATCCTGCTTCAACTCGGCCATCTTTTCGGTCAGGAACCAAAGTGCCTGGTTGAGCTTGATATTCCGATCAAGTGCCTTGACCGGCCTGGTGGTTGTTCTTCTCATTCGACCGTTGCTTCCTCTGGTGGTTCCTTTAAGGCCGCCGCGCATGACATTTTCCTGGACAACATTGAAGGTTGTCCACAGGTCATTGCCTTTGTCGTCATAACGCCGTTCATCAAGTAACTGATGCGGCTGGACCGGGGCCTGTTCGGGGTCATCATAAATTAGATTGTGGGAAGCCTGGGCAAAGATGCCTCTTTCGTCCGGGGTCATCTCGATAATCTTCATCTCGTCAACTCGCTCGGCAATGGTGCCGGCAGCTGAAGCAATCTCTCCTGCCGAATGAACAAAATCATCGGGCTTGAAACCGATATGTTTGTGGCTGAAGTTGGCAAATTCAGATGCCACCATCAGGCCGTTACCGCATATCTGTCGCCAGACCGAGGCAATCAGCTTAAAAGCGCATCCACGGTCATGGGAATTAAACAGAACCAGGTCTACCCGTTCGCCGTCAAACGAAAGGCCGTTCTTGGCAAAACGAATCAGGTGGCGCTGGTATCCTTCCCGTCTGGCAACCCGGACTGCGCTCTGTTCTGCATGGATGGGAAACCATCCTGCATCGCGCAGTAGATCAACGGCGGTCAGGGTTGGCACAAATGAATAGCGTTTTGAAACTCCGTCAATAGGTTCAAAGGAACCGGCTGCAGGGGCGAAAGTTACAATCTGGTCGTTGGTTAAAGGTGTAGGTGCTGTCATGGTCTTGTCTCCTGTATTCTTTTTATAAGCGGGGACAAGACACCACTCCCGTAAGGGGCAGGTTTGCCCCCTGGTTGGGGATTTTGACTATTTTGCGGATTGCTTCAAGGCGGAACCAATGACTGATGCCAGCTCATAGGTTGTTCCTGCCTCCAATCCGGCAATTCTTCGGTTGGGTATTGTATTCAAGGTATGCAGACATTGCTTGAGCAGTTGCCTGTACTGATTTCGTTCACGAACCAGC
>CAZVGY010000083.1:0-16483 GCA_964627015.1 uncultured Desulfobacteraceae bacterium
GGAAAACCCCCTGTTCTAGTCAAGACCCTTTTTAAATATCTTTATGTTCAAAATATCAATTTAAAAATAGCCGGATTTTGAAACAATATTGGGGGGACTGCCTCGTAAATATATATCTTATAGCTTTAGAGTTCTTGACACAAGTAATTCATCGAGCTAGAAAGCAGCATAAAGGTTTTGGGCTGGAAATAATTACTTTCTTTAATGACAATAATCGGCCTAAGTTAAATACCAAGAATGCACAGAAACAGAAAAGGAAGGGAGAAAAATTTATGGGACTGTTAGATGGAAAGGTTGCCATTATTACCGGGGCAGGTAGAGGGTTAGGCAGGGCAGAGGCCCTGTATATGGCAAAAGAAGGGGCTAAAGTAGTGGTGAATGATCTGGGGACCTCCATGGACGGAGCTGGAGCCCAGACTATGGTAGCTGATGAAGTGGTACAGGAAATAAAGAATTCGGGCGGTGGGGCCGCTGCCAATTATTCGGACATAGGGACTCTGGACGGTGCAGACTCACTTATGTGGACCGCTATTTTAAAATTCGGGAGAATCGATATTCTGGTAAATAATGCAGGTATCCTGAGGGATAAGACACTCCTTAACATGGGTGAGGAGGATTGGGATCTGGTACAGAAAGTACATAGTAAGGGGACTTTTTTGTGCACAAGGGCCGCAGGGAGAGTAATGAAAGCGCAGGGAGAAGGCGGGGTAATACTCAACACTACTTCGATGTCTGGGTTGATGGGCAACTATGGGCAGGGCAACTATGGCCATGCCAAGTCGGGTATTTATGGGTTCACCAAGATTGCTGCCATGGAACTCGGCAGATTCGGCATCAGGGTTCATGCATTGTGCCCGAATGCTTACACCCGAATGACTTCAAATTTGCCCGGTATGAAGAATGTAACTGAAGAAATGCTTTCCCCAGAATCAATGGCGCCACTGGCGGTTTATCTTGCCTCTGACCTTTCAAAAAACCTGAATGGCAGGGTGCTCGGGATACACGGAGGCAGCATGGGTTCAAAGGTCTATGAGTTCAAAATGAGCATGTCAGAGGGATTCTCAAAGAAAGAGGGGCTTCCATCTGTGGAAGAGATCGCTGACAATATAGACAAAGCCCTGCTATCGCAGCCTGATTTGGATATGATGTCTGCGATAAAATTTGACTAACAAATTTTACCAGGGTTTGAACAGTCTCAGACGAAGTTTCAGGATTAGCAAAAGCGGCAGTTCCATGTAACTGATCGGAGAAAATTTCAGTAATGAACAAGGAACTTTCAAGAGAGAGAGCTGCCTTCCTGGCCCAGGACTTCAGCCGTGGATTTATAAAATATTGCCGATTTGAAGCGGAGTTGGTTCTTAAAGGCTATTTCCAATCAAGGATCAATATTTCAGAAGAGCACCGTCAGCAGGATGGTTTTATCCACGCTGGCGTTATGGCGACCATGGCCGATCATACGGCTGGATATTCTGCTTTCACAGTGGTGCCGGAGCAATTTCAGATCCTCACTATTGAATTCAAGATCAACTTTTTGAGACCCGCCCACGGTGACGTCCTTACCTGCCATTCCAGCGTAATAAGGGAAGGGCGTCAGATTATTATTTCTGAATCCGAAATTTTCGATCTAAGAAAAGAAGAGATCCTTGCTGCCAAGGCTTTGGTCACACTCATGGCTGTTCCCAGGGATGAGCTTATGCTAAAGGGCTGAAGCTATTTCTTCGACTATTTTCATTGCTGCACCAGCTGGATCTTTTGCATCCCGGATAGGTCGACCTATCACAATATAATCCGCTCCCTGCCGAATAGCGTCGGCGGGAGTCATAATGCGCTTTTGGTCATCCATCCCCACTAAAGACCACGCTGGTCTTATCCCTGGAGCCACAACAATAAAATCGGATCCAAGTGTTTTTTTAACTTCGGCCACCTCGTGCCCCGAGCAAACAACACCATGGCAACCTGCATCCTTTGCTATCTGTGCTCTCAGGAGAACCATCCGGGAGAGTTCTTCCGTATATTCTCTCGCATATCCGGAATTGAGAAGGTCATTTTTGCTGAGGCTCGTTAGGAGTGTAACACCCAGAATTTTTGTCCCGCCGGGGTTGTCGTCAGCCACTTCTTTGAGTATTCCGTTTCCTTGATCACAATGAACTGTCACAAATTCAGGTTCATATAGGCTGGCCGCAATGAAGGCTCTTTTGACGGTAGCGGGTATGTCATGAAGTTTCAGATCAAGAAATATGCCCGCATTGCCTTCATCATGGATAGATTTGATTATATCCGGTCCTTGGCTTATAAATAGTTCCAGTCCCACTTTATAGAGACCTACTATTCCCTTTAACATGCGGACATAGGACATGACTCTTTCTCGGTCATGCAGGTCAAGAGGGAAGATAATATACTCCTCGGGTTTTTTCATTTCTTTCCTTTTTAAAGTCTTAATATAAAGGGGAGCTCTGTAAGTGTTTGACAAAAAATCATGGACAGTCAGCAAAAAAGCTATTATATTGCTTTTCCGTCAAGCCACCGTAGCTCAGTTGGTAGAGCACCTCACTCGTAATGAGGATGTCTGCGGTTCAATTCCGCACGGTGGCTCCAAAAAATATTCACATCAAATGCGTTTCCTCAAAAGCCTTTATCATAGCTGAGATTCCAGACTCGGTACTGTTTAAAAAAGATATTGTAAAAATCCTCCAAAAAGGTTAAACCCAGTACCGTGAAATCCGAACCTTTTTACGTAAGGGACTTCCCGAAAAAAGTTCTCTAGGAGGAAGATTGAATGGATGCTGTTCAGGATTATTTTTCGTGTGATTCCTGTGAAAATAGAGAATTTAAACTTATATATAGATTTTCCCTTCGGTTCCACGGAGTCAATTTTTCCGATGATCTAATATATGACAAATTGGTGGATGAAATATACCAATGCACCAAATGTCAAAAAAAATTTACCAAAAAGCAGATAGAAGATGGACTAGCTAATCTCAAGAAAATGAGGAAGACTACTATCTGAGGTCTAATTACGAATTTGAAGTGGTTTCCTTGTTGTAAAATTGAATTTTGTGAGCGCCTATTTCAATCGTATCAAAGTCCTTTAAAGGTACGCTCTCTTTTACAACTTGTCCGTTAACCTTAAGCTTTGTCATTCCGCCAGCAAAAGCAATAGTATATCCGGAGGGCCTTCTGCTTATAGTAGCCGCGGTTGCCCCCATCATGAGACCTGAAAGCTGTACCTCTGAATCGCTCGATTTACCCAATCTTGTGAGCTTTTTTTTCAGTTCTATTTCACCTCTCCCCGAGCCGTCCAAAAAGGTCAAAACTCCAACATGTTCTTCCTTGGGAGGAGCTTTAGCAGCGGCTTTTTCTTTTGCTTTTGCAAGCAGATCCCGCTGCTTAGCTGTGTCCAGCATCATTGTCTTATCCATGTCCATTTTGTCAGCAGGTTTTTTTGCTTCGCTTTGAGCACCGGCTGAAGCGGCAAACACCAGGACATGCTTTCCTATAATAATATTGTCTCCGTGCTGTAGCTTATGGGAAGTAATCCTTTTGTCTCTTACAAAAGTACCATTAGTGCTCTGAAGATCTGTAAGGATATAATCAGAACCTGTCTTGTCGACCCTGGCGTGGTATGTGGATACGGCAAGATTATCAATCTGAATATCGTTTTCCGGCTTTCGACCTATTGTAAGACTGTCTTTTTCAAAAGGGAATTCCTTAACCACCTGCTTGTTAAAGGTCAAAATAAGCTTAGTCATGATTCATTCCCTCCATTATGGCTTAACCTTTCACCTAATACCATGCTAAACCATGTAAAAGCAAGCTTATATTTTAGGGTTTAACCAATTTTGCCATTTTTTGTGTAAGTGTCATAGTGTCTGCCAGAAGACCACCGACTTTTTTAACAGTTCCGGGTTTTGATTTATTGTCGCTTTGAATAAAAACAGATATAACAGTCGTATTGTCGTGCCCGCCTCTTTTTAATGCAGTGTCTACCAGAGCACGACAAAGCACTTCAGGATTGTCTACCCCCTTGATCATTGCAAGGATTTCATCGTCAGACAAAAGATCTGTCAGTCCGTCACTGCATAGTACAAAACGGTCATTGTCGACTGGCTCTATCTCAAAGATTTCTGGAACCACATCTTTAAAAGAACCCAGGTTTCTTGTTAGGACATGCTGCATAGGAGAGTTTTTAGCCTCTTCAGGCGTCATGACGCCCATTTCAACCTGTTCGGCCACTATTGTATGGTCTTTGGAGAGCATCTCAATTTCTCCGTTTCTCACGAGGTAAATTCGGCTATCTCCAGCATTGGCGCAAATAATCTGTTTGGGCATGACCAAAAGTAGTGCTACTGTCGTCCCCATACCGTTGTATTGCTCATGCTCAGTTGCCATTTCAAATATAACACGGTTTGCAAGTTTGATGCTGCTGGAAATATAGTTTCCCTGCCGGGATAGTGTCTTATCAGGATTACCGAAAATTAGATCGATAGGGGTCTCAAGCTCAGCCCATGTCCGATAACTTTTATTTATCAAATCAACTGCAACACGGCTAGCTACCTCTCCAGCGAGGTGGCCACCCATTCCATCGGCAACAACGTAAAGACCTAAATTGTCGTCTACAGAAAAGGAGTCTTCGTTTCCTTCTCTCTTAAGGCCCACGTCAGTCAGCCCAGAGGCTATGTATTCAACCGGTTTCATAATATCCTCAATATTGGTTTCCGGTTTATTAGATTCATTAAATTAGACTTCTATTTCATATTGTTCAAGATGAAAATGATTTTTAGGCATTATAGTAATCCTCTTATTTATTCTTTTTTCCAAATCCATGATAGATTCTTGTTCTTCCTCTCTCAGGACATTGTCTATTTCAGGAGGAACATTAACAAAAATATCGTTTACTGAGCCATTTTCCGCACATTCTCTTTCAATATCTCTAAATATTTCGTAACAGATCGTGCGTTTGGATTTAAGCATCCCCCTTCCTTCACAGTAGAAGCAAGGTTCTGTGAGCAAAGTGTTTAAGTTGGCGCGTGTCCTTTTCCTGGTCATCTCTATAAGGCCCAGGTCAGACATGCGGAGTATGTTGGCCTTTGCCTTGTCTTTGCTCAGGGCCTCCTTGAGTGAAATAAAGACTCGTTCCCGGTTTGTTTTTTTTTCCATATCTATAAAATCGATGACAATGAGACCCCCTATGTTCCTGAAGCGAAGCTGATAGGCGATTTCTTTCACTGCCTCCAGATTTGTCTTTAGTATCGTTTCCTCTACATTTCTCTTGCCTACATAGCTCCCTGTGTTTACATCTATAGCAGTCAAGGCTTCAGTGAGTTCGATAACTATATACCCTCCTGATTTCAGCCATATCTTTTTTTCAAGGGCTCGGGATATCTCAATCTCAATTTCGAAGGCGTCAAAAATCGGTTCCGGGCCTTCATAGAGTTCCACTGAGTTTTTCAATCTCGGAGCGAAGGCCTCTATAAATTCCATTATATTGTCAAAATCTTCCTTGGAGTCGATAATGAGGCGATCCACTTCTCTAGTAAAGAGGTCTCTAACAGCACGTAACGAAATGGACAAGTCCTTGTGTAGAAGCCTGGTTCCCGATTTGCTGCTCATTTTGGTCTGGATACCTGTCCAGAGCTTCAACAGAAAGTCCATTTCGGAGACCAGTTTTTCCTGTGGGTTTCCTTCGCTTACAGTCCTTACAATAAAACCGATATCACAGGGTCTGATTTCCTGAATAATTTCTTTTAAACGTTCTCTTTCTCCTTTATCCTCTATCTTACGTGATACACCGATGTGATTGACAGTAGGCATTAAAACGAGGTGGCGCCCAGGTATGGAAATATGGGATGTCAGCCGTGCCCCCTTGTTGCCGATCGGTTCTTTAGTGACCTGGACCATTATTTCCTGGCCTTCTTTAAGCAGGTCTTCGATTAAAAGGCTGTCTCTTTGAAAGTGATTAGCTTGTGTTCGACTGGAGCCAAGGAGTCCAAAGTCACCGTTAATATTGCCTTCAAGGAGCATTTTTTCTAATTCAGTAAAGTCCTTGTGTACGTCGGAGACATATAGAAAGGCCGTTCTGTCAAGCCCAACATCTACAAAAGCAGCCTGCATGCCGGGAAGAACTCTTACGACTTTTCCCCGGTATATGTTGCCCATCAATTCCTGACCAGTTTTTCGTTCGACATGAAGTTCTACTATAATCCCGTTTTCCACCAGGGCAACCCTGGTCTCATGAGGCCTGACGTTTATAATCAGTTCACTGGGCATAAACAACCTTCGCCTTTGGATCATATAAAACACTACTGTACTATGCCTTTAATTTCAATTGCCTCTTCACCTCAACTTGCTTTAGCTATTAAGGACCTGAGATGTCTTTAGCACCCTCACGCCTTTCATGTGACCGTTATCTAATTCGAACACACTCTTCACTATTGCAGATGGCTTTAGTTCAGGACCATTGGCATGTTTCAATGAAATTTTTATTTTATCAGGTGACGCAAAGCTCATGGATGTTACAACGGCCCTAGCATCGATTTTATGGTGGCCCTTTTTGCCTGTTTTTACAACATAAAAATGATCTGATTTGAGAAAGGCATGTAGCTTTTCCTGCTCGAGTTTTATATTTTCCAGGGTGACCAGAAATCGGCTTTCTTTTAATATAAACTTTTTCTGGGCCTGTGTAATTTTCTCAGCTTCGGTTAGCTCAATACCCAGAGGCATCTGGGGATTGAGCCTGTTTTTGAGTTCAGCAGGGTCTATCGGAATTAATGTTTCAATGTCAAATGTTTCTTCCAGACTTTCAGTGCCTACCGGGAGTGCAGTCATAAAAGATATCTTAGGCATGGGGTGGAATCCCTTTGAATAGACGAGTTTTATTCCCGCTCGTCTAAAAGCTCTTATAAAGGCTTGAACCAGCTCAAGGTGACCCAGGTGCCTTGCCTGTCCAAGCTTTGTGAATTTAAGGCGGTAGATTATGGGGAGTGCAGAAGGATCCTCAGCAGGAGAGTTTTTCTGGACCTGGGAAGATTGCCAGGGACCATGGATAACAGGGTCTATGGTTTGATGATCGCAGACTCCACATTTGTGACATTTAATTCTGCAATCGGGGGTCTCCTCTTCCAGAATCGCCCTGTCCCACTCTCTTTTGAGAAAAGATTTTGTTACACCTGATTTTATATGATCCCATGGTAGAATTTCGTCGAGGTGTCTATCTCTATTAAGGTAAAACATCGGGTCCAAATTCGCCCTTGTAAAAGCCTCCTCCCAAATTTCCATGCTATAGTGTTCAGTCCAAGCATCAAATTTTGCTCCGAGATTGAAGGCCTCCCAGAGAACTCTGGAGAGGCGCCTGTCTCCTCTTGAGAAGACTCCTTCAAGCCAGCTTAATTCGGGCTGGTTCCATTTTACCCTTACACGGGTATTTCTGAGTCCTTTTCGAATGAATTCTATTCTCTTTCGACTTTCTTCAAGGGTTATCTGTCGAGCCCACATGAAAGGGGTGTGGGATTTGGGAACAAAAGTCGCTACGCTGACATTGAGCTTAGGTTTTTTACCTTTTTTACCAGCGAGGGATGCGATTTTTTTTGCAAGATCAATAATATCAAAAAGGTCTTTTTCTTCTTCAAAGGGAAGCCCTATCATGAAATAGAGCTTGATAAGGTTCCACCCGGCATCATAAATGGACCTGGCCATTTTTATGATTTCATCATTGGTAAGTCCTTTATTAATGACTCTTCGAAGGCGATCATTCCCAGCCTCAGGGGCAAGAGTAAAGCCTGTTTTTCTTACTCTTTTTACCTGTTCGATCAGGAAGCGGCTGAGACTGTCAACCCTAAGCGATGGGAGACTTACGGAGACATTATTCTGTGAATGCCTGTCCATAAGGACTCCCAGCAGTTGTTCTATACAACTGTAGTCTCCGGAGCTGAGGGAGAGGAGTGAGAGATCATCATAACCGGTCAGTCTCAGGGCGTTATCTGCTTTTTCGAGTATAGAATCAGGGCTCCGTTCCCTCACTGGCCGGTATATCATACCCGCCTGGCAGAACCTGCAGCCCCGGGTACATCCACGGGATATTTCTATAGCCACTCGGTCATGAACAAGCTCAGTAAAGGGTACAATCTGGCGTTCAGGGAATGGATAGTCGTCTATATCCGGGATAATGGCTTTTTTCACAGTCTTATAGTCATTGATTAGATGTTTTACTTCTTCAATAGTCCCGTCGCGCTTGTAGCAGACGGAGAAAAAAGAGGGCACATATATTCCTCTGATCCTGCGAAGCCTGTTGAGCAATTCTCTTCTGTCCTTCACCCTTTCCTTTTTTGCCTGGCGGACTGCTCTGCATATTTCGAGGGTTACTTCTTCACCATCGCCGATTACCATTAAATCGAAAAAATCTGCAACCGGTTCCGGGTTAAAGCATGCAGGTCCACCCGCTATAATAAGCGAAACATCAGGCCCTCTATCTTTGGCGAATACGGGGATACCTGCAAGGTCCAGTAGATTTAGCACGTTCGTATATGAAAGCTCATGCTGAAGACTGAATCCAATGATATCAAAGTCTGAAATTGATCGGCCTGATTCAAGAGTTGTTGGAGGTAGTGAGGATCGCCTCAATTGATTTTCAAGGTCGACCCATGGTGAAAATACCCTTTCTGCAGCAAGCCACTCTTGTTCGTTAAGAATATTATAAAGGATTTTAAGACCCAAATGGGACATCCCCACTTCGTATATATCAGGAAAAGCGAGTGCCATTGATAGTTCTATCTTATCCTGCTCTTTGATCACGGAATTGATTTCTTTACCCAGATATCGACTCGGACGGCTGATATCTGAAAACCAACGCTGTTCTAATAGGGACATAAAATACTCTCGTTATAGGTGCTATGTAACTGAGACATGTGGTACAATTCATCAATCTAAAGACTAAAAAACTATGTTCACTTAATTCTAAATTGTAGCCCTGAAAGAATTAACAACTTCAGACAGCACAGTAATGTGGATTATTGACGTCCGCTTCCTGTTCATTCCTCTGACCTGGGGTATTGTTCGGGAATGAAAGTGGAAGAAGCAGGCTGATCTCGGCTCCTCCTTCAGGGCTGTTATCACCGGATATCCTTCCATGGAGTTCTTCCACTATTCCTTTTACTATAGCCAAACCCAATCCAGAGCCTTTCTCTTTTGTGGTGTAGAAAGGAGTAAAAAGCCTGGGCAGGGCTTCCTTGCTGAAGCCTTGGCCGGTATCACGTATAATAATTTTTGCGTCGCCTTGATCTGATTCTTGCCTATCCACAAGATCAGTCATGACGTATAAAGTACCCCCTTCAGGCATGGCTTCAGAGGCATTTAAAAACAGGTTCCACAGGACCTGCCTTATCTGTTCGGGATCTGATTTTATCCTTATCGAGTGTATAAAATTTGTACGAATCATCAGATTATCATTCCAATGTCGGCTGTTCTTAAACAGTTCGAGCGCTTCAAGAATAAGATGGTTCAGATTGAATTCCTTTGAATTTATTTTTTTGGGCCTTGCAAAAACAAGGAAGTCGTTTACTAGGTTGTTCAGACGGTCTATCTCCCTGGAAACTATGTCCATCAGCCTGCGGTTGATGTTATTCATTTCCTGCCCGTTTTTCAGCATCTGGATTGACCCGCTGATCGATGCCATGGGGTTCTTGATTTCATGTGCGATTCCTGCTGCAAGCTCACCGACCAGGGCCAGGCCTTCTACCTTTTTCATTTCCTCCTCGATTCGCTTGATCTGTGTCATATCTTGAAAGACAAGAATGCGCCCTTTTTGACCCCCTGTCATAAGATGGAGAGGTGATATTAAAAGTCGCAGATATACCTGTTCGCTGTCAGACTTCTTGATAAAAGGGATGTCAATAAAGGGTATGGTATTTCTGGATCTATTGTTAGCAAGCACTGACTCCTCTTTATCAAGATAATCTGAAAGAAAGGGGAGGACATGTCTAACTTGACGGCCAAAGGCTTGATCTCCTTTGCAGCCAAAGATCTCTTCTGCTGCAGGATTAAAGAGGATGATTTTGTCACTTCCGTCCAAGGCAATCAGGGCTGATGTTATGCTATTTATGATGCTTTCATTGAGAATTTCCAGATTGTCGACGTCCACCTGTTTTGCCTTGAGTTCAACATCGGTTTTTCTTGCTTTTTCGGAGACATAACTGCTGAGATAGGCGACTAGATAGAAAGCAACAATGTTGACAAGTATGGTAAAAAAAAGCTGAGCGCTCTGATACCCTTCAGGATAGTTCAATCTGGTCCCTAGGGGATGAATAACACCATAATAGTGGAAATCCAACAGCAAACCATAAAAAATACTGCTGCTGGACGCTACAATCAGGCCCCCCTTTCGATAAAGCATAATGCTTCCGTAAATGATACAAAGATTGTAAAGGGAGGAAAATATACTCTCTATACCTCCGGTAGTGTATATAACTGCTGTTATAAAGAGAGTGTCAAAAAACAGCTGGAGGTAGGCAAACCAGAGAAGGTTTTTTGAATATTTAAAAATTATCGCATATGCAAATGTGAGGGCGTATATGACAGCGATAAGAAAATAATGAGAGGTTTGTATATGACCAAAGTAGGTCTGAGTTTCTTTTACCTGGACAAATACGGACGCACCAAGGAGAAGAGATACAAAGATAACCCTCAAGAGCATGAGGGTCTGAAGACGACCGGAGAGCTCCGATTGGGAAATTTTCGGATCAGAGCTGATCATGACGCGATGTTTACCCCACCGCTGCCGCCATTTTGAAAATAGGCAGGTACATAGCCACGACCAAGCCACCTATTGAACCTCCAAGGAAAACCATAAGCAAAGGTTCAAGCATGGAGGTCATCGCCTCAACCGCAGTGTCCACCTCATCGTCATAGAAATCTGCAATTTTTTCGAGCATGGTATCCAGCGCGCCGGTCGCCTCTCCAACTGAGATCATTTGAACTACCATGCTGGGGAAAACTCCGGATTCAGAAAGCGGCTCTGCAATCGTTTGTCCCTCGGCAATACTTGCACGGACTTCATAAATTACCTCTTCCAATATGACGTTACCGGAAGTTTTTGCAACGATTTCCAGACCATCAAGTATCGGTACACCACTTTGAAGCATTGTGCCAAGGGTACGTGTGAATCTTGCAACGGCCACCTTCCTGAGCATAGGGCCGAATACCGGAAGCTTCAGGGCTAAAGAGTCTGTCTGTCTTTTTCCAATTTTAGAGTTTCTGTATTTTTTGAATATGAATCCAAGTACTACAAAACCGCCAATTAAGTAATGGATATTTCCCTTCATGAAACGACTCATATTTACTACTATCTGGGTTGGGACAGGAAGAGCGGAACCCATGCCTTTGAACATATCTTCAAAAACGGGTATTACAAAGATCAGGATTACGGCTATAACGATAATAGCGATGGCCATGACTACGATCGGGTAGGTCATAGCCCCCTTGATCTGTGACTTGAGCTTTTCAGCTTTTTCAATATAGGCTGCAAGCCTTTGCAGGATAGTGTCCAGGATACCGCCTACCTCTCCAGCGGCTACCAGATTGACGAAGAGATTGTCAAAGACTTTTGGATGTTTGGCCAGCGCTTCTCCCAGGCTGGAACCACCTTCTACATCTTTAGTCACTTGCTTCAGCAAGACCTGGAAGGTTTTGTTTTCCGCCTGCTCCGCAAGTATGGTCAGGCCTTGGACAAGAGGAAGGCCTGCATCGATCATTGTTGAGAACTGCCTGGTGAAAATGACGATATCCTTTTTAGTGATTTTGGGTTGCATAAAGGCGACATTTTCAAACAGGTCTTTCGGCTTTTGCTTTAATTTTTTAATTTTGAGATTTCGCCGCTTAAGTTGCATCTCAGCGATTTTTTCGTTTGCCGCCTCCAATTCACCTTTGAGGATTCTGCCTTTTTTAGTTTCTGCTACCCATTTGTAGGTTGGCATTATTATCCTCCTTAAGCACGTCAGTGCCCAAATCAGAATTCCTTAAATATTTCATATTTTTTTCTATGGTTTAGCCTTTTAGCGAGACAAGATTAGTTAATTTAAAAAGTTGTGTCAAGAAATCTATACATTCCCTTATGCCTTGTTATTATCTATACAGTATCGGCCAAGTCATATAATCTTTCACATCAATAATCTGGTATCTATCAACCCACCGTTTTTCTTAGTTTAAAGCCCTGACAATAGCCTTAATTAAATTAGCTGTTTTTTATGGCTTGAAACAGAAAAAATATATTAGATTTTGGACTGTTATGGCTGTTATGGTTCTATCGCTGGGTTTTCGGGGAAGCCTCTGCAAATCGCAACTGCTGCTGAAGGCATATTATTCTTGACAAGGGGTGTGCTTTAAATGTTAATAGATGCCTTTGAATAGTACCGTTTTAGCAGCACTAAGATATAAATTTTTCCATTGAAAGACCCGGATTCGAGTGATTCCGGGGAAAAAGTCCGAGGAGGTGTTGACCGTGAGAGAAATTACTGCCCCCATGGGGGGAAAGGTGATAGACGTAAAGGTGAGTCCGGGAGATACTGTAAACGAAGGAGACGAAGTGGTCATTATTGAGGCAATGAAGATGGAGTTGCCAGTGGTCGCCAGCGAATCTGGCACTGTTAAAGAGGTGAGATGCAGCAAAGGGGATGCCGTGGAGGCTGATGCTGTCATGGTAGTTCTAGAGTGAGCTTCTGTGTTCTGAAGACGAGTTCGGCCCAGCTTTTATGGGTATTTTTTGTGTAAAAGCACTGGCCTTGGGAGAGCCCCTATGGATATCGAAGATAAAATCAAGGAACTTGAAAGAAGAAATTTGGAGGCGGAACTGGGCGGTGGCCAGAAGAGAATCGACCAGCAGCATGCAAGGGGTAAGCTCACCGCTAGAGAAAGGCTCGACTACCTTTTAGATAAGGATAGTTTTGAAGAAATTGACAAGTTTGTCGTCCATAGGTGTCATGATTTCGGAATGGAGAATAAAAGAATCCCAGGAGATGGTGTAGTTACAGGCTATGGGGCTATAAGTGGCAGACCTGTTTTTGTTTTTTCCCAGGATTTCACTGTGTTTGGGGGGTCTCTCAGCGGACCATTCGGGGAAAAAGTCTGCAAAATTATGGATCTGGCTATAAAGAACGGAGCCCCTTTAATTGGTCTGAATGATTCCGGGGGGGCTAGAATCCAGGAAGGTGTTGTAAGTCTAGGGAGCTACGGGGAGATATTTAAACGTAATGTGTGGGCATCAGGAGTGGTCCCTCAAATTTCTGTAATTATGGGACCATGTGCGGGGGGCGCTGTATACTCTCCCGCAATCACCGATTTTACCATAATGGTAAAGCAGACGAGTAATATGTTTATCACAGGCCCTCAGGTGATAAAGTCAGTAACATCCGAACAGGTTTCGCCAGAGGAGTTGGGAGGCGCCATGACCCATAATACCAAGAGCGGCGTGGCCCATTTTGCAGAAGATTCTGACAAAGCCGCCCTTGACAGAGTTAAGGAACTCCTGGGATATCTACCTCAGAATTACCGTGAGCGGCCTCCTGTACTGGAATGCACAGATGATCCAAAAAGGACGGACAAAGCGTTAAATAAGGTTGTCCCTGCCAATCCGAGGATACCTTATGATATGAAGGTTATTATCCGCGGAGTACTCGATGATAATTATTTTTTTGAGGTTCAAAGACACTACGCGAAAAATATGGTGGTGGGGTTCGGACGCCTGAACGGAATGTCTGTGGGGATTGTTGCTAATCAGCCCAAATTTTTGGCAGGTTGCCTGGATATCGACGCTTCTATGAAGTGCGCTCGATTTGTGCGCACCTGTGACTGTTTTAATATACCATTGATAACCTTTGTTGATGTCCCTGGATTTCTACCAGGGGTTAATCAGGAATATAGAGGGATTATTAAGCACGGCGCAAAGATTATATATGCGTATTGTGAGGCAACTGTACCCAAAATTACCGTGGTTACCCGTAAGGCCTATGGAGGCGCATATGATGTGATGTCAAGCAAACATCATGGTGGAGACATAAATTATGCGTATCCTACGGCTGAAATTGCCGTGATGGGGCCTGATGGAGCTGTCAATATTGTATTCGGAAAAGAAATAGCCGAGGCGGATGACCCGGATGCAACAAAGGCGAGACTCGTTGAAGAATACAGGAATAATTTTGCAAGCCCTTTCAGGGCCGCGGAGCTCGGCTATATAGACAGCATTATTTTTCCCGAAAAAACGCGGCCCAGGTTAATAAGTGCCCTCATGATGCTACAAAATAAAAAAGATTCTATTCCAGAGAGAAGACATGGGAATATCCCTCTTTAAAAGATCTTAAGATCCATTTTTATTAGGAAAATATTTATACATGAGCCTCTCCCCATGGAGGGGGAGAGGCTCATTTTATGCAGCAGATTGGGGCTGGTTTTTTTCGGCCCTTTTTTCTTCAGCACCCTTGAATGAGGCGGAAATAATCTTTCCCGAGATCACCATAGCTAACAGCAGAATCATGAGCACTACAAAAACACCTATATACCTGAGAACGAGGGTCCCGATTATCCATGACCAGTTATCCTTCATAATAAATACTGTGCTACCGTTCCTGTCTTCTTTAGATATTGTAATTGAATGCCATGGCCGGTTCCCATCGTCTTCAATATAAGTAGAATCTTTCCAGTCGCGGAATTTTATATCCTCATATCCTTTGAGTGCTTCCCTGTAAAAAGACAGTACTGCATCGTGTGAAAGGTCTGTTTTTATTTCCAATCTGGCTTCAGTTCTGCTCAATTCCTTTCCCTGTTGAATAACGGGAACTTCGAGGAACTTTTCAGCCTGGGAATAAGAAGAAAGAGTTACAAAAGATACAAGAATAAGAAACAGAATTTTTTTCATTTTAGAGTCCTTTTGGAATTATGAGACTTTTAGGCCAAACCTCTTTGATTTTTTACATAAATTAAATGGTGACTAACTAATCAAACATGGCGATGAACATTCCTGCGGCCGCTGCAGAACCTATGACGCCAGCCAGATTCGGGCCAACTGCATGCATCAGAAGGTGATTGGTTTTATCGTATTTTAGCCCTTCAACCTGGGCAACACGAGCGGCCATTGGCACAGCAGAGACACCTGCAGCTCCTATGAGAGGGTTGATTTTATCTTTCAGGAAAAGGTTCATTATTTTTACAGTAAGAATCCCGCCGACAGTACAAACAGCAAAATCAAGCAGCCCCAGCCCAAAAATGAAAAGGGGCTTCCAGCTCAGGAATTTATCCGCATGCATTGTAGCCCCTACAGAGATTCCGAGAAAGATGGTCACTATATTCATGAGAGAACCCTGGGCCGTTTCTGTCAGCCTGCTGACAACCCCACTCTCTTTCATGAGATTCCCGAGCATGAACATGCCCATCAGCGGGATTACAGAAGGCACAAGTAATGCCACTATGCCTGCTGTTATAAGGGGAAACAGGATTTTTTCCTGCCTTGATACAGGCCGTAATTGACGCATCCGGATTTTTCTTTCCTTACTGCTTGTAATAAGCTTCATTATTGGTGGCTGAATGAGGGGGACCATGGCCATATAGGAATAAGCGGCCAGGGCGTTAGGACCCAGCAGTTGGGGCGCCAGATGTTGGGTAAGATATATTGTCGTGGGGCCGTCCGCCCCTCCGATTATACTGACGGAGGCGGCCTCTTTCAGGGTGAAGCCGACCAGTACGGTTCCAGTGAAAGTTATAAAGACTCCAAGTTGAGCACCAGCCCCGATAAGCAAGGTCTTTGGATTGGCTATGAGGGGACCGAAATCTGTCATGGCTCCAAGCCCAAGGAAAATGACACAGGGTATGACCTCCCATTCAAGCCCATAATGATAAAAGATCTGTAACAGGTGGGCATGGCCGTCCGAGTGACCCATTAAGGGTACGAGAGGAAAGTTGACAATAAAGATTCCGAATCCAATGGGAAGAAGGAGGAGCGGTTCATATTTTTTAGCGATAGCAAGATACATGAAAAGGGATCCGATTCCCCACATTATAACTATATTCCATTGGAAGTTGAATATTCCGGTAGTACGAAGTGTACCGTACAATAGGTCAATTATTTCATTGCTCGTCATACGATATTCCTTTCTGGATTCCCCGAAAAATCGGGAAGTGATTATCAAAGATTTCAGCAGGGGATTCTGATTTTGTGCATGAAAGATAAATAAATAGAATAAAGTTATAGAAAACTTTGTCAAGGTCAAATATCGGGCAATCAAAGTAATTTTTTGCCCGCTACCAAGATATTACTTTTCAATGAGAAACGAAGTTATCATAAATATTTTATATAAACAAAATTTTTACGAATTTATGAGAGGTTTTTGAAAAAGGCTGACTGAATTTCACCAATATCCAACCCGGAATGCGGTTCTTGAAAGTGGATCTCCAAAAAATGCTTGACAAAATTTAATAGCCGGTTAAATTTGACTGAACGTTCAGTCAA